>JALTFO010000069.1 GCA_027007005.1 Candidatus Bipolaricaulota bacterium | reverse complement strand
CGTAACCATACCCTGACCATTGAGAAGACCAAGCCATCATCCTGTAAATATGGTGAACGTCGCCGTCCTGACCCACAGGGTAAGCCGGGATTCATCCGAGTGGACACGGTGCATCAAGGGGATCTCAATGGCGAGAAGGGGGTATACCACATCAATACCATCGATGAAGTGACACAATGGGAGGTGATCGGTTGTGTAGAGAAGATCAGTGAACACTACCTCGTGCCTGTGCTCAAGCACCCCATGGCACAGTATCCATTTACCATCCATGGATTTCACTCAGACAATGGAAGTGAGTATGTGAACAAGAAAGTAGTGGAGCTGCTCAACAAGCTACTGATCGAGTTCACCAAGAGCAGAGCACGGCATACCAATGACCAAGCGCTGGTAGAGGGAAAGAATGGCAGCATCATTCGCAAGCACATGGGGCACTGGCACATTCCGCAATCACAGGCAACGAAGATCCAGTCATTTTACAATGAGACGTTCAATGAGTACCTGAACTTCCATCGTCCATGTGGGTTTGCCATGGAGACGGTGGATAAGAAGGGAAAGATCAAGAAGAAGTACAACGACTACTTTACCCCGTTTGAGAAACTGCAAACGCTCAAGAAGCCTGAGCAGTTCCTCAAGAAGGGAGTAACGATGGAGTCCTTAAAGGAGGTGGAGCAACGACGCAGTGACACTGAGTATGCCAAACTAATGTAGGAAAAAAAGCGAAGCTCTTTCGTTCCTTCTCCAAACCGAGTATATTAACCTAACAGCTCACGCACTCATGCTCATCTTTCAATGAGAAAAGACTGACCTAAGGAAGAGTAATCTATAACCGGTACGCAAGAAGACCGAGTTGGTCCGGCGTATTCAAGTTCGTGAACGAAGTTAATTCGTGATCGAAGGAGCGGATCTCCTGCTCGTCAACGATACGTATACGTAGCTCTTCGTAGGCGCCAGAGACCTGCAGTTTCCCACGTTCTAAAGCTCGATGTATCACCGGGAGGCAGCTCTTGCGGTAAACGGCGAATAGAGGTTCATAGTATCCTCGCACAACGGGAACAACTGCGTCCACGCTCTCTGAGGAGAGAGAAATGAGGTAATAGACAAGTGCAGGGACAACAAACGGCATGTCGCATGCAAGGATGAAGTTGTTGTCTGTATTCGAAGAAAACAATCCACTGTAGATCCCGACAAGTGCTCCTTGTCCTGGTAAGACATCCTCCACCATCCTCCATCCACCCTCAGGGGTAACCAAGCCACGTCCAACAAGAAGGGATTCGTTAAACTGAGGAGAGAGCCGCCGATACAGGTGATCGATCAGCCTTCCATTAGGAGTCGGAAGGAGGTGCTT
The DNA here is from genome assembly GCA_027007005.1 of Candidatus Bipolaricaulota bacterium. Classification (GTDB taxonomy): domain Bacteria; phylum Bipolaricaulota; class Bipolaricaulia; order UBA7950; family UBA9294; genus M55B144. The sequence continues at coordinate 27,447 of JALTFO010000069.1, read as the reverse complement.
TGGCACTCCCATCCGTTCCGACTTTCCTCCAGCAAGGACGATCAATGTGGCATCTTTCTTGTTCATGCTGAGGGAGAGGATACACGATCGCAGCCACAATGCCGCTATCGCAGCGCTAATTGATCCGCTACAAGAAATCTGGTAAGTGGCTGCCTCTTAGAACCCCATGTAGAATGAGATGATCGGCACTGCTACTGCGCCAGCAGGGATTCCCAAGAGGCCGCCCCAGAATGCTCCGGCAAGAAGGCCCATCCCTACCGCCTGCGGATAATCAAACCTTCCCCAATAACCTGGCGGAGCATCAACGATGGGGATGGCAATCGCGACTGTTAGCGCGAAGCTGATTCCGCCAACAACGGCGCCTGCGAGCGCTCCCAAACCCGCACCAAGAAGCGGAGATAGTAACGCAGACGGCTTCACGCTGAGTGTCGTATTGGCGATCCATCTTCCGGCCATGGTGCCCGCTGCAGCGGCGACTCCCCCCGCCGGAATCGCAACCAAAAGGAGATCAGACAGAGGTGTGCCTTCGGGACAGACGAAGAACGCGCTCGAGCCTGCTATTCCTAAGGATAGGAGCGAAGAACCTACTGTTATCCACGTTCGAACCGCGTCGGCCTTGCTCGGCTGCAGTTCCTCTCCGATGGCTGGCAGGGCGGGCATCAACGCTGCTAGGATGACGCACAGCACGTTTCGCAGGAGTTTCATGGTGTTTTCATCGTAGGACGGAAGATCCACGCTTGTCAAGTCGATCGATGAATCCCACCGTCAAGCCTTTAATTCGTTCCTCTTTACGGTTCGATGTCGAGCTTGCCTCGCCGCAGGAAGCGCTCCCACTTGAGCGGGCTATCACGATCGAATACGAGTCGTAATCTACGATCCTGGGCAAACCCTATGTCCAGCCTATTCTTTCCTTCAAGGCGAATGATTCGCGCCTCGGAGAGAGGGAATGACCTCTCACCCATATGAAGCGCCCCATCGCGATAGACCACCTCTCCAGAAGCTACAAAGGAGAGATCTTGACCTCCCACGAGGAGATCGACCTTGCCGATCGATGAGAGAGTGTCCGTCTCTCCAAAGAAATCCTTCTCTGAGAAGAAGGAGACGAATTCTAACAGAGGAACGGTCGTTCCATCAGTTGCGAGAACCTGCATGTTCCGATCGAGCGTCCACTCGGCGTGGCAGTGCTCGCATACGATCCTGCTCCCATAAGGAGCGATCCCTCCAATGGTACCGCAAGCGGGGCAAGCCCAGACGAGGCGCTCCAGACCACGTGTACTGCGGGGAAAGACTGTACGACCGGTTTTATTGGTTCTGATGCGCGGGAGCACACTCTCGATCTGATCGGGCGAGGACGGCGCGGAGAAGTGCACATTGATCCTGCCAGGGAGCGGGTATGAACTCCAGCGGGGATAGGCGGCGTAGCTTCCCTCGATCCTAGCTGCGACAATCGGAACGTTTGCCCGCTTGAGCAGGCGCACCACGGTTGTATTGATCGGGAGAGGATTGCCATCCCACGTGCGCTCTCCTTCTGGGAAGATCCCAACGATATCGCCCGTCTTGAGTGCCGCCAGAAACGCCCGCACCGAGGCCGAGTCTACTTTGTAGCGGCTGGTGGGGATCGATCCCATTCCGTGGAAGAACCACTTTCCAAAATGGGTGCGCATCATCTCCCCCGTGGTGAAGAAGCGCACGTAGCGATTGCATGCGGCAACGAGGAAGACTGGATCGAGATATGAGGCGTGGTTGGAGAGCAAGATACACGGTCCGCTGCGTGGAACGTCCTCCTCTGCCTTCACAGTGACTGAGTACATAGTGTGCACAATCGCCTTTCCCACGAGATAGACGATTGCATAGACGACACTCGGACCAGGGATATTCCGCTGAGATCGGAAGAAGAAAGGCACATCTTTCTTGTACCCGCGGTATTTTTCGCCGTAGCGGCGCACAAGGCCCCGCTCTTCATGCAGGCGGGCATACAGGATCCACAACAGGATAAAGGCTGGCACGACGATTATTATGCCTGAGAGCGAACGCAAGATGAGGCTCAGACCAAGAAGATATACCGTGAACGCAATGTAAAGGGGATGCCTGGATAATGAATACGGCCCTTCGCGCACCAGCCTTTTCGGCGGCATGAACGCGAGAGGGAAGCCTCCTCCGCGCAGGTAGAGCGTGGCGGCGCACCAAGAAGAAAGGACGACGCTCACAAGGAGTATAAGGCCGCCAATTGGGACTGCAACCTCCGCTGGAAGAGATGAGAAGGACACCAACAGATCCACTTTGTAAGCGACAAAGAGAAGAAGCGCTGGCAGTGCGACCCAGTAGACGAGCGCGGCCAACAGGAACTTAAGCATTCTCTGCAGACTACTTTTGTCTGTCATCATCGGGGTCATCACCACTCCTCAGCCTTTGTCACACGAGCATTCTACAGCGACAGTGGGAACAGACTGCAACTTTCCGCCGCACTTCGTGGTTACAGGCCAATCAACTCAGTCTTAACAACCTATGCGTTACCCCACAGCAGACAATCAGCAATGCTCGGTTTTTTGGATACCTTTCCCTATACCCTTCCGGCAATCGGGAGTACGTAGAGGAGGATCGCCAAATAGTGACAGATGCTCCCTCCCAGGACGAACAGGTGCCAAATGGCGTGGTGGAAGCGGAGCCTCTTCCATCCGTAGAAGGCGATTCCCCCCATGTAGAATAGCCCGCCAGCAAACAGAAGGATGATCCCCTCGCGCGGTAGTGTCACAAGAAGCTTGCGGAAGATGATGACCACAAGCCATCCCATTCCGACGTAGGGAACAACTGAGAGCTTTCCAAACCATCCCTTGAACACCACTTGCAGAACCGTGCCCAGGAGAGCCAGCCCCCACACGATCCCGAGCAGAAGAAATCCTTGCGTGTCATGTAGCGCGATCAAGAGAAATGGCGTGTATGTACCGGCAATCAAGAAGTAGATCGAGCAGTGATCGATGATGCGGAAGACTCTCTTCGCCCGTGGAGGGCGCAGGCCATGATATAGAGTCGATGCAAGGTGCAGCAGGACAAGGCTCACTCCGTAGATGGTGACGCTGGCAATCGCTAGCGGGCTGTGTTCGCGAACCGCAACGAGCTCGAGGAACACGAGGCCAGCGATGCTGACCAGCGTACCCACGCCGTGGGTGACAGCGTTGGCGACCTCTTCACTCGTGGTATATTGTGTCCATGGTTCGACAGAGCGGTTCCTATTTGCTTTCACACCAGAGATGGTAATGCGACAGAGCCCTCGTTACAAAGACGGGCCATTCACAGGCTACACGCGAATCGATTTCCACGTCCCGGTGCGGAACTTGACGGCCATCAATGAGGACATCGTTATCCAGTAGGCAAGCTCGCCCAGCCATGCGCCGGTGATTCCCAAGTGAGCGCGGATCCCCAGCAGGTAGGCGACGGGAAGATAGAAGAGAGAGCAGACAAGCACTTCAGCGAGCATCACGTAGCGCGTGTTCCCGGCCCCTTGCAACGATTGTTCGAGGACCAGGGATATCCCACCAAATGCCTGGGTGAGCCCGAGGAATATCAGTGGAGTTCGTCCGAGGGCGATTACGGCAGGATCTGACGTGTAGATCATGAAGATGAACCGCGGGAACGCGACGAACAACAGTCCGATTCCGGCCATCAGGTACGCAGCAAGTTTTGCCGCGTCCCAAGCGAACACCTCCGCTTCATCCGGTTTCTTCGCCCCCATGTTCTGGCCGACAAGTGTCATTGCGGCCACACCGATCCCAATCGCTGGCATGATCGACAGGCCGATCACCGAGCGAATGATGTTGCTCGCTGCAAGCTCCAGCGTACCAATCCGGGCAACAATTGAGAAGAAGACAAAGAAGCTTCCGTTTGACGTCAACCGCTGCCCCATCACAGGCAGGGAAAGGCGAATGATCGGGCCGATACGGGACACCGCGTGCAAGAAGTTCCGATACAGGTGATAGGTGACCCGATATCGCTTTACTAGACTTATGCCGATGAAGTAGATTGATCCAAGACCGGTAGCGATCGTCGATGCGATTGCTGCCCCAGCGATCCCCATCTTGGGTAACCCAAAATGCCCGAAGATGAGAGCATAATCGAGTACGACATTGGAGACGGTAACAATAATCGCGGAAACAAGTTGCTGTTTGGTGTCGCCAACACCGTTGAAGAATCCGCGGTAGACCATGTTTAGTAACAGGAATACAGATCCCAGGAAGCGGTAACGAAGATAAATCTCCCCAAGGGAAGCGACCTCGCTCTGCTGCGACAGGAATGGTGAAAGGATACTGGCAATCGCTCCACTGGCAAGCACAAGTGGTATTCCAAAGATGAGCCCAAGAATGAGGCCAGCATTCAACACTTGGCCGCACTGCAGCAAATCTCCTTCGCCGTAGCGCCGCGCGGTGAGCGTCTGCACCCCGATTCCGATCCCGGCAAGCGAGAAGACTATCGCAAAATAGGCAACGCCACTGATTCCGGCTGCAGCAAGAGGGACCGACCCCAATCGCCCGAGCATTGCCGTATCTACAACATTGAGCAGGGTGATGGAGATCATCCCCAACGCCACGGGATACGCAAGACGGATTACCTTGCGTACGCGCACTGGATGGGGTCTCATCCTCTGCAAGATGTGTGAGACACGGCTCAAACCAATCCCTCCTCTAGCATGATCTCTTGGTACATTCCAGTAGCAGCCTGAATCAACAAGCTCCTTCCGATGATTCCGAGAAACACTGTGGTCACACTGAATCTGAGGGAGAGGAGGGTGAACACTGGTGCGTGTGAAACGACATCGTTGATTGCGCGAAAGGAAAGGCCCCGCGCGAGCATCGCATGGCCAAGGGCAGACTGGGCAGACATAGATCTGTTGTCGCTAGTCACTACCCCTCCCTCTTTTTTTGAGAGCACGCCATTGTGCAGGACCGGATTGTCCCACCACGTGAGTTTTCACGCAACCCGCTTGGAGGGATAGGTATATGCCTTTCGGTGTAACGTGAAGATAGAACAGAAGATGGATGCCAGTCATGCAGTCGTTGTTTAGTGAATCGAGTGGCTGGCGGACTTTTGTGCATAGTCTCTATGATAAGCTATATTATGACGACTTCCTTTGACTCTCTTTGCTCCTCCACTTGAAGGCAGGCTTTTCGTTGCGTTGCAGCTTGTCTGCCACGTTGAGCCAGAGGCATGACTCACAAGCGCAACGTCGGAGGCGAGCTCCGACGCTACCGACGTTCATTGACTACGTCTCCATCAACGCTCAATCCGAGGTAAATAATCCCCTCAATCTTTGGTGTTTCTTACCTTCAGTTCTTAACGATAAGGCTTTTATGCGTTATTAGGATAAATTATTAGTCTTCATCTGGATTTGGCTACATCTTCCTCTCGGCAACCATAATGTCGATACGGTCAGAAAGATCCTCTGCTCGATCGGAAATCTCGACTAGTTGCTCTATCATCCCTCGCAACTGCAGCTTCTCCGCCAGGCTAATATCCATGCCGAAAACGAGTTTGATTGCTTCCCGTTCCAGGCGATCAATCTCTCCTTCCTTTATCTCGATCGCCTTTGTATGCTCCGTCACGTGTGCTAGGTCAGTGAACATCATTTCCATTGCCTGCTTGACCTCGCGAGAGATTTCTCCTGTTTTTTCACCGATCATGTGTAGTTGGCCTTTTATATTATCGGGAACACCAACATGCTGCAACATAATATAATCGAGCGCTTCCTCGCCAGCGTTTGCTAGGCCGTCTGTTCGTTCGATGATCTCCAAGATGTCCCGGCGTGACGGGGCAAGAAGTGCGCCACCGAGCAACTGTGCCTCCACCTCACGGCGAATGTCATCAGCTCGACTCTCAGCCTGATGAGTGGCAAGCGCTAGGCTATCAGCCTGCTCCATATTGCCGCTAAGGTAGTTGTACACGGAATCCTGGAAGTACTCCAGCGTCTCCGCTACTTGGTTCAAATGCTTGATAACCAAGGCCTCAATCTTCTTCTGCTTTCCCCATAGCATCATCTGGTCTCTCCTTTCTCCGTATCGTTACGAGATTAGCCGTTTGCACGAGCAACGTCAAACCCTTGCGGAAAGATGCTCGCAGTCGCCGCCCACAATCGTATGCACATCATTGCCATCATCAACGACAAGATGCCCCTCTCGGTCTATTTCCATAGCAATGCCTGTGACATACGCTTCCGCTGAAAGACTGACCCGCACCGTGCGTCCCAGCGTTGAGCAGAACTCGCGATAGGCCTTGATGAGGTCACCCTCGTAGGCTATCTCAATCTCTTCCAGAATTGCGTGCAGTAAATCTTCACGCGTGATCGTCCTCTCTGTTTCGGCTACAACACACGTTGAATTCAATAGGGGAGCTCTGTCGATGTTAACGCCGATGCCAACGATTGCTGTTTCGCCTGATGATTCGATGAGGATCCCGGCGATCTTCTTCTCGTGCACCAAGACGTCGTTTGGCCATTTCAAGCGCGGATCGATTCCCAAGTGCTGCAACGCACGCGCAACGGCTACTCCGATGCGCAGCGAAAGGAGTGGATCGCTACGAAGGACGATGGAAGCGTACAGGCCGCCCCGCGGTGAGAGCCATACATGCCCGTGTCTTCCACGCCCACTTTCCTGAACATCGGCAACAATCACCGTCCCCAGCTCTTGCATTGTCATCTCGCGCGCCACATCCTGTGTGGAAGAGACACCATCAACATGAATGATATGTACATCCATCTGGCTAATCACCTGATGAGCCTACGAGGCACACGTGCATGCGCCTCGCGTTGCTGTATGCTTAGATAGCTCAGGCGGAATCGCGCTGTAAGATCCATGATATTTCAGTATCCACACGCACATCCATCTGTACGCGATTCCGATCCGCCATGTAGGGCGTTTCTTTCCTGATCGATCCAAATGCCCTGATATCCTCCGTACCCACCTTCTTTGTAGGCCACGTTATGCCCTCTTGCTCGCAAGCCGTCGGCTACCGCTTCGGGGATTCCAGGTTCCAGATAAAGGATTCCTCCATCGTGCATCACGTCTCCCACAGGAGATGATGAGCCGTCGTGACGAAAACGAAGTGCATCTCCTGCCTGCTGCACGTCCATTCCGAAGTCGATCACGTTGCACAGCACCTGCACCTGTCCCTGCGGCTGCTGATCTCCCCCCATCACTCCAAAGGAGAATACGGGACGCCCATGCTGGGTAACAAACCCGGGGATGATCGTGTGAAACGGACGTTTGTGCGGCTCCAGGCGATTGGCAGCGTGTGGATTGAGGTCAAACAGTGCGCCCCTATCTTGAATGACGAATCCAACCCCGGATGGGACGATCCCCGATCCGAAACCGTAGTAGTTGCTCTGGATGAATGAGACTGCGTTTCGCTTGCCATCAACGACCGTGAGATAGACCGTGTCCCCGTTATGCAGCACGCCATCTTCCGGAGGAAGTTCATGGGATGCATGCTCGGGATCGATCTGCATTCTTTGCCGCTTGGTGTAATCATCGGAAAGGAGATGCTCAACAGGAGGGTCGTAGAAATCGGGATCAGCGTATGCCCGAGCCCTGTCTTCATAGACTAGCTTTTTTGCCTCCACGAGGTGGTGCAGGTACTCAGCGGAGTTGTGCTTCATCCTCGCTAGTTCGAACCCATCGAGTATTCGTAGCATCTGAAGTACCGCCAGACCTTGCGTGTTTGGAGGAAGTTGCCACACATCGTAATCACGATATGGCGCGCTGATCGGCTCAACCCACGTCGATTCGTGATCTGCAAGGTCGCGCATGGAGAGGTATCCACCGAGGCGCTCGCTTGTGGCAACAATCTTCTCCGCGGTTTCCCCGCGATAGAACGCGTCCTGTCCGCTTCCTGCGATTGCGCGCAGGCTGCGGCCGAGATCAGGATTGGAGAAGATGTCACCGACCGCGGGCGCCTTACCACCAGGGAGGAAGGTTTCTGCAGATGACGGGTCCTCCTTCAGCAGATCGGTCGCTCTTGCCCAGGCACGAGCGATCCTCGGGCTCACCGGGAATCCCTTCTCCGCGTATGCGATCGCCGGGGCGATGATCTCAGCGATAGAGAGGTGCCCGAATCGCTCGTTCAACTTATACCAGCCATCAACGCATCCGGGTACGCTCCACGGCAGAACCCCGCGCAAGGGAATTCGATCGAGTTCCCGCTCTCCAAATGCTTCTCTTGTCAAAGAGTATGGAGAACGCCCGCTCCCATTCAATCCGTACAGGCTCTCGGATTTGACGTCCCAAACGATGGCGAATAGGTCTCCCCCCAGGCCACAGCTCATCGGTTCGACCACACCGAGCGTAGCGTTCACCGCGATCGCCGCGTCGATCGCGTTTCCTCCGCGTTTCAATGTGTCAAGCCCAACTTGCACAGCAAGCGGCTGGCTCGTTGCCACCATTCCTTCAGAACCAAGAACCATCGACCGCCGCCTCGTGATCAAGCTGTTCATCATCGTGCCTCCCGGGTGAAGAATACATGGATTACGCCTGACTTGCTAGCGATGGGATGCTATTGGGTTTCTTGGTGCGCAGCGTGCGGTATAATTGAGAAGATCAAGGGGTGGGCGATGGAGAAAAAAGTCCGGTTGCGCGATCTGCTGCTCAAGCACCCGGCCGATGTTGCCGAGGTGCTTTCTCATCTGTCAGATGAGAAGGCAACAAAGCTTATTCATAGCCTATTTCTTCGTCAGGCCGCGGCAGAGCCTTTGGGAGAGATGGAACCAGAGGATTCGGCTGAGCTTCTAAGCGAGATCGATCGCGATGAGGCGATCAAGATCCTCTCCCGCATGGACCCGGATGATGCTGTCGATGTGTTGGACGAGCTTCCAGACGACGTGCAGGAGGAGCTCCTCTCTCGCCTTGGTAAGGAGGACGCCGAGGTCCTCTCAGACCTTCTGACCTATCCACCGGACACAGCGGGTGGATTGATGTCCCCAGAGGTAGTGGCCCTCCCTGTAAGCATGACAGCGCAGGAGGCGATCGACTATCTACGCAAGAAGGTGGAGGAAGTCGAGACCATTTACTACGCCTACGCAGTCAATGAGGAGGGACACTTACAGGGAGTGTTCTCGTTGCGTGACATGGCACTTGCGCAACCGGACACTCTACTAGCCAAGCTCCTGAAGAAGGATGCAATCTCCGTATCAGTAGATGCGGATGCGGAAGACGTGGCTCACCTGTTCGACAAGTACAACTACTACGCTCTCCCTGTTGTCGACAAAGACCAGAAATTGCTGGGAGTCATAACAATCGATGATGTGATCGATGTGATGCGCGATGAAGCGACCGAGGACATATACCTCTCCCAAGGCGTCCCTTTAGAGGAACGGGTAGATACACCATGGTACGCATCGATCAAGTCGAGGATGCCCTGGCTTTACTTTAACTTATTCACCGCCTTCCTTGCCGCTTCCGTCGTCGGCGCCTTCGAGTCAACGATCGCCAAGTTTGCTGTACTGGCTTTCTTCATGCCGATCATTGCCGGCCAGGGGGGGAATGCAGGAATGCAGACTGTGACAATTGTTACTCGGGGAATCGCACTCGGCGAGGTTCCAGAAGGCGAAGGGTGGCACATTCTGCGAAAGGAGTTCCTACTTGGCCTATTGAATGGACTAGCGATGGGGATCGTTGTGGGGGCGGTGGGTTTCATCTGGAAGCGGACGCTCTCCCTGGGATTGGTCGTCTTTCTCGCAATGACATTCAACATGATCACTGCCGGAGTTGTGGGGACTGTCATTCCACTTGGTCTACGTGCGATCAAACAAGATCCAGCCCTTGCATCATCGATCTTCCTTACTACATTTACCGATACCCTTGGCTTCGCCTTCCTCTTCTTGTTGGCACGGATGCTCATTCCGGGGGTGCGATGAAAGATACTCTTCCTGTTTGGTCATACCCGCTCGTCCTTGCGCTATTGGGGATCATCATCGCTGTTGGGCACCTGTCCACAGCCCTTCAAATAGCGGTTTCTGTGGAGACAATCTTGTTCATGGCATACCTCGTCGTCCGCTTACATCGCGACACAAAACGCACCCGTGCGGTGTCTAACCTCCTTCCCCTCTTTCCCGGGCACCTGCTGCTGTTGTTTGCCATATCGATCGTTCCGGGGCAAAATGCTGGTTTAGTCGGTCTGTGGATGATCATCCCGGTTGCGAGTATCCTGTATGATCTTGTTTCGTTGGGGGAGTGGGGCGTAATATGGAAGCAGGTCTCGATCTTGGCGGTGCTTTACTGTATAATCTGGGCCGATCTCTTCGCTCTCTTGGAGCGCGTAGTTGCCTTGGGAAGAGAAATGCAGGGCGCTAGAGAGATTAAACTGATCGTTGTGTTCGGCGTTCTCGCAGTGACGTTCTTGAGCGCGGGAGTATATCGGCACGTGTATGCGATCAAGAGCAAGAAGGAGTGATAAGGTATGGGAAGAGTAACTGTTTTTGTCGCGGGATTGATCACGTTTCTCTTTGGGTTTTCCGCTTTCGGACAGACATCCACGACATCGGCGGGAGGAAGTTCGGTGATTTCGCTCGTCGTCATTCTTGCCGTTTTTGGTGCGGTCTTCTACTTCATGTTGATCCGCCCGCAGCGCAAACGCCAGAGCAAGCATACCGAGCTGGTGTCTGCTCTGAAACGGGGGGACAGCGTAGTCACCGCTGGCGGGATTTATGGAGAGATTGATTCGATCAGTGATAAGTCGATTGTATTGACAACGGAAGATGGCGGCAAAATCCGGCTAGCGAAGAGCAGTATCGTCGACAAACGAGCAAAGTAATAGTTAAGGGGGGCTTTCTGTAATGGCACACAGCAACATGACACGCAACGACTGGTTGCGTTTTGGAACCGTGCTTTTGGTTATCGTCGGGTCGCTGGCCCTCCTCTACCCGTTTTGGCCGCTCAAGGATGTGGTTCCCCTCGGGCTTGACCTGCAGGGCGGAGTGAGGCTCGTTCTCCAAGCGCAAGATATTTCAGATATGACAGCAGCTCAGAAACAAGACACACTCGATCGTGTCATCACCATTCTCACCAACCGTGTCGATCAGTATGGAATGGCGAATGCGGAGATCAAGCGAATGGGGACAGACAGGGTACTGGTTAACCTCCCGGGAACAAAGGATCCGACCCAGGCACGTACGCTGATCGGCCAGACGGCGATGCTCGAATTTCACAAGGTGATTCAAGCAGGAACGAGTCCAAACTCCGATCTGGTACCATCATCTTCCTCGCAAGAGGTTCTGTACGACCGAAACCATGTTCCCTATATCGTAGAGACTCAACCTCTGCTCACTGGAGCTGCGCTCTCCGATGCACGGGTGCGTACTTCTCAATCGATGCAGAACGCCGGTTCGTTGTATATCGCCCTGACGTTCAACGAACCAGGCGCGAAGCGATTCGTTGAGGCACTCCGTAAGTTGAAGGGTGATAACCCGAATACCCCGCAGAACGAGGGTGATCTTCTGGCAGTCGTGCTGGACAACGTGATTTACAGCGCACCGCGTATCACCCAATCTATTAAGGATGCTGCCGATAAGGGCTGGCGAAATGTTCAAAGCACAACAACAATAAGCGGCAAGTTCACCAAGGAAGAGGCGACGCGCATAGCGATCGTCCTGCGTGCTGGTGCACTGCCAGTGGCAGTGAAGGTGGTCGAAGAGAATACAGTTGGCCCAACTCTCGGTAGCGACTCAATCCACCGCGGGATGATGACCATCGTCATTGGGTTCATCCTTATCATGTTGTACATGCCGTTGTACTACCGCATGCTCGGTATCGTCGCCGATGCGGCGTTGTTACTAAATATGCTGATCCTCTTTGCATCGCTTGTGATATTCCACGCAACGTTGACCCTGCCGGGAATCGCAGGTATCATCCTGACGATTGGTATGACTGTTGATGCTAACGTGATCATCTTTGAGCGAATCAAGGAAGAGCGCCGCACCGGCAAGTCTCCGTTGGCAGCAGTGAGAACGGGCTTTGAGAAATCGATGTCCACCCTGCTCGATGCCAACATCACCACACTTCTTACCGCGCTGATCCTGCTGCTTGTTGGAACGGGGCCGGTGAAGGGGTTTGCCATCACGCTCGGAATCGGTGTTGTTGGTAGTCTGTACTGTGCTCTTGTTGCTAGCCGGCTCCTGTTGGAGAAGGCCGGCTTTGCTGAGCATATTCCGGTTCGCGTAGTGACGGAGCAGTAACAAAGAGAACTAGCTTCAACAGTGCGTCATCAGGACGGATGCCGCCGTTCTTGACCAGAAGATCGAGGTCGATCGCTAGGTCGAGTGCGGCGGCAAGCCTTTTTGCAGAGTGCTTGTTTGCCTGTCCGATCGAGCGGCGGACAATCCAGCTTGGAATTCCAAGTACTGATGAGACCTTAGCTGCATTCATCCTCTCATCCAGCAACGTGCGGATCATCAGTGTGCGGGTGATCTGGCGAGTGAGAGCGGAGAACATCCTTCCAGAGTCTTGATGTGATCTCGCGAGGCGTCTTGCTGCTTCATGCAGATCTCCATCCATGATTGAATCGAGGAGTGGGTAGATCGATCCCTCCCCCGCGGTGAATGCTAAACGGAGGACCTCATCGGCATCGAGCGTTCTATCGGGAGCGAATGTCTTTAGCTTCTTCGCCTCCTCCCGCAGCGCCAACAGATCACCACCGCAACGGTCGATGAGAGCCTTGCGCCCTGCCGGCGTGAGGCGCAATTCCTGCGCGGCGATTATCCTCGCTGCCTCCTTTGCCACTTCCCCTCTTTTGAACGGCGGGAGAGCAAGGACACTACCGTGCTTTCGAGCTAGCTTCACCAACGGACTCGTCCCCTTAAGATCCACAGCGATAAAGGTGACATAGGTTTCTGGCGGAAGGACTTCCTCAATGATTCTGGAGAACTTTTTCTGCTTGATCTTCCCTGCTCGGCGGACGACGAAGTGACGCGTTGAGGCGAAAAGCGATGCCGACGAGAGTTCGACCGCGAGCGAAGATGCGTCAATCTCGTCGCCGAACAGCCTGTGTTGCTCGGCATTGGAATCTGCGGTACGTATCACCTCGCTGCGCAAGGATAGTGCCTCCTCGCAACGATACGCATCGCCGAAGATCAAGATCAACTGTGGTTCGGACATGGCTAGATCTTAGCTGGCCCAGCGAGCGCGAGCAATGGAAAACGCGGCGATTAGACCACGGCTCTCATCCGCCAGCAAAGTTACCTGCTGCCCATACAGGTAAGTACGCAATGCAGTATAGACCAGTGCCCCTAGTTCGTTTTCTCTTGCTTCAGTAGATCTTCAATGTACTGAGTGCTAGCGCGAGTGACAATCCCTGCCGCTTTTAACACCTCTCCATCCCGAGCCTGCATACCCTGGCCGTCTAAGAGAAGGTAGATTGCACTGTATGCGATGTACAGCAGCAACTTGGCATCCTGCTCCGAATGGCACTCTAAAGCAGCCTGGATGAAGTCATCTTGGGCTTGTTGGGCCAAAGACAACAATTTTGCTCCGTTTTCTTGTGTGGACGTCTCATCGTTTATGTTCACGGACTTAAAGATGGCCGAGGCTTGATCAGCGTACCCTATTTGTGTAAGTACGTATTCCTGCATTGTTTTTGCCATGCCTATGGAACCGAGCAACGCCACTACCAACAGTGCCAGTAAAACCTTGCGCATACTAAAGACCTCCCCTATTTAGCATAATTTTCCATATAATACTGAGAAACGCAGCGCAAGCAAATACCGGCAGGCTTCTGTTGTACCATGCTCCTTTCGCTTTCATCGAACAGACATCAAGATTGAAGATGCGCCCCGGCAACCCACTAGAGGTGAAGGCAAGTTGTAGCTTCTAATGCTGTTACCTGTATCCTCCTTGCGTTGAGCAACGCAAGCACTGAAGCTACAATCTCTGCCTTGAAGTATCAGATGGATGATGGAGTCCATCCCGCGCGCCTTGTCAAGGGCTAATGACTCCTACGAGTCGATCGAGGAGATCTTCAGTGAACAGAAGACGGAAAGAAAAACGGGATGGACTACCGCGCAACGGGTGGCAGAGATGATCTTTCACCGCAAGGAACATCAGAATAGCAATCGCCCGTGGTACATGCTTCTGGCACGGGAAGAAAAGGGTAACGTCGTCCCCGCACTATTCACCTACCATTTACAGGAGACCCTCGCTAAGCCTGGATGTGTGTTGTGTCGCCTTGTGAGGGAGAGCGAGGAACAATGGCTGTGGAACCTCCTCTACGAGTACACCGGTGATCCACAGATTCACGCACGCTTTGCTGATTCGTTGGGGTTGTGTGGAGAACATGCTGAACTCATGCGCATGATTGTGGCGAAGCGGCAACTTGTCACTCCAAGTGGAGTAGCGCGATTGTACGACACTGTAAGCCGTGAGGAGCTTTCCCGTCTGTCACAGTTCCCGCAAAAGAACTCGACGAAGCGGGATGATTGCCCTCTCTGCCGTTACCGTGATCAAGTCACTGATCGAAAGGCAAGCTTCCTCGCACACGCCCTTGCCGATGAAGCATGGCAAGGAGAATTCGCTGCCTCCGATGGGCTCTGCCAGGGGCACCTTGATGTCGTGGTAAAATACGCCGATAAACAGACAAAGCGCATCCTGCGTGACGACTATGCCAAGCGACTGGAGAATCTTTCGCATTTGCTGCAGGAGCTGCAACGCAAGCAGCGCTATGACGTATCCGAACAGCTAACACCAGAAGAGGCGATCTCCTGGCGTGAAGCTCTGTGGCGCTTTGGAGGGATGCATTTTGATCGCCTTTTGGTGAACGACTGAAGAGAATGTAAAGTAGGAATTGGCAGGTTGCCATCTGCAAATGTGTAGCTTTACTCAGCGTTTCCTGCGATTCTGCGATAAGCACGCTCATTTCTCGCGCCGGTTTGATACTCCTTCCGACCATCTATCGAGAGCACGCTCTGACTTGCTTAGACTGATTGCTCTTGACACACTCCCCGATGATGATGATTGCTGCACATTCGCGCCTACAGATCGGTCGCCAGAAGGATATTTGATTGTAGGGCTTGACAAGCTTGGAGAATCGTGCTATAAATCCTGCTTGTGAAAGTGGGCACAAGCGCAAAGGAATAAATGACGTTGAAACACGAAGATGTGCCGGAAGAGACGATGGAGCGGATGCTTGCTTACCTACGTGAGCTAGATTGTATATGGCGCGAAGGTAAGGTGAAGTTCTCTTCCCAAACCTTAGCCAAGGTCCTCCACACAAACCCAGCTCAGATTCGTAAGGATTTCTCCTATTTTGGAGAGTTTGGAACACGTGGTGTTGGGTATGACACTAAGCAGCTAATACGGGAATTGCGCGCGATCTTGAATCTCGATCGCACATGGCGTCTGGCTCTGATTGGGGTGGGGAACATTGGATCAGCCCTCCTGCGCAACCCCGAGTTGAAGCGACAGGGGTTTGATATTGTGTTGGCATTCGATAATAGTTCCCGTCGCATTGGGAAGAAGTTAGGGAACATAATGGTAGAGGATGTATCTCATCTCAGAGATAGGATCCGTGAGGAAGGAGTGCAATTAGCGGTCATCGCCACGCCGGTGGAGTGTGCTCAGGATACGGCGGACGCGCTGATTCAAGCGGGAATCAAAGGACTGCTTTGTTTTGCTCCCTGCCACTTAGATATCCCGGACGAGGTGCGAATAGTGCCGATCGACATTCCCATGGCGTTGGGAAAGCTGGTCTACCACATGGAGGTGTAGCGTTTGGACGCACAGGGTGAACATCGAACTCAGCGTTACTTGACCGCGTTTATCGTCTCGTTTGGGGTGTGGCTTGCCCTCGTTGACACACTAAACTGGCAAGAGCTTCTCATGGGGGGAGTGCTATCAGCGATCGTCGCAGCTCTTGGCTGGCGGTACTTCTCGCAAGTGGGGTTTTCCCGCTTGAGCGTAAAAAAAGTTATCTATCTTATCGCGTACATTCCTGTATTCTTCTGGGCGATGATCAAGGCAAACTTCGACGTTGCCTATCGTGTGATTCACCCGCGCATGCCGATCAACCCGGGCGTCGTCCTTATAAAGACCGATTTGAAATCGGATAGCGGGAAGCTCGCACTGGCTAATTCCATCACCCTTACTCCTGGGACGCTGACCATGGACGTGAAAGGGAACAATATGCTTATCCACTGGATCAATGTTAAGACCACAGATACGAAAGAAGCGACCGAGATTATTGGCGGGCGATTTGAAAGGTTCCTGAAGGTGATCTTCTCATGACAGTGCTATGGCTATTGTTCCTGTCGTTTATCTCGGCAGGAATCGCGCTCTGCTTAGCACGAGCGGCGGCTGGGCCAACGACCTCTGATCGGGTAGTCGGAGTGGATGGCATGGTAACCATTAGTATTGCGTTAATGGTCCTCCTTTCCTCGTTCTTCGACCGTCAAATCTACTTAGATGTAGCGTTGGTATACGCGGTCCTCGGGTTCATCGGGGTTCTTGCGGTGGCTCGCTACATGGAACGGGGGGTGTAATGCACATCTTCGGCGAGGTTCTAATTGGAATCGGAACAGCATTTCTCTTCCTGGGAGGTCTTGGGATTTTCCGTCTTCCCGATGTGTACAACCGCCTACAAGCAGGGACAAAGTGCACGACGCTGGGAGCATTTTCCACCATCCTGGGTGTGGGATTCGTCCATCCTAACTGGATGCTGAAGACGATCGTTATCGCGGTCTTTATCCTGCTCACCAACCCGATCAGCGCCCATGCCCTGGCTCGGGCCAGCTACAAGAGTGGAGTTAAGCTGTGGAGCAAGAGCGTGGTCGATCGCTGTCAAGAGTTTGATGAGTGTCAGGACATAAGAAAGGAGGAGGAGGAAGGATGATCTACATCTCCATTCTCACTGTAGCGATGCTCATCGCCGGGGTAGCGGCCTATTTCTTCCGCGATCTGATCGCCGCAGTTGTCGCCTGTGCTGCGGTGAGCTTGATCGCTTCTGTCCTGTTTTACCTGCTGCAGGCACCGGACGTGGCGATGGCAGAGGCAGCGATCGGTGCCGGGCTGACTACCGCCATCTTTGTAATCGCGATCCGCAAGACAGGGAGGTACGAGAAATGAGGGCATTCGTAAGCTTCAGTATTCTTGCCTTGATCGTAGTTGGGCTGGCGATATCCCTTTCTCACATCCCGTTTGGCACCGATCGGATGAAAGTTGCTGATTATTACCTTAATCATGGGGTAGCTGACACCGGGGCGACAAACATCGTCACGTCGGTCGTTCTGAACTACCGTGGGCTGGACACCCTGGGAGAGGTGACGGTCCTGTTTATCGCTTCTCTGGGGGTCGGGATTTTCCTCTCCTGGCCGAAGAAAAGAGGAGACCCGCCAGAAGATGGCAAGCGCGGGTTGCCACCGGCAAGCCTGATCGTGCGTCGTGGATCACAATTCCTGTTTCCGTTGATCATCCTGTTCGGTGGATACATCTTTCTCCATGGACATCTCACACCTGGAGGAGGGTTTCAAGGTGGATCGGTGATCGCCTCGGCGTTCCTGCTGATGTTCCTCGGTAACACCGGGTTTGGCTTGCGCCAGAAACCGTTGGCGGTGACGGAGAGCTTAGCCGGACTCACATTTGTCATCATTGGACTTATCGGGTTGGGTGTAAGTGGATACTTCCTCAATAACTTCCTTCCAAAAGGAAGCGAGTTTGCCCTGTTTAGTGCTGGGGTCATCCCCATCCTCTATGTAGCAATTGGACTAAAGGTAGGAGCGGAGCTAGCGGGAATCGTAGCCAACATGTTTGGAAGCGGGAGCGAAAGATGACAATCGGAAATCCAATGATGTACGTTGGAGCAGTGGGATTAATCATGATCGGTCTGCTGATCGTGCTCAGCAAGCGGAATCTGATCAAGATAATTGTTGGGTTGACGCTTCTTGACACGGGAGTGAACCTTCTGTTGATCGCGATCGGCTATGTCCATAACCGGACGGCTCCGATCGTCACGCGGGCGTACACTGATCCAACTAAAATGGTCGACCCGGTCCCTCAGGCGCTCGTCCTGACGGCGATCGTTATCGGCCTCGGGGTGACAGCCCTCGCTCTCGCCCTGGCGATACGGGTGTACGGGCACTACAAGACACTCGATACTCGCAAGATTAGGGGGCTCAAATGGTAGCTACATTGCTCATCGCCATCCCGTTCTTCGGCGCGTTTCTGATCCCTCTTGTCGGCTTGGCCAGTAAGAGACTCTCGTACTACATACCAGCACTTGTCATGCTCAGCAATCTGGGGATCTCGCTAGCGCTCCTCCCACAGGTAATGGGTGCGCCGATTGTGATCTCGCTCAGTGGGTGGACGGCGCCGATCGCGATCAACTTCGTGGTGGGGCCGCTCGGATTGGGCCTAGCAATCGTCATCTCTCTCGTTGGGTTTCTCGTCTCCATCTACGGAATGGGATACATCCATGAGGAGCCAAAGGAGAAGTACCACATGTTGGTCCTTACACTTCTCACCGGAGCGACGGGGATGGTCTTAACGGGTGATATCTTCAACCTGTTCGTCTTCTTTGAGATCCTGAGCCTCTCATCGTATGCACTCACCGGGTACAACCGTGACCGCGGCGGGACAGAGGCGGCGATCAAATACCTCATCCAGGGGTCGATCGGCTCGGCGTTCATCCTAGTTGGGATCGCGCTTCTCTATGGGATAACGGGGACACTGAACATGGCCGACATCGCCGCGCACGTCGCGGGTGCCGATCCAACACTGTTGTTCATGGCCATGTCGCTTCTCATCGTCGGGTTCGGGGTGGAAGCAGCGATCTTCCCGCTCAACGCCTGGCTTCCCGACGCCCACTCTTCGGCGCCATCGTCAGTTAGTGCCATCCTATCCGGAATCGCCATCGAAACGGGAGCGTATGCCGTAGCGCGGATCGTGTATACGGTCTTCGATAGCCATGGAATCATGCTCATCCTTGCCATCCTGGGGGTGGTGACGCTCCTCATGGGGGAGATGTCTGCCTTCCGGCAGAGGAATGACATCAAGCGGTTGCTTGCCTTTTCCAGTGTCGGCCAGATGGGGTTGATCATGCTTGCCTTCGGGATCGCTAGCGATGCCGGTGTGTTCGCGGCGCTCTTTCAGCTTGTCAGTCACACCCTAGCCAAGGCCCTGTTGTTCCTTGCTAGCGGTTACATCATCTATCGCGTGGGCTCAAAGAAGCTATCAGCCTTGGCTGGACTGGGGCGGAAAATGCCGTTTACCGGGACGATGATCGCGGTTGCTGTCCTATCGCTAGTCGGTGTACCCCCGTTTGCCGGGTTCATGAGCAAGTTCTCCATAGTACGGGCGGCATTAGCGCAGCACAGTGCAACCTACACTGGCCTCATCGTGCTCGTGTTGTTGGCAACGGTGATCGAGGTGGGGTACTTCATGAAACTACTACAGATCATGTTCTTCACCGAGGCAGAGACAGACGGAGCAGTGCAGGAGCTTCCACTGTCGGCTCTTATTCCGATCACTATCCTTGCGGCGTTGATCATTGCCATCGGAGTCTACCCGCACATGATCAGCGGAGTGTTGCAGCAGGCGGCAAGTGGGCTCGTGCAGAGGTCGGCCTATATTCAATCAGTGTTGGGAGCGCTATAACATGATCCTAGAAATACTTGTTATCATCGGACTTGTCGCGCCTTTATTGGGAGTTGTCATCGGCTATCGCCGGCCACGGGTGCGAAGCGTCTATTCGCTTCTAGTGGCGCTCTTCCCGCTTGTAACCCTTGCCACTATGTACGGTCGAACGATTGCCGTGCAGTACGCGCACCTTCCCTTCTTGGGGATTGACCTCTCGTTGCGCCTGACCCCATTGTCGTGGTTTTTCGGCCTCGCTATCTCCGTGATCGCGCTATTCGCGCTCGTGTACTCGTTTGCGTATATGAAGGATCGCAAGCGACTCGATCTATTCTACTTCCTCTTTCTTCTCGTGAACGGAGGAATGCTCGGGGTGGTGCTAAGTGGAGATCTGTTCACGTTCTACATCCTGTGGGAGATCATGAGCGT
Organism: Candidatus Bipolaricaulota bacterium; assembly: GCA_027007005.1. Taxonomy (GTDB): domain Bacteria; phylum Bipolaricaulota; class Bipolaricaulia; order UBA7950; family UBA9294; genus M55B144. The sequence continues at coordinate 7,426 of JALTFO010000069.1, read as the reverse complement.
TAGTACCTTTATGTCGATCAGCTTCAACGGCAGGCAAGCACTCTCAGCAGGGATCAAGTACATACTGTTCTCGATTATCGGGTCGTCAGCGATGCTGATCGCCATTGTCAGCCTGTACGTGACGTTCGGGACGGTCGATATCTCCGCCCTGACTACGGCCATGTCCGGAGCCACAGTCGGATACGCGATCTTCATCCTGTTGATGTTCAGCCTGGCGTTCGGGATTAAGAACGCAGTGGTACCGTTTCATACCTGGCTACCCGATGCGTACGCCGAATCGGCGACCCCGTTCTCCGCGGTTCTATCCGGCATGCTTACGCGCCTTGGTGTATACGGCTTTCTCCTTGCCATGTACGTGCTTGTGGGCTCGGGAATGCTCCAACGGTTTGACTACCATGGGGTAAGTTTCAGCATTGTCCTTGCTTGGCTTGGCGCGATATCGATAGTTATCCCAACGTTCATTGCGCTCCTTCAACATGATGCAAAGAAGCTCCTCGCTTGGCATGGGATCGGCCAGGGTGGCTACATGATCCTAGGGATCGCACTCGGCTCTAGTTTGGGAGTAGCTGGGGGAATTTTTCACACGCTTAATCACGCAATTTACATTGTGTTGCTGTTCTTCGTTGTTGGTGCAGTACAGTACCGCACCGGCGGCATAACTGATCTCACACGTCTGGGTGGGCTAGCAAAGAAAATGCCGGTGACGTTTATCGGTGCATTGCTTGGGATCAGCGGTTTGATCGGCATCCCATTGACTAACGGGTTTGTCTCCAAGTGGCTGATCTACAAAGCACTAATCACCGACAGCCATCCGTTCCTTGCCTTCGCGGCGCTCTTGGGAACATGGGGGACCATCATGTCGGTCTTTAAGTTCCTGCATAACATCTTCCTCGGCCGGCTTCCAGCAGAGCACAAAGATGTGCAGAAAGCACCGCTAATGATGCAGATTCCCATCCTTTTCTTTGGTGGATTGATCCTGCTATTTGGTATCTTCCCAGGCATTCCCTTAAAGGCTATTGCGCTAATTGAGACGCAGTTTGGTATCGCGCCGGTACAGAGCACTCTATTCGGTGTTCCACCAGCAGTCGGCGAGCTAAACCTGCTAAACATCCTTGGAGGGATCCTTGCAGCAACATTTGTCATGTACGCCTTGTTCTCACTCACAACGCGTCCTCACAAGGCGGGGCTGCAGGACACATATACCGCTGGTGCGGTAACTCCGCAGATAAGATACAACTATACCAGCCATTTCTACGATCCGGCAGAACGGCTTATTCGCCCGTATCTTACTGATTGGGCTGCGGTGTTCTACGCCTGGATAGGAAGACAGAGCACGGCGTTCTTTGAGAGTGCGCGCAAGGTCTACTCGGGGAATATCAACACCTACGCGTTGTGGATAGTGATCCTGTTGGGAGTGTTTGTAACGATGAATCTACTGGGGTGGAGGCCATGAGCATAGGACTACAGATTGCGTGGATGATAAGCTTGCCGATTGTGACGATATTGCTCGTTGCGGTACTGTTTACCGGGATATCACTCAAGGTGACCGCGCGCATTGACCGCCGCTATGGACCACCGATCTACCAACCGGTGATCGACCTGGTTAAGCTAGTCAGCTTGAAGTCGAATGTATCCCACGGCTTGATTTTCAATTGGGGCTTGCTGATAGCAATCGGCGGATCGACCGCGGCGCTGTTGCTGGTCCCAATGGGGGGAATACACATCTTCGCAAATTCGGGGGATCTGTTGGTATTAGTCTATCTGATGCTCATCTCGTCACTTGGGGTTGGCCTCTCGGTCGGAGCGTCGGAGAACCCGAACGCATCAATGGCAGCATCACGCAGCCTGATACTAGGGTTGGGATATGAAGTCCCGTTTCTGCTGATACTGCTCGCGATGATGACCTACTATCACACGACATCGCTGATGGATCTGATCGCGTTTCAGCATACAGGAGGGATGCTTGGCATGCTGCGCTTCCCTCTCTCTGCGATCGCGGGGATCCTGATCATGCCGGCGATGCAAGGAGTACGCCCGTTCGATATCGTTACCGCGCCACAGGAAACGGCTTCGGGGCCGATGGTCGAACTGGGAGGAAAGTTCCTCGCCCTATCGGTGATCGAGCACTCGCTGCACGCAATGGTCGTTCTTTCTTTGTATGTAGATCTCTTCTTTGGCGGAGCAACCAACCTGGGGATCTTCTTCCTTAAGGTGACGGGGCTGTTCCTGCTCGGTGTGTTAATAAACGCGGTCTACCCCCGATTCAGGGTAGAGCAGGCGCTGCGTTACTGCTGGCGTTGGCCAACGTGGTTTGCCCTTGCAGGGCTGATCTTGGCCATGGTAACAAAGGGGGCATAAGAAATGGAAAAATATAAACGCGGTAAAATGTGGGCGACCCACCCCTACAAGTGGGGCCAGAAGTACTCCATATGGCCGATTCACTTCTGCACCGGATGCGGATCGATCGAGATACCCCCGACAATGCTCGCCCCCTGGGACGCAAGCCGGTTTGGGATGGGGCCAATGGCCAGCCCGCGACAGGCGAACATGCTGATGATTACGGGGTACTTGACGCCCAAGACGCTCAAGTACGTCATCCGCACCTACGAGCAGATGTTGACACCGCGTTATCTGATCTCGTTTGGCTCATGTCCGATCGATGGCGGACTTTACTACACGTCGTACAACACGATAAACCATCTCAAATGGTACTTGCCGGTCGATGTGTGGATTGCGGGATGCATGCCACGGCCAGAGGCGTTCCTCATGGGAGTGAACAAGCTGATGGAGGAGATTGACAACGGCACCGCCGATGGCTATCTGCGCTACGAGCGTGACCGCGAGTACTATCGTGAGCACCAGGAGCGTGCGCTTGGGAAGAATTTCCTGGAAACCCTAAAACAAGTGGAGTGGATCACGCAATGAAAGAAGAGGCGCTAAGAGAAAAACTGGAGGCGCGCTTCGCCGACACCCAGGCACGTGTGCAGCGCTCGCAGCGGGTGGTAGTCTCTCTTCCACTGGACAAAGTGAGTGCGGCCCTCACGTGGTTGAAGGATGAAGGATACCACCAGCTGACGCTCATAACGTGTGTGGATTGGATCGAGGAGGGACAGTTCGAGCTTGTGTATCACGTTGCCTCGCACGCCACTGGAATCCACATCATGGTCAAGGCCAGGGTCGCTCGGGAGAACCCAGTCGCTTTGAGCATCACTTCGCTCTACGAGAATGCGCAGCCCTACGAGCGTGAGATTCACGAGTTCTTCGGGGTAGACTTCACTGGAAACGACAACCTGTCCCCTCTGTACCTCGATGACTGGAAGGAAATCCCGCCGATGCGCCGTGATTTTGACACGTTAGCCTATTCAAAGAGGAAGTACGATTATGAGTGACGAACAAGTCGCCAACAGGGAAAGGGAAGTGGATCTGCTTTTTGGTCCGCAGCACCCGGGTGTATCGGGCAACTTTAACATTACCGTCACCGTCGAAGGTGAGACGATCCATCACATCGAGATGAACCTCGGATTCCTTCATCGCGGGTTCGAGAAGATGTTGGAGAACGTCGGCTACCTTCAAGGATTCCCGTTTGTCTGCCGGATGAACGTAATGGACCCAGATCCAAACGAACAGGCGTATGCCATGGCCATCGAGGAACTGGCCGGGATCGATGTCCCCCCGCGGGCAAACTATATACGCTCGCTAATCCTGGAGATGTCTCGCCTGTCTACCCACCTCCTGTGGCTAAACGGAATGGCTGGAGCAATGGGGTTCTACACGATCAACCACTGGGCGATGCTCGCCCGCGATGAGATCCTCGATATGTTCTCCCAGATTGCTGGAGGTCGCGTTTATCATATCTACATCCTTCCAGGCGGAGTGCGCCGTGATGTCCCGGATGGATTCGCCGAAAAGATGATAATGTTCCTCGACGATTTCCAGAAGACACTCCATGATTTCGACGCAGTGATGTTCAACAACCGCGTCTTCCGCAAGCGCACCGATGGAGTTGGGATACTCACCCGTGAGGACGCTCTGCGTTGGGGAGTCACTGGCGCAAACCTGCGCGCAACAGGGATCCCCCGCGACGTGAGGGTGGAGGAACCGTACGCCGCATACGCGGATCTGGACTTTGAGATTCCAACACGAACCGAGTGTGACTCATACGCACGGTCGATGGTGATCCGTGCTGAAATGGACCAGAGCGTATCGATCATCAGACAGGTCCTGGAGAAGCTACCATCGGGATCGGCGTGGAACAGAACGCCCAATCCGTTTAAGTGGAGGATTCCAAAGAATGAGGCATACGCGCGGGTGGAATCAGGACGAGGAGAGCTAGGAATGTACGCCGTCTCCGACGGATCGAACAAGCTTCGTCGGTTGTCATACCGCGGGCCATCGCTTCCGCATGGTCTTGTCGTGTTACCAAAGCTGCTTGTTGGAATGAGCGTGCCGGATATCGCACACATGGCAGCGAGCTTGAATATCTCGGTTCCGGAAATAGACCGCTAGGAGGGGATGATGAGCAAAGGAAGTGTGCTAGGACCATTTGTCGGACTCAAGTATCTGTTTGAGAAGCCGCGCACTGTGGCCTATCCCTACAAGAAGCGGGAGATCGCCGAACGGTACCGCGGGTTCCACAAGAATGACCTCGAGAAGTGCATCGGCTGCGGGAACTGTGCCGACATATGTCCCTGCGAAGCGATCACCATGGTCAAAGTGCCTGGCATCGAGGCAGATCCAAAGAAAGGTTCCACCGATGAGCGCCCCGAGATGAACTATGGGCGCTGCACGTTCTGTGGGCTGTGCGTTGATGTCTGCCCGACCGGGAGCTTGAGCCTGTCGCAGGATTTCATTCACAACGATGTCACTCCGGATACCTTTGTCGCCCTGGCGCGCGACGAGAAGGCCGCAAGCGAGATATTCATCGATGATGACGATTTCAAAGCAAGCCTCGACCACCGCAAGAAGAGCGATAAGGGCTACGCTTCCAATCTGGACTTCAGCCTCGCTGACTTTGATGGCCACGCCAAGGAGATGGGGACTCTCCCCGCGGAGGAACGGTTGAGTTCGTTCGTAGAGATGGTGCGCGGATTCACCCGCGAGCAGGCACTTGCCGAGGCGTCGCGTTGCTTCGAGTGCGAGGTGTGCGAAGAAGCATGCCCAGCCCACATGAATGTCGCTGACTACATCCGCGATATCTGGAGCGAGGACCATGATCAGGCCGCACGCGATATCTACAAGACCAACCCTCTCCCTGAAGTGTGCGGACGCGTGTGCACCCACAACTGCGAGAAGGCGTGTGCACTGGGACATCGCGGAGATCCTGTATCGATCCGCTGGCTCAAGCGCTACGCGATGGATCAGGTTCCACGCGAGGACTATAAGCGCATCCTCGGAACAGAGATCGTCAAGTCAAACGGGAAGAAGGTAGCAATCGTCGGCGCCGGTCCATCCGGCTTATCGGCTGCTTACTACCTCACCCTGATGGGATACAAGGTAACCGTGTTCGAGCAGAACGAAAAGCCCGGCGGGATGATGCGCTACGGGATCCCCGAGTACCGCATGCCATACGACGCCCTCGACAAGGACATCAGTTATATCGAATCAGTCGGAGTAGAGATCCGCTGCAACACAAAGGTGGGTAAAGACATTACGCTCGACGATCTCCACCGGGACTACGGCGTTGTCTTCATCGGGATCGGCCTGCAGGGAGGGAGGAGCACCCGCATCGAAGGAACCGACCATCCAAAGGTCTTCCAGGCGATCGATCTTCTGCGCCGGATCACTCGTGGAGAGGAGATAGAGCTTGCCGAGAAGATCGTCGTTATCGGTGGAGGAAACGTGGCGATGGACATCTCACGCAGCATCGCTCGCTTGCAGAGGGCACGCTACGGGAAAGTAGATCTGACGACCACTTGCCTGGAGACGGAAGACGTCATGCCCGCCGACGTGGAGGAGATCGAGGAGGCACGCGAGGAAGGGATCACGATCATCCCCGGTCGTTCTCCGCAGAAGATCGAGATCGTGGACGGCAAGATCACCGGTCTGCACACAATCCAGTGCGTCTCCGTGTTCGATGAGCAGCATCGGTTCAACCCACAGGTGAACGAGGAGGACAAGCTCTTCATCGAGGGAACGTTGATCGTCGAGGCGATCGGCCAGAGCCCCGACGACTCACTTCTTACAGATGACATCAAGAAGAACCTGGAGTACGCCGGACGCCGGATCAAGGTGAATGAATACTACCAGAGCAGCCTGCCTTGGCTGTACTTTGGCGGTGACTTTGTCAAGGGGCCGGACGTGATCACCGGGATTGCCACCGGGCACCAAGCAGCACGCGGGATCGATGCCTACCTGAACGAATCATAGGGTAAGTGGATTTCGCCAGTAGAAGGATCACGGAAGGCAGGACAGGAAAAGCATTCTCACGCAAAGTACGTAAAGGAAGGAATTGCGACGATATGGGCGGTTCTTGGCGGTCTTCGTGTGCTTGAGCGAGCGATGGCGAGCGGGCGTGAGAAAAGCTATTGTCTCGCGCAGAGCACGCAAAGTGCGCCAAGGGAAGCAACAATAGAAGAGAAAGAAGGAATAGAACAGAGAAAGGCAGTTCTTGGCGATCTTGGCGTGCTTGAGCGAGCGATGGCGAGCGGGCGTGAGAAAAGCTATTGTCCCACGCAAAGAACGCAAAGGCCGCCAAGGGAAGCAACAATAGAAGAGAAAGAAGGAATAGAAAAGAGAAGAGCAGTCCTTCGCGATCTTGGCGTGCTTGAGCGAGTGTGAGCGAGCGGGCGTGAGAAAAGCTATTGTCTCGCGCAGAGCACGCCAAGGCCGCAAAGGAAAGGCATTTACAATAGGGAAGAGATAAAACATGGCGGTTCTTGGCGAGTGTGAGCGAGCGGGCAAGAGACAATGTGGAATGCGGAAGGCAAATGCAGGACGAAGTGCAGATGAAAGGCTGCTAGCGGTGCCTACTCGAAAGAGAAACCTTCCTCAAACACCGCAAGGCAGGCTTCAACCACATCGGGATCGTATAGACGCCCACTACCTTGTTTGATCTCATCGAGGGCAGCTTCAATGCCCAGCGCCGGGCGGTACGGCCTGTGCGATGCCATCGCCTCCACCACGTCGGCAACTGCCAGGATCCGTGCCTCAAGAAGGATATCTCCGTTCTTGAGGCCCTTCGGATAGCCTGATCCATCCATCCGCTCGTGATGCTGAAGCACAATATCGGCGATCGGCCATGGGAAATCTATGTCCTTTAATACATCATACGCCACTTGCGGATGTTCTTTAATCAAAGAGAACTCGATGTCGTTCAGCGTTGTTGGCTTAGATAGAATCTCAGCAGGAACAGCAAGCTTGCCGATATCGTGCACCTGCGCGGCAAAGCGTATCCCCTCGACGCGATCCTCAGGCAGCTTCATCTCCG
>JALTFO010000068.1 GCA_027007005.1 Candidatus Bipolaricaulota bacterium | reverse complement strand
ATCCTTGTCGTAGGAGGAAATATAGAACGCATCTGTTTCTATTAACTCTGCTATGTACTTATATATCGTATCGTAGATGTCTTGCAGAGACGTGAAACTTCCAAGTGCAAGCGCGAGCTTGTTTATGACAATCTGTTGTTCTAAGAGTCTCTGTTCCTTCTCCTGGGCCAGTTTCCGCTCTGTGATATCACGTCCGACCGATTGGAAACCCTTCAGATTGCCATCTTCGTCGAAGAGGGCCTGATCGCTCCACTGCATCCAGCGTACCTCTCCGTTGCCGATCACTTCGCGGTGCTCCGAGGATAAGAAAGGGTTTTCTGGAGTCAGCGTCTCTTTCAAACGCTGCACGTACTTACTTATCTGATCGTGGTCCTCACGCGCTACTGATTCGACCCAGTTGTGTCCGATCAGCTCATCGCGGCTCTTCCCGTAGTACTGACAGTAGGCATCATTTACAAAGGTTAGTGTCCCATCGGGTAGCCAGCGATCGATGCATTCCGTCTGGTATTGAACGATTCCACGGTAATGTGCTTCGCTCTCTTGCAGATCTTTGGTCCTTCTCTTGACCAACTCTTCCAGATGCTGTCGGTACTGCTTCTTCTCCTTCTGTAAGTGCCTCTTCTCATCGATCAGTGCTTTAATCTGCGCAGCATTGGCGACCACTCTTCGGATCGCGTTCTTGGGCACAGGTTTTGTCAGGTAGTCGAATGCTCCAGCCCGCACCGCTTCCACTGCCGTCTCCATGTTTGGATCCCCGGTGATTATGATCACCTGTGTATCTGGGTATCTCTTGCGGATCTCGTTTAGGAGGGTGACGCCGCTCACCCGTGGAAGGATGATGTCTGTGACCACCACATCGAACGGTTGAGCATCGATCAGGCGAAGGGCTTCGTCCGCGTCAGCGGCGGTGTGGACCTCATACTGCGCATCCTTGATGAACTCAGCGAGGGTAACGCGAATACTCTCCTCGTCATCGACAATCAATACTCTCGAACTCGGAACGCTATCTGAACGCGGAACTCGGAACTCGGAACTCGGAACTGCGTCCGAACGCGGAGCGGGAGATGATGAATGCGGAACAGATTCAGAGTTTGAAGACTTAGGATTTGGCATCAGCTATCTCTCCCCGTGAATGCAGCAGCCGAACGCGGAGTGCGGAACGGCATCCAATTGCGGAACGCGGAACTCGGAACGTAGGACGCGGAGTGCGGAAGAAGAGCAAGAAAGTGAACCTGCAGACGTAGCGTCATCTTTTCCCCTTTGCTGTTCTTATTGAAGCGACAACCATAGCTAAGATTTCATCGGCTTCCTGATACAGAGCGGAAACCTGGCTCTCATTCATCATTCCAGCCTCCAAGATTAGCTCCATCCAGTACATAGATTCATCTGCTTCTTCCTCAACTGTTCCCATCTTGCTGATGAAATCAGCGGTTGACTTGGCTCGCTTTGCTGCACGGTAATTTGCTCCGACACTTGTTCCACAACGCAAGAGCTGATTACGAATGACTCTGCCTTGGGGGGAGTGCGGAAGGGCATCAGCCAACTTCATAATTCTCAACGCAAACGCCTTTGTCCTGTCACGCAGCTCATCCTTTGCCGTTCGTTTCCCCCTCCCCGTCCTGTTTTCCATTGCTGCGCTTCTCCGTTCCGAGCTCCACGTTCCGCCTTCCGCGTTCATATTGGTTCCGACTTCCGCGTTCCGAGATCCGCGTTCATTTAAGGCTCCATCCATTGTCCACTCGTAAGTCCACGTGGAAGCGCGTGTACTCACCTTCTTTGCTCTCCACCGTCAAGTCTCCTTGGTGTTCTTTAACGATCCCGTAGCTCACGGAGAGCCCGAGGCCGGTCCCTACATCGCGCGGCTTAGTGGTGAAGAACGGATCGAAGATGCGATCGATCACCTCCTCGGGGATCCCAACACCGTGATCCTCCACTGTCGTTCGAATCCACTGAACACCTTCCTTCTCGAACAGATGCACCATGAGCCTGACCAGCTTGTCTCCATTATAGCCCTTGTAGCGTTGGTTGAGCGCGTCTCTCGCGTTGGTGAGGAGGTTGATGATCACCTGCTCGATCTGCTGGCTGCGGCAGCGTACCTGTGGAAGATCATCGGGGATCTCCTCTTCGATCGTTATCTGATCCTTGCGCAATGGAGCGCTCATCAACCTGAGGCTGGCCTCGATGATGTCCTCCATCCGCGCTGGGCTATGGCTCTCCTGTTCCTGACGAGCGAAATAGAGGAGGTCCTTGATGATACCGGCAGCGCGGTTCCCCTCCTTCATGATCCTCTGAGCGAACGTTCTCAGTTCCTCATCACTTGCGCGGTCTGTTATCAGCTGCGCGTAGTTGATGATCCCTGTCAGCGGGTTGTTGATCTCGTGGGCAACACCGCTGGTGAGTGTGCCAATCGACTCCAACTTCTGGCTCTGGCGGAGCTGGGCCTGCATCCTCAGCTTTTCCTCCTCTGTCTCTGTGCGTGCCGTGACATCGCGCACGAACTCGACCACGCCGGTCACCTCGCCCGACTCCGGGTCCTTCATGGGATAGCTGAACAGTTCGATCCACTTGATCGGGGAACCCTCCAATCCTGGGACAACATCCATCTCTGTCTTTCCAGACTTCATGGCGCGCAAGCTTGGGCAGGGGGCACAAGGGGTGTCTTTGTGTTGATAGCATGCGTAGCACTTCTTACCCTTCAGAGGAAGGCTTGCAGTGTACCACTTCTCCATCACTGCATTGGTGTGCCGGATCGTCAGATCAGGATCAAGAACGCTGATGCCATCCTGAACGCTGTCGAGGATAGCTCTTGAGAAGCGTTCCCTCTCCTGTAGTGCCCGCTGGGCCTCACGTTCCTTTGTTTGATCGCGGAAGACCAGTACCACGCCGGTGATCTTCCCATCGTCGTCTATGATCGGAGATCCGCTATCGGCGATCGGTATCTCCCTATTGTCCTTGGTGATGAGCAGCGTGTGGTTGGCCAGGCCGACTACAATCCCATCTTTTATGGCCTGATCCACAGGGCTGTTCACGATCTGGCGGGTTTCCTCGCTCAGTATCTTGAACACCTCTGGAAGAGGTTGCCCTTTCGCCTCGCCCATCCTCCAGCCGGTGAGCTCCTCCGCCACAGCGTTCATGTACTGGATATTCCCCTCAACGTCGGTGGTGATCACGGCATCGCCGATGCTGGCGAGCGTCGTGCGAAAAAGGG
>JALTFO010000067.1 GCA_027007005.1 Candidatus Bipolaricaulota bacterium | reverse complement strand
TAGATATTCTACTTGACGGAGGTCCGCTCGTCACCTATAAAATTCAATGATAGACCCCTTTGCTTCTCCCTTTTCTATATAATAGTAGAACCGGGCTTGTCCAACAAACGGTTCAGATTGTGGCTTCGCTTCACTTCGCACAATCTAACCTTATTCATTAGCTGTTGCGTTTCTTTACAGCAATTGCATACAACCAAGGAATTTCCTTATTCCCCCGCACCTCATTCTCTCTGGCCATCTTCCTGATCCAAAACCCATTTCTTTCAAGCAAGGAAGCAAGGGAGGCAAACGTATGGAACTGGAAAAAGCGCCCACCGAGACCCTCTCCTGTATCGACGAATTGTAGGCCATCCCCCTCTTTAGTCATTACAAACAAGAGTCCGCCTGGTTTAAGCACTCGGTAAGACTCCGAAACCGCCAAGTCAGCCATAGTACTCACTGCAATAACCGGGAGATGAAGCAATGAGGCATTCTGCCGAACAATATCGAACGAGCAATCGGCAATGACAGACAGGTCGCGCATATCGCACTCGATCACACTCCCACTGGCGAGAGTTCCGCCTGCGATTTTCTTTTCAATCATGTGCACGAACGCGCGACTTTTTTCGACACCAACGGCGTCTATTCCGAGCACATTCTGTGCGTAATCAAGATCACGACCATTTCCCGTTGCTATGTCTAGGAGACGAGGTTTTTCCGAACCCGACACGTTTCCATAACACTCTAACAGTTCACTCCAAAGCTTCTTGTCCAACTCATGGGGCTCTGCCCACCGTATTTCCGTATACTTTGCAGCACGTCTATCATATGTTGCAACCGTGAGATCGATTAATCGCTCTGCTAATACTATTGCTGCCCTTTGTGCAGCGTCGCGGTCCGCAGGTGAACATTCAGCCACAGTGTTTAGCATTTTCGCAAGCTCTTCAGTCATTTCCAAACCGCCTGTCATTTTTCGTCTCCTTATTGTGTCCATGATGTTAGATGAAGCGCAATCAGCCTGCTGACCGACCGCTCTTCTTCGAAAGATTCCCCAGTATGCACTTTCATGTCCGTCGAGCCTAAAAAGAATAGTTGGAGATTGACGACAACTTAAACCAGAGATGCGCTCACTCAAGGTTCGGGCGACCACGAAAGCATTATATAACGGAATCCGCAACCCACCGTGTGCTAGTTCAAAGGCACGACAGCCCTTAATAACCGCCAGGTCCGCTTGGTGCAACAATCCCCTCACCTCTGGTGAAAGCTTGCTTAGGTTGAGCGCAGCCATCGACGGCCCGCTCCCTGTCCAGAAGAACCGTCCAGAAACCGCGGACTCGCGCAACCCACGAAAAAACCCATGCTGAAGCATTCTGATAAGTTGCTGAACGCTGAGGTCGTTTCCAAAAGAACCACTCTTCGGCACCACGCAAACACTGGCCGAGCCGTTCATAGATAGTAGTTCTTGAATAAACAAGAGGTCGAAAAATGATTCGATCACATCATCTGTAAACCACAGAAAAAGTGAACTGTGACTAATTTCCTCGAGTAAGCTGTCAATCTCAAATAGTGGGGATGGTCGTTCTGCCATTCGCTTTAGATGTCCTATGTACGAATCTATATCACGTTCCGATATCGGTCTCCCAAGAAGCTGGGCAAGAGGAATTCCTGTTTGTGGCACTGCCGACGCTGCCGACGAGGCACCCTTAAGATCAAGTCCTGAGCTACCTGCTGCAATTGACAAACGCATCAACTCCGGGAGATGCAGTCGCCTTTCACTTAGTAGTTTGTCGAGGGCACGGGGGACCAATTCGAACGCAAGCTCATTGAACTCCTCGTGAGATTGTTTCAGTGTGTATCCATGTAATGCGGCCGTGGAACGCACTATATGGCATACAATGTCCGGTACCTCTTGGTTCCAGACAGTGTCGGCTATAATGCGTCCTCTGTACGTAAGAGTCATGATTCTATCGATTTCTGACATACACTCACCAGACAGATTTGCAGCTTCAGCAGGAGTGATATCAATGACACAGCGTGAGATATACTCATTGATCATATTCGCAATCCATTCATCGAATGCAGGCTCACCGTCACCAATAAAAATGGATCCTGAGCGCCTCTCTGCAAAGGTGAATGAAATGGGTGTGAAAGATTGATCATAGGCCTCGTCTACATCGAAGAATGGAAAGTCATCCCCAACGAGTGCGGCCAGATCACGCTTCGTGTCTATCATTTTCGGTGTCCTCCATATCACGCTCTGCTTGCAGCCAAAGGTAGTCAAAATAGGAACTGAGCTTGGTATACCCATGTGACCCCTTCCGAAAGACAATCATGGGGAGCCTGACCGGTGCATCGTTAGAAAGCAGATTCGGGGAAAAATAGCATCGATCCTGAAAGATGATGCAAGTGCAGTATGGCGCTTCTTTGTAGAAACGGTGTTGGATTATTGCTTTCGAAAAAGTACGATTGAGATTATCTATTGAAGCGACTGTGCTATTTATGTCAATCTCAATCAGCGGTTCTTTCTTGAGCTGCGGCGTCTCAATTTTGGCTCTATTGGTGGTTTCCGGTGCATCTGGATGCGACAACAAGGCTCTTATTGAAACTGCTCCCGTTTTATCACTGAGTGAGCAAATATTATATATCGATCTATAAAACGGTCCAGTCTGATTGAAAAAGACACGCAAGGAGACCCCGACTAGTTTTACTTCCCCCGTTGTAGCGTTGTCGAAAGCAGTCTTCAGCGATAGGAATGCATTGTCAGGGTATTCATTTTCTTCGCGGTCCTTATAGACGCGCAAAATACCCCCCTCTGCGAGATCACGGAACGCAATCCATATGTTGTCAGCATCGTCATGCCGCTTCAGTCGATCATAGACGAAACCTACAACAAGTGGAAAGAGGATAGAGCCCCCCAATTGAGCGAGAAGCAACAGTGTGATCGATTTGACTATACTTATATTTGTCACGTTTGTATTGAACAGAGGAATGAGAAACGCCACCACTATGAGCATAGTAGAGACTGTAACCCAGAAAATGAAAAAGTACTGTTTTTTCATCGTATTTCCTGTTCCTCTATACAGCTAATGTCACGGCTCAGGGGCGGCAAACATGCGGGGCAATGGGCCTTGAATTACCACTGAGCTTTATGCGGGGCATGGTCTTTGAGAAACCGCCGCGCTGTTTGCCGTCCCCTGCAGCCGCTGGTTCGGTTAAACGATGAATATTTTTTAAAAGCAAATCGAAGTAAT
>JALTFO010000066.1 GCA_027007005.1 Candidatus Bipolaricaulota bacterium | reverse complement strand
CGCCCCACTGTCGGTAGTACATTCAATATGTAGCCGAACAACAGCAGAAACAGAATAGCAAATACGAACGACGGTGTAACAACTCCGATATAGGAGAATATACGCACGCTATTGTCGATCCACGTATTACTATAGCGGCCAGATACAGCTCCCAGCAAGACGCCAAACACTGCCATGATAACCCCTGCGAAGATGGCAAGCTCCATCGTTGCTGGGAAAAATTCTCTTACGTCTGTACTCACAGCGCGTCTGGTATAGAGGGACTGTCCAAGGTCTCCATGCAGAGCTCCTGATAACCAGTAATAGTACTGTGCATATAACGGATCATTTAGATGCATCTGTTCACGCATGTTGTCCACAGCCCACTGGGGAGCGCGTGACCCCAGAGCCATGCGAACCGGGTCTCCTGGAAGGACCCTTGCTATTGTGAAGATCAACAGGGAGAGTCCAAACAGGACGAATATGGACAGCGATAAACGCTTTCCTAAGAACTTCAGTGTGCTCATCGATTGCCGTCCTTCTATCTCAATGCTCAAGGAGGGGGTGAGGAGGAGGTGTTCCTCCTCACCCAGTATTGCGCTAGACTCCAACTAAAAGGAGGCTAGCTAGTTGGTATTTAGTTAGTTACCTTTATGAACCTGGCGGCCAAGTTGTAGCCCATCACCGGGTTCACCTCACCGTTTGCCGCTGGCCAGTCTACGTAGCTCGCTTGATAAGCATGCTTCTCCACCTGCTCGAACAAGAAGATGGTTGGGCAAAGATCTACGATGTAGTGTTGGATCTGAGCATACTTGGCAAAGCGTTCGGTGCGATCGACTGTGTTGATAGCATCCTCGATATTGGCGTCGAGCGTCTTATCCAGTAGCCATTCGTTTTGCTCCCATGTAGGGGCTGAACTTGAGGTGTAACGTGACTCAAGCAACGACCCCGCCTCTGGATAGTGAGATGAATCGAAAACAGAAACGATGTTTGGGCTGCTGTCCTCTTTTCCCATTTCCTCGACAACCGACATCCATGGAACCTTAACTACCTTTACGTTGATTCCGATATCGGCCATGTTCGACATGAACGACAGAGCTACCTTCTCTTCATCTGGAACTTCCGCGATCCAGTGGAACTCTACTTGATAGTCCTTCGGGTCGTACTTGGAGAGAGCCAACTCAGCGCGTGCCTTGTCCAGATCACGGTGATACTGGAACACTGTTGGGTCAGCACCTGGTACATTCTGTGGAATGGGCCCACGGGCTTGGAATGAACCTGGGAAAATCTGCTTTATCACCGTCTGATAGTCTGTCGCCCAAGCCATGGCTTTTCGGAAGTGAATGTCGTCAGTGGGTGCCTTCTTGGTGTTAAGCATGAGGTAGAACTCTGTCCCAGGGGAGAACGCGGCGATGTCTACGCCGTCCATCGCGTCAAGGGCCTTGAGGGCTTCCTGCGACTGCCACTGGTCAGCGATCTCTAGCTCCTTGCGCGCCATCATCGTGCGAACAGTCGCAGCTTCAGTCGTGCCGATGAACCTGACCTCGTTTGGAGCTGCAGCATCGATGGCAATCCAATAATTGGAGTTCTTGGTCATCACTAGCTCTTCCTGTAGACGGAATTCTTTCACCATATAAGGACCACTGCCGGCGTCATTGGTGAGAAGGAATTGCTTGCCGTAGTCACCCTTGTCTCCGTAGGCACCAGGTGTCTCGATGTTCGCCTCAACGAGCGCGCTGTTTAGAATATATAGGCGCTAGAGCGTGGAAATGAAGGGACCGAATGGCTGTGAAAGCTTGAACTGTATAGTGTAATCATCGATTACAGTGGTGCTCTCTACTCGGCCGACAAATAGGAATGCATAGCCTTCACCGATCGTTGTGAGACGATCCATGGAGTACTTTACATCCGTTGCAGTCAGGGGAGTACCGTCATGGAACTTCACATCATTTCGCAGATGGAATGTCCACGTCAGTGAATCAGCGGATGTCTCCCACGAAGTCGCCACGTGAGGGAGTGGGTTACCTTTTGTATCCGGGTACACCAAGGAATCGTATAAATTAACGATCGATGCTGAGCTGGAGAAATCAGATCCTACCGCTGGATCTATGTATGTAGGCCAAGCAAACGTCACCCTGAGGGCTCCTCCGGCCAGTGCGGCAACACTGAGCGCCATCACCAATAGAACAACAATAAACAAACCTCTTTTCATTTCAGCCTCCTTTAGAAAGCCATAGATTTTCTATATCCTGCAATTACTTCTGCTTTTCTCCATCACCTCCTGCTTCGAAGTTAGCATGATCGACCAATACATCGACAAGAGAGTCCAGAAATGACACGAATTCTTGCTTGCTGCTCATTACGCAGTACTTGCCATTGTCAATTTCCTTCTGCATTGCGGTGAGTCGATCACTTGTGACTCCTCCCTTTTCCAGTATCGAGACTAGTCGGCTAGCGGCATCCACCAACCTGAATGGTCCGTAGAGAGGCGTCTCATCGATGAGGTTTCTGCCGCTTGTCACCATGTAGCCGACTAATTCGAACACTTCTTGCTCTAACCTCGCTTCATTCACGATTAGCTCCGAATGTGAAAACTCCTTCTTGTCTGCGGGGCGGCGCGGGAGGGGATTGAGCCGGATATCCCAATGAGACGAGTAGTATCGGTTCTATCCCTTCTGGTATCTTCAACAAACGACTGACCCCATGTCGATGGAAGGATGCGATCGCACATGTGCCTAACCCTTCCGCATATGCGGCCAATAACAGATTCTGGGTCGCCATGGCGGCATCGACCGGAGCTAGGAACGTCTCCCCCAGGGGACCTCCCTTGGCGCGTGCCTGCACGAGGTCCTGGCAGATCGCTATCACTGCTGTGGGATCGCCGAGCAGGCCCGGGCTAACGATCTTGATACTCCGGATCTCTGCAGGATCAGTTATCACAACGAACCTCCATGTCTGGGCATTCCCGCCGGACGGGGCCCAGGTGGCTGCCTCTAGGAGACGCTCAATAGTCTCCCGCGGAACAGCGCGATTGAGGAAAGCACGCACGCTCCGTCGTCCTCTAATCGCTTCCCACAGTTCCATGTTCCTACACCTTGCGTATGCGCGCTGTTGCCTCGGCATCCACATGCAGTGGATCACCTACAATGACCACTTTGTACACGTCTTCCGCCACCTTCTGCGTGATGTAACCATCCATAACGTCATTCAACACGGCCTGTGGATCACGCTTCCTAGGATCACCGTAGCCGCCACCCATGCCGG
>JALTFO010000065.1 GCA_027007005.1 Candidatus Bipolaricaulota bacterium | reverse complement strand
ACCTTACCCACCCTGCGCGTCGATCCACCAACAAGCGCCTCCAACAACAGCCGCTGGGCCTCACTCGCATCTTGCGCTGCACGGTAGCTCTCCAGCGTTACCTCTTCCGTTGTCTCATCTTCCTCCCGCCGGCGTACTCGTGGACGAGCGATTCCCTCCCGACGATATTCAACGTAGGCGTATCCCTCTGCACTCCCAGCGCGGTAGTGTCCTCCTCCCTCGTTGGGATGGTATGCCGCACCACACAACGCTGTTACCTCTTCTGCCATTACTCCTGCCAGTATCTCACGCGTTGCTCCCCGTAGATACTCGCGAAATACCTTGCCTGCTTCCTCTACGCTCACTTGACCTAGCACCTGTAAAACGCTACCTTTGTTCATACGGTGGCCTCCTTTATTTTTCTCTTTCGACAGCTTTACCGCTGCCTGAGGCCATCGTCAAGTTTTAACAACCACCGGGACACTTCCCTGTCGAACGCCTGCACTGGAAGATTAGGTTATCAGTAATACCATACCGACGTGCTAACTGTGCCTGCGTGCGTTCTCCTGTCAGAAACTCCTCCACAACCTGACGCTTAAACGCTTTGCTGAACTTCCTGCCGCCTGCCATCAAACGTCCTCCTTACGACCCTCCAGACAATATAGTCACTTCCTCCCTCATCTGTCCAGTCGTAGGGGTTCACTCCAACTGCTTCGCGCCCTTGCGAGAGAATCCTTCCGTTGTGTCTACGTCCATAGATCCAACAAGTAACCAAAATATCGCATCAGGCCAGCTTGCCACCATGTCTATAAGGGCGTTTCTCGTTGTAGCCCATCTTCGCCAAGAGCGCCCCTTCGATATTTAGGTTCTCCCCACCCGCATAGTCTAACAAGCGAATGACCACATCGGCCAACTCTTCCTCCATCTGGGAGAATCCAGGGATTTTCTCGCTCTCTGGGTTCCCGCTGCGATAGGCCTCCATTGCCTCAGCAAGCTCGGTTACCATCAACATTAAGACCTCACCAACCGGGCGCGGATTCTCCCACCACCCGTGCTCAACGGCGGTGCGATGCACCTTCGACTGTATCTGACTGATCTCCATCGGCTGGTCTCCTTTTGTCATGTATCTGCACAGGGTAACAACTGCTGAGTGCTTGTCAAACGCCGGGCTTGGTGCTAGGCTAAGGCGATTGATGGATGAAGGAGGAAAAAATGAAGAGAAGGAAACTGTTAGTTACTCTTTTACTTGGCGCTATTATTGTCGCAAGCCTGGCTCTTACAGGCGTAGCCGACGATGCGAATACTGGTGTGCTCCACGTTGGCATCTTCGCCGATTTGCACGCGCACGATACAAACTCGCCGGGCGAGGGGAAGGTGATGACAACCTACCCGCAGCGGTTGGGGGCCTGCGTCGATGCGATGAATGCCTGGCCGGCTGATCTCGTCATCGAACTCGGAGATTTCGTCAACGGGGCCTTCGTCATGGGAGCACCGCTGGGTGACCCAGCACGCATTGTAGGTATCCTTGATAAAGCAGAGGCTATTTACGCTAAGCTCGACGCCCCGCGCTACTACGTGCTGGGAAACCACGACGTGTACGACCTTTCTAAAGACGAGTTCCTAGCCCACACCGCCGCCACGAAGATGTACGAGAGCTTTGATGCCGGCGCATACCACTTTGTCATCCTCGACGCACAGTACAACAAGAAGGGAGAGGACATTTCACACGCCGGTTGGGTTGTGCAGGGGAACATCCCGCAGCCTGAGATCGACTGGCTGAAGGCTGATTTTGCTGCAACAGACAAACCGACGATTGTTTGTGTCCACCAGCGCCTCGAAATAGACCATGACCTGCTATCTGGTGGAGGCCCGGAAATCCTGCATAACAAGGAGGTACAGAAGGTGATGGAGGACTCCGGCGTGGTGATTGCTGTGTTCGAAGGTCACGATCACATGAACGCGCATACCGTGATCAACGGGATCCACTACATCGAATTCGACCAACTGACCGACGAACACAACAGCAATCCATCGTGGGCATTCGTCACCCTCGATCCGCAAGCGCGCACAATCACGATTGTGGGAGCCGGCGATCAAGCCAATTGGGACCTGTTGTATGATTTGCCTTCATCTGGCAGATAAGATACAATTCACATCATGACATCTACGAGAGTGTGGGTTATCATTGTATTGTTAGCTCTTTTGCCTTTGTTATTCAGTTGTGGCAAGGAACACGGCAGCTTCTCGTTGTCTCTATCATCGGGGGGGATATTTGTCAACCAGGGGGAGAGTAGTTCTGTTTCCGTGACTGCATCTCGTTCCGGCGGTTTCAATAAGCAGATCGCTCTTTCAGTCGCTGGTCTGCCAACGGCAATTGATGCCCACTTTTCCTATAGCCAAGTAACTGATACACCCTCCGTTCTCACCTTGACAGCGGCAAGCGATGCACCTATCGGGACGTATGATCTCAAGATCACGGGAAAGAGTGGCAAAGTGTCCTCAGTTACCACTCTCAAGCTCACCGTTGTCGCTGGAAGTAAGGTAGTCACTGGCGTCAGATTGGTTTCTGAAACGATAGAGGATGCATCAAGCACAGCCCTAGCACAGGTTGCCGACATGATGAAAGAGCGTATCGTCAGCTTCGGGATTCCCAATGTGCAAGTAGCTCCTCTTGACAGCAAGCGGGTAGAAGCGAAGGTATTTGGGAAGTTTAGTGACAAGCAGATGCGAAACATTAGGGTTCTCCTAGCATCTAGAGGAAGAGTTGAGTTTCTGAAGCTAATTAAGGTAGGTACCGCTGCTAACTCTATGCTTGTGCCAACATCATCTACACAGGAAGTCTTATATGATTCAAAGCATATCCCTTGTATAGTGGAATCGAAAGCCTTCTTGACTAACGATTCCATAGCAAACGCTAGCGTGTTCAGCTCCGACGGTGGCATTCCTCTTGTAAGATTGGCCCTCAGTAAGGCGGGTGCAGTTCGCTTTTCTACCCTTGCACAACATTGGAACGTGGGAGATGGGATAGCAATCGCCGTCGACAACACAATTTATTCCGTCTTGTATGTAACCGAAGACTTTAAGTTAGCAGCCAGTAAGGGCTGGGAACAGATACAAAGCTCTGCTGTCTTGAATAGGATGTCAAGCATCGATGACGCTAGTACGATGGCCTTGATAATCCGCAGTGGAGAATTCCCTGTAGCACTGAAGGCAATGACTTGGACTCGTTTCTAGTTTCTAATCAAAGACAATTTGGAGTGGGCTTTATGCGCATTTTCCCAGAAGGTTGCGATGATCGTTGACTTCACCATCTTCCCGACCGATGTGGGTGAATCGGTTAGCTCCTACGTCGCTGAGGTGTTCAAGATCATCGAGGCAAGCGACCTTCCCTATGAACATCACGCCATGGGGACGAACATCGAGGGCGATTGGGATGAAGTGATGGCAGTGATCAAGGCTTGCCGTGATCGGATGCTCGAACAGGCAAACCGTATCTCGATATCGATCAGAATCGACGAACGAAAGGGTGTTACAAACGGGATCGAGAAGAAGGTCGCATCGGCAAAAGCGAAAATGAAGAGCAGTAACGCGTGATGGGCAATCAGTGATGAGAGCAAGAATCAAACGTGGTAGACAAGCTACCACGCTACGAAAGCAAGGGCATCTCGTGTAGCGTTGCACCTTTTGTGCAATGTTGAGCTCTTCGTCTGCGGCGGTGGGTCGTGAGAGAAGAAGAAAACAGCAAGCTTTGTGCTTGTGTAGCGAGGCAGCTTGTCTGCCACGTCTGGGAGTCAATGTGAGAAAAGCCATGTCGCGTAAAGGAAAGCGAGAGGAGAAAAGGAGCACTTCTTGGCGATCTTTGCGGGCTTGAGTGAGCGATAGCGAACGGGCGAGAGAAACGATTGTCCTTCATCCAAACAACGGCAAGGAGAGCGCTGAAATAGAGCGAAGGAGAGGGGACACTATGACTAGATGGGTTCACAATCTACCGAAGTTCGATCTACATGTTCACCTCGATGGCTCGATGCGATTGGAGACTGTCATTGAGCTTGCAGATGCTCTTCCAGAAAAGCGCCGCTTCTCGCCTGATCTTGATCTGCGCAAGGCGCTAACTCCGCCGCAACGCTGCACGCTGGAGGAATACCTGCGGGCGTTCAAGATCACCGGTGCCGTGCTGCAGAGCAAAGCCGCGCTGGAGAGGGCAGCCTACGAGCTGTGCGAGGACGCCGCTCAAGAGAACGTGATCTACATGGAGATCCGCTTCGCTCCTCTCCTTCATGTGCAGCAAGGCCTATCTCCAAGTCAGGTGATCGAATCAGTCCTTGCCGGGATGCGTCGAGCCGAAGCAGATTACGCAATCAAGACCGCACTAATCGTCTGTGGATTGAAGCATGAAGCTCCTGAGCGTTCGATCGAGACGGCAGAGCTCGGGGCAAAATATCGCGACAAGGGAGTCATTGGGTTCGACCTCGCTGGGCCGGAGAACGGATTTCCGCCGGGGCTGCATCACCAGGCGATTGAGATCGCCAGGAGATCAGGCTTGCACATCACAATCCACGCTGGCGAGGGCTGCTGCCCAGCTCACATACGTGAGGCGATCGACCTCGGAGCCGAGCGGATCGGTCACGGCGTTTACCTATATCAAGACCCGGAGACTGAGAAGATCGTTCGGGAGAGGAAGATTTTACTCGAGGTCTGCCCGACGAGCAACCTGCAGATCTCCGGGGTGATGAACTCCTACAGCGAGCACCCGTTCAAGCGCTACCTCGACGAAGGAATTCCAGTGACGATAAACACCGACAACAGGTTGATGTCGCAGATTGACGTTACCCACGAACTCGAACGGATGATAGATGCTTTCAATCTGACGCATGAGCAAGTGAAGAACATCTTACTGAACAGCGCTAACGCAGCATTCACGTCGGAGAAGACGAAAGAAGGACTGCGTGTGCAGGTTGAGCAAGCCTTCATCTGAGTGAGCCTCCGCAAGAGTAGGTGCAAACAAGCAAGGTCGGCACTTGCTTGCAGGTCAAGCGTCGCGCTATGATAGCGGTGGAGGTGATTTTCGTGAAAGAGTTCTCGTTCACCATTGGAAACTGCCCAGGGAGCCTGGTGGAGATCGCCGAGGCTCTGGGGAAGGAACACGTCAACATCGAAGGGATCGCTGGATCAACCGTACTGGAAGAAGGGGTGATCTGCCTCGTAACGGACAACCCAGGGAAGACGCGCAAGATCCTGCAGAAGGCAAACATAGACTTCGAGGAGAACGAGGCGTTGGTCCTCGACCTCACAAATCGTCCGGGTGAACTGGCGACACTGCTCGGTAGGATGAGCAGGGAGAAGATCAATGTTCTCTCCGTCTACGCCGCTGTGGAGAAGAACCAAGTCGTCCTGACGGTCGATCAGGTGGAGCGGACAAGGGAGATCCTGCATATAGCGTAGCTTGCCAAACTCTCACAGACGTGCAAGGCTGTTTCACCACGAAGGACACGAAGAAGTCAAGAGAGTGGAAATCCATATGAATGCGGAACGTGCAACGCGGGCTAAGAAGGCAATATCCAACGCTAAAGAAAGCTGCTGCCGTGCTCCAGTCTTTGTGTCCTTTGTGCTGTTCGTGGTGAATCATCCTTTGCCTTGATCGCGTGCGAGCTGCTTGATCACTGATCCCCGTCAAGTGGGACATGCACCTTTCCGTAGACTCCATCGTAGCCGGGGGTGATCTGCACATTGCCCGATCTGACGTGCGTGATGCCGTGCAGTATGCGCCCAGGGACGTAGCCCTCCATCTCCTCTGGCGGAAGGTCAAGCAGAATACGAAATTCGTCCCCAAACTTCTCGATCATGCGCGCATACTGCCGCGAAACCGTCTTTGTTTTCACTCCAACTCCCAGGGCCTGCGAGATAATCTCCTCCAGCGGGACGAGGCTGTGATAAGGAGGACGAACAATCGCGGCACCATCATCTTGGCGATCGGCGAGGTCCACCACTCGGTGTAGCACCCCAACCGTCAAGGGCTTGCCGCACACGGGGCAGATGTTATTAAGCTTCATCGCTTCGCGAGGGGAGAGGACGGTGCCACACTTGCGGTGTCCATCGTAGTGGTACTTCCCCTCCTGCGGATAGAACTCGATCGTCCCCAGGAAGCGCGCTGGATCGCTTGTCTTCATCGCTTCAATCACGCTACCATAACTGGGATCAGGAAGGTCGAATAGCGTCGCCTCACGCCCCAGTTTGCTTGCGGAGTGGGCATCGGAGTTGGAGATCAGGGTAAGGTGATCAAGCATGGAGAGTCTCCAGTTCATCGGCGGATCGCTTGATAAGCCCGTCTCAATGGCGAAGATGCGGTGCGTGTACTTTCCAAAGCATTCTTCGAGTGAATCGAACCCAGAGCGCGAGCCAAAGACGGAAAACCAAGGCGTCCACACGTGCGCTGGGATGATCTCGGCGCTCTCTTCTGCGTTCCACACCACTTCTGCCAAGTGCTGAGCGGAGATCCCGAGAATTGGGCGGCCATCGGAAGAGAGGTTCCCGATCAGGCTTAGATCGCGGTCGATCCGCTCCACCGCAGCAAACGAGGGAGCGAGAACAAGAATGTGCACCTTGCGTACCTTTCCATCTTGCTTCCAAATGAGGCTAATCTCGCTGGTGAGCATGAAGCGCACGCCGCCGTAACGAAAGAGACCGTTTCCGTCGGCCACAAGGCCATCCTTCAGCTCCTTCAACCACTGGGGATGAGTGAAGTCACCGGTCCCCAGAAGGCCGATTCCCTTGATTTTCGCCCAGCGAGTCAGCGTCTCCAGGTCCATCTGCGGACTGGTGGCGCGGCTGAACCGTGAGTGAATGTGCAGATCAGCGATAAGTCGCATCTCACTTCTTGGGAACAGGTTGGAAGATCTCCGGGCAGTCAACGGTGAACGATTCGACTGCGACAGTGGCATAGAAGATCCTGCTTGAGTACTGGCTAGCCTTCACACTGAATGCCGCACGCTCGCCCGGCTCCAGGTCGTTAATAACCACTGTTCCATCGGTGAGCCTCAACCCATCGGCGTCGTAGAACTTGGCCTTGAGTATGACCGTGGGGAGAGTCTCATCACACCGGTTCTCTACCTCTCCTGTCACCTGTACCGGGAACCCGAGCGTGAGGTTCCAAGTACGGATGAACGCTGCCGGTTGCACGTGCACCTCCTTAGATAGTGTGCCCGATACGCCGCGATCGTCGGTGGCAATGAGGGTGACGAAGTACGTTCCCTCTTCTGTGAAGCGATGAAGAACGCTTGGGGAGTAGTCGGTGCTGCTAGTCCCATCTCCAAACTGCCACTGAACTCTTGTGATGTAGTGGTTGGGAACGGTCGTCGAGTGGGAGAAGAAGCGATAGTTGAGGATTCCGCTCTCTCCATCGGGGCACCACGTAAAGTCGACCGTCG
The DNA here is from genome assembly GCA_027007005.1 of Candidatus Bipolaricaulota bacterium. Lineage (GTDB taxonomy): Bacteria > Bipolaricaulota > Bipolaricaulia > UBA7950 > UBA9294 > M55B144. Next base: position 59,997 of record JALTFO010000065.1, on the reverse strand, counting down.
GCCGCACGACCGGCCCAAAACAGGAGGTAACGACAAGACCGGTGACAGTGATCAACAACAAGACAAGAATTCTCTTCATCACCCCTCCTTCTTTGAGTAGTGTAGAGGGATCTCTCCCGTCGTGCAATGGCCTACACGATCACACAAGGCCATCCCAGCCAAAGGCGTCAAGATCAACGCGGCCGTTCTCACTGAAGACGACTCCTTCCCTTTGGAGCAAGTCCATCTGTTCGCGCCCCATGCGTGCTTTGCCTTTGGTATTCAACACGCGTTGCCAGGGAACAGGTTCATTGACAACATGGTTGTGCAATGCTGCCAGTGCCCATCCTACCTGCCGGGCATAGTTGGGCCTTCCAACGATGTAGGCGATTTGTCCGTAGGTTGCCACTCTTCCCCTTGGGATTTGGCGCACGACATCGTAAATCTTCGCATACAGTCCGGGTTTTGCGCTTCCTCCATTGCGTAATTTGCTCATAAGGAGTAGAGTACTATCGGAGGAGCATATGTACAACATTGAACGCATTCGGAATGATTTTCCCGCTCTCCACAAGATGGTCTTCTTCGGGTCGGCCAGTGTGGGACCGCTTCCGCGCACGGCTATGGTGGCAATGCAACGCTACTCGAAGGAGCTGCGGGTGGACTTTGCTCCTGCGACATGGGAGGCCGATCCGGTTGCCGAGGTGCGCTCGTTTGCCTCACAGATGATTAACTCCTCCCCAGATGAGATCGTTGTCACACCGAGTACATCTGCGGGGATCAATCTCCTCGCTGGAGGAATCAAGTGGAAACGGCACGACAACATTGTCATCAACGATCTCGAGTACCCGGCGAATGTTTTTCCATGGATTCACCAGGCACATAAGCACGGCCTGGAAGTACGCATCGTTCGCTCACACAATGGGGTGCTCCCGTTCTCCGAGATGACCGCGGCGATCGATAGGAAGACGCGCGTCCTTGCGGTCAGTCACGTGGAGTTCGCCAGAGGATTTCGTAACGACATCCCGGCGCTTGCCGAAGCAATCCACAAGGCGGGCGGACTGATCTGCGTTGATGCGGTTCAGTCACTTGCGGTTCTCCCGGTTGACGTTCGGGAGATGAAAATAGATGTCCTGGCTGCGGGGGGATACAAGTGGCTCTGTGGGCCTTTGGGGTCGGGGTTTGCCTACATTCGAGAGGATCTTGCCGAGAGCCTCGTCCCGGCGACGATCGATTACAGAGATATCACGGTTGATGCACACGACGCCGTGTGGAATGCGCTCGTCTCCGGGGAGGCGTACGCGATGGACGAGGCGCCCCTGCACAAAGGGACACAACGGTTTCAACCGGAGGGAATGTCGCCTATCGCTGTAAGGGGTTTGTCCGCGTCACTTTCATATATGCTGGAGCTGGGTAGTGAGGCGATCGAAGAAAGAATAACGGAGCTGGTTGACTACCTGATTGAGCGACTGCGAGCGGCGAAAATCACGATCTTGTCGCCCACTGCACCCGAGAAGAGGGCGGGGATCGTCACGGTCGGCGTTCCCTATAACCTATCCAAGCCTAAGGAAGCAAGCCGATTGGAGGGGAAGCTGCAGAGTGCGGGAATCGTCGCCCACCCTCGTGGCGGCGGCCTGCGCCTGTCGGTTCACTTCTTTAACACCGAAGAAGAGATTGACCTTGTCGTCAATTTCTTGTCCAAGCTGTAGGATATATCATCTTGTGAGCCAGGAACGCCTATCTGGTACCTATTTCCCGCCAGCTTGGCAAACCGGGCAATAGTAGGTGCGAGTGTTAGCGTAGCGGATCTCGGCAATCTTCGCTCCACAGACCGGACATGGCTCTCCGGTGCGCCGGTATACCTTCAGGAAGTCCCGAATGTCATCTGTGAATAGACTATCGCCGATGCGGCTTCTAATTTCCTTTATCGCTTCGCTCAATACGTTCACGGTGGAGTCATGCAGGCGCTCTAGTTCATCGCCCGATAGCGTGTTGACGTAACGCACGGGAGACATACGTGCCGCAAACAAGATCTCGTCGGCATACGCGCTTCCAATACCAGCTATTGCGTGCTGATCGGTGAGGAGCTTCTTTGCGTGACACCTGCGCCCGTGCGCCATCTTCGACAGTACCTGCACTGTGAATTCTGGAGATAATGGCTCCACCCCAGCAGAGGGAATCCCACTGACTTCCAGCGGATCGGTCACGACATGGACCTTGACAAGCTTAATCGAACCATTCTCGATGAGGCGCAGATCCTCACCGTCCGGGAATGTGATCTGCAGACCTGTTGCTTTGGTGATCTGAGTCCCACTCTTGCAGAGGACAAAGCGCCCGGCAAGCATCAAGTGGACAACTAGATGAAGCGCTGGTCCCAAGGAGAAGATCAAATACTTGCCGCGACGGGTGACGCCGATGAACGCCCTGCCGATCAGTTCATCAAGGGAGGGGCTGGTTGTCTTCATGATTCCTGGTCGCAGTGCTCGCGCACTTTGGATCTTCCGAGCCAAGATGCGCGATTGCAGGGCTTCTTTCAGAATTTCAAGATCGGGTAGTTCAGGCATTTTCTTCCTCATGACCGAGATCAGGTTCTAAACTATCATTATGCTAGAGTAGGTCCATCCAGACAACCCTGCGGTGACCAACATTGTCGGTAACGGTCCACTGTCCTGGTGATGAATGACCTTGCTCTATGAACATACAAACGGTATCGTGGAGGATACCCTGAAATATGTGTGTGCTGCTCGCGGGTAGACGCATCAGGCAAGCAAGAGTATGAGGAGGAGCAGTTGAAGACAACCTTGATAGTTACCTTGCTCATTGGTGGGGTGTTTGTCATATCACTTCTTGCAACGGGCCGCGATGTAGCGATAAACGAAGTCGCCTGGGCAGGAAGCGCTGGTGATCCGACTGCAGAATGGATAGAGCTGTACAACATAACCGCCTCGTCTGTGGACCTCACCGGATGGCGCTTGGTCTCATCTGACGGTGCACCGGACATCGCCCTTACAGGGTCGATTGCTTCACACACGTACCTTGTCCTTTACAGATTGGGCGCGAAGGGTAAACGAGTGGAAGGAAGAATCTACTATTCGGGCGCCATGCGCGATGGGGGAGAAAGCCTCCGTCTCCTCAACTCCGCGGGAAACGAGATCGATAGTGCTAATTCTCAAGGAGGCCCGTGGCCAGCAGGGAAGCTGGGTGATGTGCCACGCACAATGGAGCGCATCGACCCAAATGGGGCAGATAGCCCGGAGAACTGGGCAAGTGCCACTAGCATCAACCCTAGCAACCTGTTCTACGGCACACCAGGAAAGAGAAACTCGGCCTCATACACTCCTTTGCAGACCACCTTCTCCTTCACTCCCGATCCAGCGCATCCAGGTACACCGGTTCTGTTCACAGCCAATGCTTCTGTCGATGCCAGAAGCAAAGTTGTGACTTACGCGTGGGACTTTGGAGACGAAACCATCGGCCGTGGACAGACGTTCAGCCATACCTATGTTCAAACCGGTAGCTACTCTGTTCTTCTCAGTGTAAGGGACGAAAAGGGCGGCGTAGCACATGTGGTGAAAGATGTGCACGTAATCGTAAACGCGCTTCCGCACGTCGACTTCAGTGTACGTTCGAAGGCGGGTAAACGCATCCTACAGAGCCTGGATCCTCTTTTGTTTACCGATGAATCCTACGACCCGGACGGCGAGGTTGTTTCCTGGAAATGGAGCTTCGGCGATGGGACAACGAGTAAGCAGCAGGACCCCTCCCATACGTACATCGGTTGCGGGAACTTCACTGTTGGCCTCGATGTTATGGACAACAACGATGAACACTCTTATCAGACACAGTCGCTGAAGATAGAGTCAATCGCTCCAGTGGCTAGTTTCAGTTTCTCACCGCATCGGCCGAACGTCGGAGAGGAGGTTACGTTCGATGCGACGAGTTCGTTCGATCGGGACGGATCCATCGTCAAGTATGATTGGGACGTCGATGCAGACGGGAGCGTGGATCAGACTAGTTCTTTTGCTTTCGGACACTTCTCCTTCAAGAACGGAGGCGATCACATGGTCTCTCTCCAAGTGATCGATAACTGTGGAGTCACCTCGCTTCCGTACACTGGGCGGGTAACTGTAAACTATCCGCCAGCGGCTGCGTTTCAGATATCAAACTTCTATCCGAAGCAGGCGGAGGTTATTCAATTCACCGATCAATCGCACGACGACGATGGCGCGATTACGTCTTGGAAGTGGAACTTTGGAGACGGCTCATCCTCAAGCACACGTTCCCCGCAGCATGCGTACAGCGACGATGGGGCGTATACAATTACCCTCACTGTGACAGACAACGATGGCTCATCGGCGATGGTTTCCGCCAAGGTCACTGTGGCGAATATCCCACCGACTGCCCATCTTACAGCAAACGGAAAGGAAGGAAAAACAGAAGTCAACACCAACGACACAGTGATTTTCGATGGATCGAAGTCGCAGGATGATAAAAATCCAACGAGATCTGGTAAGATCGCCTCATACGAATGGGACCTGGACGGAGACGGGACTTACGAGCAACAGACCACCTGTCCCACGATCACCCACAGCTATCCTCAGGACGGCACCTACAAGGTCCGTCTGGAAGTTACGGATGATGATGGAGCGACCGGCTTATCAAACCAGGTGACGATTATCGTGCAGAACCGCCCGCCAAGCGCCGCGTTCAAAGTGTCACCAGATGTGCCAACCGACGCTGATCAGGTCCAGTTTACTGACGTGTCAAGCGATTCGGATGGGAAGGTTGTGGCGTGGGCGTGGAACTTCGGTGAAGGCACAAGTTCGAATGACAGAAATCCGCAGCACCGTTTTCCCGACGATGGAACCTACAAGGTTAGCCTTATCGTGACGGATGACGATGGGGCACAGTCTGCCCCCTATACGTCGCAGATTGTAGTGAAGAACGCCGGGCCGGTTGCGCGGTTTGATCTTCCCAGCGGGGCATCCGTGGGAGATCCCGTTACGTTCAGTGATCATTCGTACGATCAAAGCCCTTCAGGTGAGGTCGTGCACGTCGCATGGGACTTCGGCGATGGGACATTCTGTCCGGGAAGCGTCGATGGATGCGATGGCGGTGACGTCCACAATCCTGTACACACTTATACTGCCCCTGGCACGTACACTGTGAGTCTCGTAGTGATCGATGATGATGGAACACTTGATACTATCACCCATACGCTCACCGTCGCAGAGTGACTGGTTGTTAATTCGCCAGCCGGTAACCGAAGCCACGTACAGTTAGGACGAGTTTGGGGTGTGAAGGATCTTCTTCTACCCTCTTGCGCAACAGGTACACGCATTTCTGGACGTCTTGGGAAGTGGCATAGCGATTATCAGGCCACAGGTGGGAGAGGATCTCCTCTCGCGAGAAGACACGCCCTGGGTGTGAGGCTAGTAAGCTGACCAGCGCGTATTGCTTGGGTGACAAAGACACTTTGGTACCTCTCAAGATGATCACCTTATGCACATCGTCGATCTCCAGTGACTGTCGCGCTTCTGCAGGTACTGAGCGGCGGAGCACCGCTTTGATGCGTGCCCTGATCTCAACTAACTTGAAGGGTTTAGTTATGTAGTCATCCGCACCGCGGGAAAGTCCACGCACCTTGTCAGCGATCCGTCCGTAGGCGGTGAGCATGATCACCGGGCAGTTACTATGCGCACGGATCCAGTCGAGAACCTCCCACCCATCGATCCCGGGGAGCTTGACGTCTAGAAGCACGAGATCAGGAGGTGTCCCCTTGAACCTCTCAATAAGTTCCTCGCCGGTTGCGACGCTTTCCACAACGTATCCTTCGGTAATCAGTGATGAAGAGAGGATCGTTATGATATCCGGCTCGTCTTCACAGATCAGTATCCGCATCGCTATTCTCCTTCTTGTCTTCTTCGGGTGCAGTGGCTGGCAACGTGATCGAGAACGTGCTTCCCTTGTTCTCACCCGCGCTTCTCACGCAGATCTCACCGTTCATCTCTTTTAGCAGTCGCTTGACAATAGCCAGGCCAAGCCCACTGCCGTTTGCCTTCATGCTGCGCGCTTTGTCTGCACGATGGAACTCATGGAAGATTAGCTCTTGCTCCTTTTCAGAGATACCAATCCCCGTGTCCGAAACCGCTATGTGCCCTCCATTGGGATCGTCGGTGACGGAGACCCTGATCTTGCCACCACTCAAGCTGTAACTTATGGAGTTGAGCAGCAAGTTTGTGACAATCTGCATTACAGCGTCAGCATCGGCGTAGACGATCACGGATTCGTGCGCACCGTCGGACTCGATTTGAACCCCGTGTGCCATTGCTTCTGGCTCCAGTAGCTCGATGGCCTTGCGCGTGATCTCAGAGAGATCAACAAGCGACAGTGCGAGATGGCTCTCTCCAGAGTCGATTCGAGAGACACTGAGCAGATCATCAAGGAGCTTCGTAAACCTGTCAAGTTGTGCCTGTACACGATCGATCTTCGCCCTCTGATCGCTACGCAGTTCCTCTTCCGACAGAAGGTCAATGAAACCCCGGATGATCGTTAGCGGGGTGCGCAGCTCGTGTGATGCAACCGAGAGGAAGCGCGTCTTCTCGCGACTGAGCCTTTCCACCTGCGCGGCATAGTCCTGCAAACGTTGTAGGTTGTGCTTGGTTATCGTCACATCGTGACCGACAATTACCCAACCATCGGGCCCTCCATCATGATTGTACAAAGCCCTGCTATACCACTGGATGGCTCTCTCTTCGCCGCCCTTCCGCGAAATCACCGTCTCGATCCGCTGAAATGCAGCCTCTTTACTCGGGATGTTCTTCCGCTTCGGCCAGACCTCTTTTCGGTACTCAGGATCGGGATAAAGCCACTCCCAGATCCTGTCGCTTCCGATCACCTCATCGCGCGAATACCCGCTTATTTGCTCCGCCTCATCGTTCCACAGGACGATCCTTCCGTCCTTGTCGGTGACATTGATCCATACTCCTGCAGTCTTGATAAGCTCATCATTAAAAGCCTGTAATTGCTGTAGCTTGGCAAGCGCTTCTTTCTCCCTTGTAACATCTCTTAAGCACCCTACCGATCCTTGAAACTCCCCGTTATCGTCGATCACCGGCACGGCGATGATGTGTGCCCAAAATGGCGTTCCATCATCTTTCAGCATGCGAGCTTCGTAGGTGCTGCGCTCACCATTCCTGCGTTTGCGTTGCTCAGCAGCCAGAAGATTGCGTGAATCGGCGTGGGTCCAGAAGGAGTAATCATGCCCTAAGATCTTTTCCTCGGGACGACCAAACAACTCGCAAGCCTTCTTGTTCAGTCGCGTCATTCGGCCCTGCGCGTCCAAGACGACAACGCCCTCCCCCATTACATCGAGGATCCGTTGCAGATCACTATTTGCCTCACGTATTTGCTTCTCCATCATCTTGCGATCCGAGATGTCAGCTAGGTGCACGAGGATTAGATCGGGTGGAGCAAAGCCAGTTGTTACCCATAGTGTGTGCCACTCTCCGGTAGTGACAAAACGATGCTCCATCTCTCCTTGAATAGTCCGGTGTGTCTCATAACACTCCCTCATTGCGCCTAAGATCTCAGGCTCCTCGGGATACATCTCGCTAGCTCGTTCTCCAACGAAAGAGGCGATCCTACCGCTGGTCAGTTCCTCGATGGCGTTGTTGTAATCAATGAGCTCGAAGTCACCATCGATGTGACGCCAGGTTATCGTGGGAAGTGGTGTCCCCTTGTACTGTGTACGCCACTGTTCGCGGGCGAGTTGGAGCTCTTTTTCAGAGCGCTTCTGGTCTGTGATATCCCGGTTAACGGAGATGCTCGCTGGTTTGTTTTGGTGACGTATCGGTACCTCCACCACCTCCTCCCACCGCTCACGACCTTCCGAATCGACCCGGTTTATCACGTACCGCGCTGTGTCCCCACGATCAAGCATGCCTTGGATCGTCCCCAGATCGGGTTCGATCTTCGCTAGAGAGAAATCCCTCAAGAGATCCTTTCCAATCACCGCTTCGCTCTTACCACCAACCCGTCGAATCGCTTCTCTGTTTGCTTCCACGACTCTGCGGCTTCCATCCTCGTCCCACACGGTTACATACACGGCATCCCCTAGCTCGTCAAATATGTGCTGAAAGACAGCCTCTCTCTCACGCTTGATGGTCTCTGCACGCACGAGAGCAGTCACGTCACGATCTCCCCCGTAGTAGCCTGTGATCTCGCCAGTTTCGGAGACGATGGGAAACCCGGTTGTCTCCAGGATGACAGTGGATCCGTCTTTGCGCACGTTACGGTTGCGCAAGCTGAGAAATGGCCGACCGGAGGTAATCGCATCCATCGCTAGCTCTCGCAATCTCTCCCGATCATCTGGATGGAAAAAGGCATAGAATGGACGGCCGATGATCTCCGCTCTTGTGTAGCCGAGTATCTGTTCTACGAGCTCAGAGGCAAAGGTATACCTGCCTTGCATGTCGATGCGCCACACCCAGGTGTCGGAGTCAATCGCCGGCTCATAAGACTGCGTGATCCGCGAGGTGGAGTCTTTGTCTATCTCCTGCAAGCGACGGCGGAGTTCAGCATTCTCTCTCTTGAGCGCAGCATTCTCGTCTTGGTCTAACATATTGTGAGTCACAGGGCTAAACTTGTCTGGTATCTTGCTGCTCTGGAGAAGCGGTTTTTTGTTGTTGCTCACGGCGCAGGAATGTCGGGACATCGAGGTTTTTTCCGATTGTAATCCGCTCCCTGTGTGATGCCCGTTTCTTGCTGTCACTTATTTCATCGGACGCTTCACCAAAATCCGCGGCGATAACCGTGATCTTGATCCCGTCTGTAAATCCTTCCTGCACAACCGCACCGAAAACGAGATCGCATTCCGTGGCTGCTGTGCGTCGAATGAGGTCCGCGGCGGCGGTCACCTCTCCCAACGTCATGTCGTTTCCGCCAGTGACGTTCATGATCATCCTGCGGGCACCGCGAATCGACCCTCCCTCTAGAAGTGGATTCGTTGTTGCCAACTTAGCTGCAGTGATCGAGCGTTGCTCCCCATTCGCCGTTCCCATCCCCATCATCGCCTCTCCCGCCCCGGAGAGAACGTTATTGATATCGGCGAAATCGAGATTTACCAAGCCGCGCACTGTAACCAGATCGGATATTCCTCGTACACCCTGATGGAGAATTCCATCCGCGATCTCAAATGCCTTTGTCACCGCCAGTCCCTTGGTTGCTGTCTCCAAGAGACGATCATTGGAGATTACAATCAACACATCGGCCGACTTCCGAAGCTCCGCAAGGCCGCGTTCCGCGCGCTGCGCGCGCACGGTTCCCTCAAACGTGAATGGCTTAGTGACAACACTGATGGTTAGCGCCCCGCTCTCCTTTGCGATCTCAGCGATGACCGGCGCTGCACCAGTCCCCGTGCCTCCTCCAAGGCCCGCTGTGATAAAAACGAGGTCCATCCCTTTGACGATGGAGCTTAGTTCCCAACGTGAATCGAGAGCAGCCTTTCGACCCTTATTCTCATCCCCGCCAGATCCTCTACCGCCAGTTACATCAGCCGCTAATTGAAGGGTCTCATCCGCATTAGCAATCCCCAGCACCTGCTTGTCCGTGTCCACGGCGATCAGCCTGACACCCTGCAGCTTCTCCTTCTTCATCCGACCGACTGCGTTCACGCCACCATCGCCGACCCCCAGGACGACGATACGCGCGTTCGTTCCTGGCCTCTGCTCGTCAACATTTGCTTGCTCGAGAAGCGGAGGCTCGCCTATCACCACCTCTCGCTCTCCGATGACATCAGTGACGGCAGCCTGTAGCTTCGCCTGCTTGCGCAGGCAGTACTCCTTCTTAAACTCGCTATCCACGGAGATTGTCAGCCGATCGTCAGAAAGAGAGATCGCCTGCACGTCTTTGGGAAGGCAAGCACGGAGGATGCGATCCTGCAGCTTCGCCAGGACCTCTCGCCATTGATCACGAATGGCTTCGTTGTGGGTGTCGCTCAATCGTCCTTTATCCGACATTCTCTCTTCTCCTGATACCATTCTCTACGGATTGGCAGGAAAAGTCAATAATATAGCCCTGCTTGCCCACAGTCATGGGCATACTATCATTGTAGTCAACTGGAGAAAAGTGCGGTGTGGAGTGGAGACGTAGCGACGCAAGAAGTCAAGAAACTACGAAAAAACAAGCAAAACAGGAATGGAGAACGAGAAGAAGCATTCAGGCTGATCCCAACACGTCGGGATCAGCCCTTGGTTTTGTCGTTCTATTCTTCTTCCTTGGATACGGCAACGATTTCCATTCCGTTGTAATACCCGCAGTGTGGACATACGCGATGTGGGAGCTTCAGCTCGTGACAGTGGGGACATTCCATTGATGCCATCACGCTCGCGCCATAGTGCGCGCGCCGCATTCGCCCCTTCGAGCGCGAAGTACGATACTTAGGGACTGCCATTGTTCCTCCTTATGGTCAAGACAAACCCTGCAAAGTTTCTTAGTAGGGAGAAACGCCTTGCAGAAGTTGATTTGCAAACCAATTATTAAACAAAGTTTAGCCGCTCTTCAGAGGTGGCGCAAGGTCGAGGATGAATGTGACCGGTCCATCGTTTACGAGGTCAACTTCCATGTGAGCTCCAAATACGCCGCTCTGTACCCGTATTCCTGTTTCACGCAGCGCATCGACAAACAGATCAAACAACCTCGAAGCGCGTTGGGGGAGGGCAGCATGGGCAAAGCTCGGTCGGCGCCCCTTCTTCGTACTCCCGTACAGTGTAAACTGAGGTACGGCGATGATCTCACCTGATATATCGCGCAGCGACCAGTTCATCTTTCCATCGTCATCCTCGAAAATCCGCAGGTTAACTATCTTCTCTGCTGTATGCACAAACAGATCGTCGTTGTCATCGTGTGTAAATCCAACAAGAAGGACAATCCCGCTTCCTATTGCGGCGACCGTGCGCTCGTCGACACGCACCTCTCCTCTGCTCACGCGCTGTAAGACGATGCGCATCGTTAGCCTCTCTCTTCTAGCTTCTTAGCGAACTCTATCAGTTGCTCCAAGTGGGCATCGTCAAGTGTGGCTACATGCGCCAGAAGATTCAGCTCCAGGTGTTCACGGCTCATCTTCGCTCGAACATTGTCGTGAAATGCCTGTTCGACGAGATGAGAAGCCTGCCGATTGACTTTCTGATCGACAAAGTTTACTCGCCATTGCGGGAAGTTATCCAGGATTCCACGTGCGATCTCCAAAAGGTGTTTGAGATGAGGCTCCCTGGTGGTGAACACCCCGTTTAGGTGATTCACCAGGTGTTGGTCGTTGGAGAAGAAAATCACCGATTGCGGCGAATAAGCGAGTGCCGCGCGCCCGGCTTCGATGAGAGCACGATAACGAGCGATCCTGGAGGTGGAGCGCCCGATGAGGCGTGCGATCTCTTCAATGACATTCCCGTCTTTGTCGGTAATCGCTATGCCGATCCCAGCTTCGCCCGGATCATTCCGTGCACGTGCATCAGTGTATACAAACAGTTTTTCCATGTCCTGTGGGCCCACCAGGGTTCGAACCTGGGACCGACCGGTTATGAGCCGGTTGCTCTGCCGCTGAGCTATGGACCCCTATTACAATAATCGACTATAGGCTAGCTAAGCTCGTCTGTCAAGAAGCCTTCACTGGAATGCGCCACATAATGATGATTTGAAGCAGGATCACGACGCTAGCAAGAATGCTCCCCTCGGGGCCGAAGCCGCCACCTGTCAACCACTCATTTCCAGAGGAAACCGAGGAGAAGAGGCTTGCTCTGGCAATGTCGAATCCCGCAAGCGAGTAACCTGAGGTGGGCAGACCGAGGATAAATACGAGGCAGAAGTTCCACGCGGCATGCCATCCAATCGTGTACCACAATGATCGCAAGCGCAACATCCCCACAGTGAGTCCGATCGAGAAGAGAGCGATGTTTATTATTCCCAGTGCGCTCACGTTAGGGTTTTGCAGGTGCCGGGCGGCAAAGACGAGTGCTGTAATGATCGTCGCAATAGTTGCACCCCAGCCCCGGAAGACATTCTGAAACAGGTATCCACGCGATTCGGTCTCCTCTGTGATAGGACCGAGAAGAGATGATGAGATTACGAGTCCCACGACACTAAGCGCGGCATGTCTTGAGATCACAACATTACCCCAGGCCAAGCGCAGGCAGCCGCTTGCCATCATTCCCAATGTGACCAGGGCGATTCCGCTGGCTCCCATGAAAAGCCCTACGAGGAGCGGGCGCCACATCGCGTAAGAGTGAGCCAGGAGCATGTCACGCAGTGTCTTGTGCTCGATGAAGCGCCAGGAGAGAATGAACATGGAGAGGCTAGTCAGCTCCGCGATCACCGTTAGCCAGATGCGCACCTCCGGGGTAATCAGCATGTGCTCATGATCCACACTAAGTGTGGGCCAACCGAAAGTGTGCGAAGTGATGGCCAGGATGGCGAGTGTGGGCAGAAACGCGGCCCAACCGCTCCAATCGAGCGCATGCAGCGTGAGGGCACGCACGGTCGGCCACACGCGCATGGAAGGCTCAACCTTCAACGGAGATCACCGACCGCTTTGTTGATCGTGCTCCGATGAGAAGAGATTCTTAAACAGGTATTGCTGCAGATCTCCGAACTTTTCCAGTGCTGTTGCGATTCGAATACGGTACTGGATTGGGAAAGCCTCCGGTCGTTTGTTCCTGATTCTCGACTGGTCGATCTCTGGCAAGGGGTCGTTTCGCCGTTGCGTTTCGTCGATCGAGACGTAATTTAGTGCCTCGCGTGCCTTGAGAATTTCGGCGATTCCTTCCTCGGTCAGGTTAACCGCATCTGAAAGCTCCGCAAGGGTTGGAAGTCTATTGAGCTCGTGCAGCAAACGGATCTGCGCCTCCTCGATCTGTCTGTTCAACCCGTTCATCCAATGCGGGAACTCTGTCCGTTTGATGTGGCTTCGGATGTGCTGACGGATTTCTCCCTTGATCAGGTTCCTCGCGTAGTCGTAGAACTCCTTCTCGTGCGCGAACTCTATGTTGTAGGTCGCGTTCAGTAAGCCGAGGTAGCCAGCACGGAACAGATCCTCATGCGAGAAACCGCTCTGGGAGAAACTCTCATCGATTGTTTCATCGATCAAGAATGTCGTATGCCCCAAGATCTTCTCGCGAATCTTGTCCTTATCCCCTGAACCCGCCGCTAATAGCACCAGGAGGTCATCTATGTTTTGGTCGTGAGAAGCGTCTTTTTGTGGCATCTTGCTCTAGAACGTCATCTCAAAACCAAAGGAGACGGAGATTATGCCGCTGAAATCGAAGCCTGCGCGCGTGTACAGGCTCACGCCAGAGAAGGTGACCTCTGCTTTTATCCACTCGCCGGAGAACCCGCTTGGATCAAACGTAGTCAGACTCGTCAAACTGACCGGATCGATCTTAGCCTCGATCGCCAGGTCCTGTTCGGCAAACATGAATGTGGCATCAAAGAGTGTGGTGGAGGTTAGCGTTACCTGGTCACACACCGCAAATGAGAGGGCAAATCCCTGTCCTGAGAATGCAATTGGCAGTGTGGCTGGAGGTGTGGTGGCAGCGAAGCTCGTGTGGCTCGTGAAGCGTACCGGGTCTATCTGTAGGTCAAGGATGAAATCGAGGGAGCTTATGAAGAAGGAATCGTTGAACGTGACCGCACCGAGAAAGCCCAGGGATGGTTCTTCAAAGCGATACCCAATTTCCAGGACTTCCTTAGAAAACCCTGTAAAGTTGAACCATGTTGTGCTGCTTGACAGAAGTCCCATGTAATCCATCTGCAGGCGCACTAATTCTTCCTCGAAGTAGAAGCCGGAGACAACTGTTACCTTTGTGGAAGCCGCACTTGCGAAGAGGAATTGTGTGTGATAGAAGAGGCTCAGCATATCGTGTGAGAAGGGAGCGTCGATTCCACCGAGCATGTTTACAAGGTCGGTCGCACCGAAACCGGTGAGCGTCGTAATGGAGAACCCGCAGTTGACCCCGCTTGATAGTTTTAGGATAGCAGCCATGCTGTACTCCGGCGTCTGGACGCTTCCAATATCGGCAAGTATCAGATCGGTTCCGATCTCTATCCCAACGATCTGCGCGGCTACGGACAAATCATTCCAACTGAAGTACGGATCAAACAGTATGTCATCACCTACTTGAACTGCTCCTAAACTGACGTCAAAAGAGAGACCCTGCGACTCGAAACCGGACAGCTGAAAGACCGTGTGTGATGCAAACGCAAGGCCGGACACGCTGAGGGACAGCGACAGCCCTGACTCGATGTTGTACGACAGGGGAGGAATTGGGGTGAACGTAACCTCAAGACCGACACTCCCCGAGAATCCCAGCCCTGAACCGGGAGGGCAACAGGCATCGTCGGCCATGGCCCCCGTCGTTATCAGACCAACCAGCAAGAGCAAGACAGCAAAGTAGATGTAGATCCGCGGCATGACAACCTCCTTAAGACTTCATCTGGATAGTATGCAAGGTGACCTCGCAGCGCGGGGAAACAGGAGCGCGGATAGTCACAGCTTTGTCCGATAACAGCGGGACACGTGTCAGATTCGACGTTACGTGAGATAGCACTTGACTTGCGCCTACGCATTGTGCTAGTCTAGAAACACTTAAGGAGGTGTGATTTATGAAGAAGCTGTTTGTTGGTGTGGTCGCGTTGAGCATGGTTCTCGTTTTGGGTACCGGACTTGCCTTCGCGAGTGATAAGTATATCGTTGCGTCGGACATTCCGTGGGCGCCGTTTGAGATGGTAACTGCGGACGGTCAGTTCTTCGGGTTCGATCTTGATGTGATGCGGTGCATAGCGATTACCGAGGGGTTCGATATCACCATCAAGAATACCTCGTTTGACACTATTATCGACTCGGTCAAGAGTGGCAAAGCGGACATCGGTGCTTCTGGATTCACCATCACCGCTGATCGAGCAAAGTCGATCGACTTTTCACAGCCGTACTACCTCTCGAACCAGGCGGTTGTTATCCGCAAAGATTCTGGGCTGAACATCGTTAGCGCTCTTGCGGGGCAAGGACCAACGAAAGCGATCGGGGCACAGAACGGAACGACCGGCTTCGATTGGGCGGACAAGAATGGGATTGGCACCACCGTAAAGGGGTACGAATACTATCCAACGGCGATCCTTGACTTGGTGAACAAACGCATCGATGCGGTCATTCAGGATGAACCGGCATCGCAATCCTCGTTGGCTGCCTATCCGAATCTTCTGACAATCGCTGGTGTGATTAACACCAACGAGTATTTCGGGTTCCTCGTTGCCAAGGGTGACCCAAATGGTCTTTTGCCGAAGATCAACGACGGTATAGCCAAGCTCGGACTGACGGTCTTGCCAACCGCCGGCGGGATGCAGAAACTGGTCGTCACGCCAGGTAGCGTTTGGGATAATCTCCTGAAGGCATACTTTGGGCCGACGAACGAGAAGATCGAGGCCGCATGGTTAGCGAGCAAGGACCTACTCTTAGTTGACAAGAACGTAGAAGGCTTTGCTGCGAAGTTCGCTGAAGAAGCAACCAAATAGACGACGGATTAAACTAGCAGGGGCCAGCTCTACTTGGGGCCCCTGTGCTTTTTTGCAAGGGAGGTTGTCATAGCAGGAATTGCTGTCATCATAAAGAGCTTACCCATGCTCCTGCGAGGCACCTTGATCAACATAGAGCTTGCGTTTGCTCTACTGGTCCTCGGGCTTCTCGTCGGAACGTTGGTCGCTCTGTTGCAGGTGTACGGCGGACGTTTTTTTGGCACACTTGCCTCAGGATATGCGTGGATCTTTCGCAGTATCCCCGCGATCGTTTTACTCTTCTTGTTCTACTTTGGCCCATCGGAGTTTGGGATTGATATCCCGCCATTTATTGCAGCAACGTTGGCGCTCGGGCTGCGCTCTTCGGCGTATCAATCGCAGATCTTTCGAGGGGCACTGCAAGCGATACCACACGGCCAGATGATGGCTGCACGCTCTATGGGGATGACTCGCGTTCGCGCGATATTCCTCATCATCATTCCGCAGGCGCTGCGCATCTCCATAGCCGGCTGGTCCAACGAGTTTTCATCTGTCGTCAAGGATACAACCCTCGCTTATGTTGTCGGTCTCAATGAGGTCCTGCGTAAAGTCCGAATCATAACCGACCGGCATTACGATTTAGCGATGCTCGCCTACCTGAGCGTCGCTCTCATCTTCCTTGTGCTCACATATGCGGGAAACTGGAGCCTGGGAAGGCTGGAGAAAAGGTTGAGGATTCCCGGACTGCAGATGGTGGGAGGAGGTACAAGAGAGGCATGAGTCTGCTTACGATCAAGGATATTCACAAGGCATATGGAGGGCTAGAGGTACTGAAGGGTGTCTCGTTCTCTCTCGAACAGGGAGAAACAAAGGTCATAATCGGACCTTCGGGGACAGGGAAGAGCACGCTGCTGCGCTGTATCAATCGCCTGAGCCCCCCCGATGCCGGAGAGGTGTGGCTGGACGGGGAAGAAGTAACTGCTCCAAAGGCGCACATCAATGCTCTGCGTGCTGAAATGGGGTTCGTATTCCAGAGCTTTAATCTGTTCTCTCATCTGACTGCCCTGCGCAACGTGCGCATCGGTCCTATCAAGGTTAAAGGGATGAACAAGGATGCTGCAACCAAGCTGGCGATGGAGGAGCTGGAGCGCGTCGGACTAAGCGACAAGGCGAACGCGTATCCTGCTCAGCTCTCCGGCGGACAGAAGCAGCGGGTATCGATAGCCCGAGCGCTTGCCATGTCGCCCAAGCTGATCCTGTTCGACGAGCCAACATCGGCACTTGATCCCGAGCTGATCGGCGAGGTTCTCACAGTGATGATCAACCTGGCCAAGGAGGGGATGACGATGCTCGTCGTCACCCATGAGATGGGATTTGCCCGCTCGGTGGCGGATGAGATCATCTTCATGGAGAACGGTGTGATCGTGGAGCAGGGTTCACCCGGTCAGATGTTCGCACATCCACAACACAAACGCACCGGCGAGTTCCTGCACAAGATCAATGAGCTATACGGGGAGGCTGAGTGATGGTCTTTGATTGGGCTTGGCTTCCTCAACTGGCGCACGGATTGATCTTGACTCTGGAGATAACTGTAACATGCATAGCATTTGGCTTCGCATTCGGTGTCATACTGGCACTGATGAGAGTCTACGGAGGGAAATGGCTCTCCATCCCAGCTAGCATCTACATCCAGATCTTTCGGGGAACTCCATTGTTGGTGCAGCTACTTATGGTCTACTATGGCCTCCCCGCCTGGGGGATTCGCTTCTCGGCGTTTACCAGTGGCGTCTTAGCTCTGGGATTGAACACTGCTGCCTACCAAGCGGAGTACTTCCGCGGAGCGATCCAAGCCGTGAAGAGTGGGCAGCTCCTCGCCGCCCGTTCGATGGGGATGAATATGGTACAAGCTGCACGCTACATTGTCCTTCCACAGGCGTTTCGCATCGTTATACCTTCGTGGTCAAATGAACTCATCCTCATGCTTAAGTACTCGTCAATTGTCTTCTCAATAACGCTTCTTGACCTGATGGGAGTGGGAAAACGCATCGCATCGCATAACTTCCGCTACTTTGAGGTATACGTGGTTGTTGCGCTGTTCTACCTGGCGCTGGTATTCATCATCACACAACTGTTGCGCCTGTTGGAAAAGAGAGTGCACATACCGGGCCTGGGAGAACACGCGGAGTCATAGATAGGAAAAGGGCGCGCTTTCCTATTTGCAAAGGTTGCTAGAAAACGCGCCCACACTATTGTGTAGCTCAGCCCTTGTCGATCTCCATCTTGGATAGCACTAGTCCGGTGAGGAGCTTGGGATAGAAGTCAGTCGACTTTTGAGGCATCTTCTCACCATGGTCAGCTACCTGCCTCACCTGCGATGGCCTTGTGGGGTTAAGAAGGAAGAAGATCTGCTCTTTTGAGCTATCGACAGCATCCACCCCTTCTTGTGGGTCGTGAGCATAGGTGATGTTCCTCTGCTCTTCGAGCGCCCTTGCGTCAATTCCCAGCAAGCGGTCGAGAATCACCGTGTGCAGAATCGATACATCTAGGCGCTTCCAGTCGCGCGACCAGTTTCCGGCAATGAGCTTGTCCATCAGTTTTTCGTCGCGCAGAGTAAGAGATGCATATACACCACCGCTATAGAACCCAAAGGCGTGATGCTCCCTTCGCGCGGCGACTCCCCGTTCCATCTCGACAAGTGAAGAGTAACGCACGACCTCAAAGTCACTCTCCGCTCGCTTCAGGAAGGTTTCCACGTTGAAGTCGTCAAGCGCGTGCACCAAGCGATGGATCGGCCGGATCGTCATCCCCGGTTCGTCGATATTAAACAACGTCATCATTCTCACGTCGAACGACTCGGGCGTGGCAGGACGCCAACCCTTCTCTTGGCACTCGCGCATGAAGTTGACCGCTGTTTCGTAGCGGTGATGCCCATCGGCGATGTACAGGTCCTTTTCTGACACTGCACCCTGAACAACGGAGATCACATCAGGATCGGTCACTTGCCAGACATAGTGGTCGTTCCCAAAGTCATCCACCGCCTTGATCGTCGGTTCGACTCCTGCAATCACAGCGTCAAGAGCGGTGTCGGCACGCCTCTGCGGGTCGGAGTAGAGCATGAAAATGTGCCCGAAATTCCCCTCGGTAGTACGCATCAAGCGCAAACGGTCCTCCTTCGGTCCCCTAAGCGTCTTCTCGTGGGCGTGCACCCCGCCCGGTTCGAGCTTCCCCAGAGCAATGAAACCCTTGCGCGTCAGGCGCTCCCCACCGAAGCTGTACTCCTGGTGGTAGACATACACCGATGGGGTCTCATCGCGCACGAGGATTCCTTCATCGATCCACTTCTGGAGGTAGGCGGCGGCGCGGGTGTAGACGTTCTCCCCGTTATCGCCCGGCTGCGCAACCCCTTTGATGATGCGCACGATGTTGTATGGGCTGCGTTTATAGTAGACTGCTTGCTCCGCCTCCCCGATACGATCGTAGGGTTGAGCAACGAGGTCGCTTACCTTACCGGCGCGAGAGGTATTGTAGCGCACTCCGCGAAATGGGATTACATGAGCCATTTTACCTCCTAGTGAGATCTGGCAAACTCGATGACCGTCGCTGCTGCCTCCGCGCCGACGCGCGCCTGTGCCTCTACCGTCGACGCCCCGATGTGCGGGGTAAACGACACGTTCTCCTGGAAGAGCAGCGGATTATCGGCTGCGGGGGGCTCGACGGCGAATACGTCGAGGGCCGCTCCCCCAACCTTTCCATCTGCTAACGCTGCAGCGAGTGCATCCTCATCGATCACACCGCCGCGGGCACAGTTGAGCAGGCGCACACCGTCCTTCATCTTGGCGATTTCACTCTTTCCAATCGTTGCTCCAACCTTAGGGTCAAACGGGATGTGCAGCGATATGAAGTCGCTTTTTGCAAGGAGGTCATCAAACGGGACCATCTTCACGACCTCTGGAAGTGGACTCACCTCGACAAATTTGTCGTAGGCGATTACCTTCATCCCGAGAGCTGTTGCCTTCTTTGCTAGCGACTGGCCGATGCGGCCGATCCCAACTATGCCAAGCGTCTTTCCATCGATCTCGATCCCTTTCAGCGCCTTCTTCTCCCACTTGCCGCCCTTCACCGAGACCGTTCCACGTGCAATGTAGCGGGCAAGCGAGATCATGTGCCCTAGCGCCAGTTCGGCAACCGAGTTAGAGCTTGCCGCAGGAGTGTTGCGCACGGCGATTCCCTTTGCTTTTGCGTAGTCGACATCAATATTGTCCAGCCCGACGCCGGCGCGTACGATCAGCTTCAGATTCGTCGCCGCGTCGATGATCTCCGCGCGTAACTTGGTCGCGCTACGCACGACAATTGCATCGTAGTTAGCTATCTCAGCCTTCAGGCGCTCGACAGAAAGATCTGTCTTCTCATCGACCGTCAGTCCTGCATCGCGCATCGTCACTACAGCGCTCTTCGCTAGTGGATCCGATGCAAGTACCTTGAATGTCATTTTACCTCCCTACAAACCAAGGATCGTATCAATCGCCCTCAGTAGGCCTTCGATCTCGTCAGGCTGCGCGTCACCCATGTGGGCGATGCGGAATGTCTCGTTTTTAAGTGTTCCGTACCCATTGGAAATACGTACATTGTACTCCGCGGCCAGTCTCTCGATTAGGTTTGGCACGTCGACCCCACGCGAGTTCTTTACGCAGGTAAGCGTCTTAGACCAGTACCCCTGTTCGGGATAGATATCGAAGTTCCTCTTCGCCCACGATTGCACGATCTTTGCCATCTTCTCGTGCCTGGAAAATCTATTCTCGATCCCCTCTGAAAGCATCTGCGAAAGCTGTGCGTTCAGGGCAAACATGTGCGGGATCGCCGGGGTCGATGGAGTCTGGTTTTTCTTGTGATACTTGTAGATGTTGTTCAAGTTGAAATAATAGCTGCGCGGAGGAACACTCTTAGCCCGTTCTAGTGCCCGCTCGCTGACCGCAGCAACTGCGAGGCCAGCGGGGAGGGCAAACGCCTTCTGAACGCCGGCAAGGACAAAGTCGAGCTTCCAGGCGTCGGTGTCGATCTTCACTCCTGCCATTCCACTCACCGCATCGACAAGGAGCAATACATCAGGGTACGAGCTTACTACCTCAGCGATCTGCTCCACCGGATTCATCATACCTGTGGAGGTCTCGTTTAGAACGAGTGTTACAGCATCGTATTTTCCTGTCCTCAACTGCTCGTCGACCATCTCTGGTTTGAGCGCTTGATTCCAGTCGATCGAAAAAGCGTCGCAAGGGACACCATTTCCCTCCGTAATCTCGTGCCAGCGTTTCGAAAACGCTCCGTTGACCAGGTTGAGGCATCGCTTGGCTACAAGGTTTGTCACCGCTGATTCCATTGCTCCGGTTGAGGACGAGGTATACAGGAATACAGGATTTTGCGTATACAGCAATTTCTGCAGTTTGCCCTGAATCTCAGCGTACAGGTCGGAGAACTCAGGAGCGCGGTGGTGAATCTGCGGCGTGGCGAGTTCCTTCAGTATATCGGCGCGGACTTCTGTCGGCCCCGGTGTGAACAATCGTTTGTGCATGGCTACCTCCAGATATCGGTAAGGCTGTCAGACTGACTTTACTACTCCCATTAACGCTTTTCAATACTCAGGGCTCTCTCATACGAGATAAACAAGAAGCTAGCAGATGTTTCTCGTGTCAGACGAGCGTTGGTTGGCAAAGGCACACGGGTGACAAACCACCTATCTGCATGCAACAAACTCTACCATCAGAGAAAAAAGGAACAGCAGGCGGCGTAAATGTGCTAAGATGAAGTGACCTGTAGGCCCTTTTCTGCAAAAGAATGCAACGTACCGACTTGACATATCACCATAAACTACAGTGATTACTTGCTCTATTGCCTTGGATGCACTTACTCTAGAGTAAAAAGCAATTTAATTATTATTCGTGCTTCAGTTTATCAGGCCAACAACACAAGAAACGCCCCTCCCTAAAAGAGAGAGGCGCTTCTTAAACCCTTCATAAATCGCTCTTGTCTGTTCCTACAGTAGGCCAACGCGTTCGTTGAACGCCTCGATTAGCTTGTCGATCGGCTCGACCAGCCTGTGGATGCGGTCCCAGTAATCGGGGTAGTCGTACCACTGTGCGTCTAGCTCTTCGACGGATTTGCCCATCTGCTCGATCCAGGTGTAGTACTTCAGGTTGTGAATTCGTTTGCGATCCTGGTAGCGCAGCTCGAGGGTGTGGTCGGTCTTTATTCCCTGCAGGTGCAGGTTGTAGGCGATCGCCGCCTGCATCTCGTTGTACGGTCCACGCTCCTCGGTCAGCTCGGCGAGGCGGGTCTGGTAGAGGTCCATCGAGTCGGTGAACACGGTGAGGACGACGTCCTTCTCTGTCAGTTCATAGTATTTGGCGAACTTGATCGCCGAGAGGACATTAGCCACGCTGGAGATCCCCAGCAGCGGGAGCTGCTCGATGAACTTCTCTCCTACTCCCTGGCTTGCCAGGAACTTCTGTCCTGCGGGCTCGTTGAACAGGCGGATGAGGCTCATGCAGTCTTCATCGTCAATCCCGGTCACCATGTCCGTGTTGCGGGCGTTGTGGATCCACGGCACGTGCTTGTCACCGATCCCTTCGATACGGTGGCCTCCAAACCCGTTCTCAATAAGCGTCGGGCACTGGAGCGCCTCGGAGACGACGAGCTTGCTTGCTGGGTGAAGCTCCTTCAGATAATCGCCGCAGCCCATCGTTCCCGATGATCCGGACGTTAGGACAACACCAGCATAGCGGCCGTTCTCTCCCAGCTCCTGCTGCAGTACCTCTTCCATGGCGTGTCCGGTGACCTCGTAGTGCCACAGGTGGTTACCGAACTCGTCAAACTGATTGAAAATCATGATGTTATCGCGTGTTGCCTGTAATTCCTTACATTTTTGGAAGATTTCCCAAACGTTTGATTCGCAACCAGGGGTAGCGATTACCTCGCCGGCAACCTTGGATAGCCAATCGAATCGCTCTTGAGACATCTCCTCAGGAAGGATAGCGATCGATTCACAGCCGAGAAGGTTGGCATCGTATGCTCCGCCGCGGCAGTAGTTTCCTGTTGATGGCCACACTGCCTTATGATACGTAGGGTCGAACTGACCGGTGACCAAACGTGGGACGAGACAGCCGTAGGTCGCTCCCACCTTGTGCGCTCCGGTAGGAAACCACTTGCCCACGAGGGCGATGATCCGTGCTTTCACGCCGGTAATTTCCGAAGGGATCTCTACGTAGTTCACTCCGTCGAATCCACCGCCGTGCTTCACCGGCTCGTTCTTCCACGTAATGCGGAACAGGTTGAGTGGGTGCAGGTCCCACAGGCCGACATCCTTCAACCCGTCTTTGATCTTCTGTGGGATCTTGTTTGGATCCTTCATCTGGGCGAACGTAGGAGCGATGATTCCCCGCTCCCGTGCGCGCTGCGCCGTGCGTTCAAGCTGCTTCTCGTTGACTGTTAGATCGATCATCCTTCTCCTCCTGGACTTTGTTTTCTCGCTGCTTGCTAGCCTCGGTCTTGCCTGTATCACAAGCACCTTGTTGACTGGCGCCAGTAATGCTATCATACAGCTTGGCCAAATGACAAGTTGGCAGAGTGGTTCCAAGTGGTGAGGGAGTTATGAATGACGCAACTGGTCACGAGATTTGCGATTTCCGTTGTCTTAATGAGAAACGGAGTGACACCTTGACTGCGCAAAGGATCTTTCGCTTAAGAGGAGTGCCTGCCGGAGCGGATACCTTCTCCAGTGTTGGGTGCGTGTTGCGTTCTCATTCTTTACAAAGACCTGCTAGACACGCCCTTACATACGAATGCCATTTACCTGAACGATTCCCTCAACTTCTTGCCACCCCACCTTCGCCAACCTCACTAGCAGGGGCCAAGGGGGAGCACCTCTCAGGCCTCCAGCGTGTGAAAGCTGCACGCATTTCTAATTGGATGATGCATGCCTCTTGCGTTGTTGAGAGACATGACAAACTGTACAAGGAGGTGATTCATCGGAGCAAAGCATACGCAGTACCGATAGAACAATACCTCACAAGAAAGGAAGGTGCAAAAAGATGAAGTCCACAAAGTTCCTAGTGTTATCGCTGTTGGTTGTAAGCATGATTGGCTTATTGGTATTGCCAGGTATGGCGAAGGATGCTTCGCAGTACAAGATGGTGCTGATCCTTCCCGGCCCAATCAACGATCAGAGCTGGAATGCGGCAAACTACGCAGGGCTAGTTGCCTCTAACAAAGATCTTGGGACGAAGATGGAGTATGTGGAAAATGTGCAAGCAAGCGATTTCGAGTCGACGTTCCGCAACTATGGGGACCGCGGTTATGACCTCGTAATGGCCGCTGGAACGCAGTTCGACGATGCTGCGCTGCGTGTTGCACCAAACTACCCCAACACAACATTCTGTGTCGTAAATGGTGCAACAGCTGCTGCTCCCAATGTTAAGCCGATACTGCCTAAGGAATACGAGGCAAGCTACCTTGCTGGGATTATCGCTGGTTATACAACAAAGACCGGCAAGATTGGAATCGTTGGTGGATTCCCGAATAAGCTGATGATCCGCTTGCTCAACACGTATGAGTATGGAGCTCGGATTGGTTCTCCTAACGTGGAAGCGATACGTGCTTACGCGAATTCTTGGAGTGACGTCACGCTTGGAAAGCAAATGGCGAGTTCGATGATCGATCGAGGTGCAGATGTGCTCTTCTTCTACGCCAATCAGGTGGGCCTCGGCGCGATCCAGGCGGCCAAAGACAAGGGTGCAAAGTTTATCGGGTTTGCTAGCAACCAGAATAGCGTTGCCCCTGGTACTGTTGTTGCAAGTGTGTACATGGACTTTGGGAGCATGTACAAGTGGGCGGTCAGCAAGTTCCTGAATGGAACTCTTGAAGCTAAAGTTAATGAAGTTGGCGTCGCTCAAGGGATCTTCAAGGTTGCATACAGCGATCAGGTCTCTGATCAGGTTCGCAGCTTGGTGAGTCAGGCTGAGGAAGCAATCACAAACGGTGAGCTGCTAAAGTTTGCGTCTCAGTTCCCGGAACCACTGAAGTAATCATTCCAGTTTGGAGGGGTCGTAAGGCCCCTCCTGTCTTTCCCTTTGAGGAAGGGATGGAGACACATGAACGATGCACAGAATATAGCAGTCAGCCTGGAAGGGATTACTAAGTACTTTCCTGGTACGATTGCAAATGATCACATATCCCTCGATCTTAAGAGAGGGGAGGTACTTGCTCTTCTTGGTGAGAATGGTGCAGGGAAGACGACCTTGATGAATATCCTTTACGGCATGTACCAACCTGATGCCGGCACCATTCGGGTACATGGTGAACTGGTGAAGATACGCTCTCCTCATGATGCCATGGAACACGGAATCGGGATGATCCACCAGCACTTCACGCTTATCCCTGTGCATTCTGTCTTAGAGAACATTATCTTGGGAATAACGCGGAAGAGCGCGGGCAGACTAAACATTCATAAGGTGGCAAAGGAGATTAACGACCTTGGCGAGAGATACGGGCTGGAGGTCGATCCATATGCAATAATACATGAGCTTCCAGTGGGAATGCAACAGAGGGTGGAGATTCTCAAGGCACTGTACAGAAAAGCAGAACTCATTATCATGGATGAGCCAACGGCTGTTCTGACCCCACAGGAAACGGAAAAACTGTTCGGTTTTATTCGCGAATTCCGTGCAAAGGGAAATTCTATCATATTTATTAGCCATAAGTTGAACGAAGTCATGGAGATAGCAGATCGAATCGTTGTCCTTAGGGATGGTAAAGTAGTAGGTGGCGTTCCGCGTGAAGGAGCATCCGAACAGCAGCTCGCACGAATGATGGTCGGGCGAGATCTTACTCTTGTAACAGGAAAGAAGGAGACCCGGCCGGGTCCTCCTGCTCTTGATGTCCACGATTTGGTGGTTATAGATGACCGCGGAAGTCAAGCTGTCGATCACTTCTCTGTGACAGTGAATCAGGGCGAGATTTTCGGTGTTGCCGGTGTAAGTGGCAACGGGCAAGAAGAACTTGCAGAAGCCCTGTGCGGATTAAGGCAAGTCAAGAAAGGTACTGCAACTCTATACAACGAGAACATAACGAATAAACAGGCCCTGGCCCTGATTCATGAAGGAGTAGGTTACATTCCTGCTGATCGACAACGAGAGGGATTGGTTCTTGATATGTCTGTTGAAGAAAATCTGTTCCTTAAATCGTATGATGAAAACTTATACTCCAATCAGGGGTTTCTCAAGCAAGGTCTTATCCGTAAGAACGCACAGCAATTAATTGACGATTTTACCATCAAAACCCCCTCTTCTCTTACGAAAGTGAAAGCCCTTTCGGGAGGCAATCAACAGAAGGTAGTCGTAGCGCGAGAGCTTGTGACAGCAACGAAACTTCTGGTAGCTGTACAGCCCACACGTGGGCTTGATGTTGGTGCTGCCGACTACGTGCACAGCATGCTTCTCAAGGCACGCCAGGAGGGTAAGGCAATTCTACTCATCTCAACAGAGCTGTCTGAGGTAATGACTCTCTCTGATCGAATCGGTGTCATCTACAGCGGACGATTATTGAAAGTCTTACCTAGCCAGGGAGCCAGTGTGGAGGAGATTGGTCTCCTGATGGCTGGGATTGATAGGGAGGACGATGGAACGATTTAATCAATTGTTCAGTAGAATAGGTAAACTCATTGAAGTCCGCATGCGTCAGAGGGATGCCTCAAGCTGGTTGCTTCTCTCACCGCTAGTGTCGATCGTTCTTGGGTTAGTTGCAAGCGGAGTAATGATGCTCTTCTTGAAAGCTAATCCTATTACCGTCTATGGCACTATGTTCAGTTATGCTTTTCGAGATATATACAATGTAGCCGATATCTTTGCCAAGGCAACACCACTAATCCTGACAGGGCTGGCTTTTGGGTTTGCGTTCCGCTCATCGCTGTTCAATATTGGAGCACAAGGACAATTCTACATGGGGGCACTGGCTGCAGTGGCCTGTTCCCTCAGTCTTGGAGGACTTCCGGCAGTTATTGTGCTTCCGATTGCGCTTGTCGCCAGTGCACTTGCTGGCGGTCTGTGGGCAGCGTTGATTGGATATCTAAAAGCCAGATTCAACGCCAACGAATTCCTCGTTAGCATGATGCTTACATACGTTGCTATGGCTGTAATGAACTACATGGTCCGCAGCCCCCTCAAGGAAGCAAAGGGAGAGTATCCGCAAACGGATGTTATCCCTGCCAATAGCTGGCTAGCACACCTCATACCGCACACGCGGCTTCATTGGGGCTTCCTTCTCGCTTTGGCGCTCGCTCTCGTCGCGTACATCATCCTCTGGAAGACATCTCTTGGATACCGGATCCGTGTTGTTGGATCCAACCTCGATGCGGCCAAGTACGCGGGCATCAGTACCAAGAGGATATTTATTACTGTGTTCCTTATCGCTGGAATGTTTGCTGGAATCGCTGGATTCACGGAAGTGAACGGGATGCAACACATGCTCATTCAGGGATTCAATCCCACAATTGGGGCAGAAGGAATCGGAATAGGCATCTTGGGAAACGCCCATCCGCTTGGGATTGTATTGGCGGCTATACTTTTCGGGGCGCTAAAAGTGGGCGGAAACTTGGTTGTACAGACGTCTAGCGTCCCTTCCAGCATCATTGGAATTATGGAAGGTTTCGTGATGCTGTTCGTCATTCTGTCATATTTTGCCGAGAATGCACTGCGTGCGTGGATAAGCAAGAGGAGACTTCGATTGAGAGGAGGGGAGGAAGAGTGAATATCATTACAGGATTGCTTGTCTCTACCTTTCGCCTGAGTACTCCGCTGCTATTGGGTGCGTTGGGTGAAGTATTTGTAGAACGCACAGGCGTAATGAACATAGCAATTGAAGGGATCTTCCTCATGGGGGCATGGGGAGGATTTGTTGGGGCGTACTTGAGCGGTAGTTTGTTTGTTGGGTTTTTACTTGCAATTGCAATGGGCGTTACCTTTGGCGCGATCTATGGGTTAATCACCGTGAAGTTGAAGCAACATCAGATCGTTACCGGAGTCGCACTGAACATCCTTGCTCTCGGGTTAGGGCTTTTCCTTTATCGAGTTTTATTCGGCGTTCCTCTGCTCCCCTTGACAGTGAGTCCCTTGAATGATATTCCCATTCCCTTGTTATCAAGGATTCCTGTGATCGGACCGGCTCTTTTCAGGCAGAATATCCTTACGTATTTAGCAATGTTACTGGTGCCAGTTGGGTACTGGGTTCTCTTTCGCACGAGGCTGGGGCTCACACTGCGCTCTGTGGGGGAAAATCCAGAGGCTGTTGATGCCGCTGGAATAAACGTGGAGCGAGTGCGATTCTTGGCTGTACTTGCATCAAGTGCGTTGAGTGGATTAGCGGGCGCGTTTTTCTCGATCGGATATCTTGGCCTGTACACCAACGACATGATCGGAGGCAGAGGCTGGATTGCATTTGCAATCTGCTTCTTAGGAAACTGGAACCCTGTTGGAGTGTTGATTGGTGCCCTGGTATTCGGACTTGCAGATGCGCTTTCAGTTACTTTCCTCACGTCAGGCTTTAAAGCAATTCCTCACGAGTTTTTCATTGCTTTGCCATACATACTAACCATTATTGCGACAGTGGTTAGAAAGAAACTTAACGTTCCCGCGATGTTAGGAAAGCCATATGTTAAAGAACGCAGCTAGTATTGTTGCTATTCCTCCTGCAGAGGAGTAGCAAGGAGGCGGCAAATGTACGACTTGGTGGTCAAGAACGGGACACTCGTTACCCCGCAAGGGACGGTGGAGGCGGATCTAGGCATCGTTGGCGAGAAGATAGTTGCTGTGGGACTCAATCTTGCTGGAAAGAGTGAGATCGATGTTTCGGAGAAACTTGTATTACCTGGAGTGATCGATGCCCATACCCACATGGCTCTTCCCGTAGCTGGTACGCGTTCGAGCGATGATTTCTTCACCGGAACGCGCGCTGCCGCTTGCGGAGGAGTTACATCGATCGTCGACTTCACGGTAGGAAGCGCCAAGACGACGATCCCTGAGGATATCGAGAGCAGGCAGCAGGTGGCAAAGGATGCGGTGATCGATTACACCTTCCATGGAGAGGTGATCGGTTGGAAGCCCGGGCAAGAGTCAGAATTTCATGATGCCGTCTCGCTTGGAGTAAAGACATTCAAGTTCTTCACTGCCTACGGGAGCTCGGGTCGAAGGTCGGATAGTGGTGTCCTTTATCACGCCTTTCGCGCCATCGCCAAGCTTGGTGCTACTGCGCTGGTCCACTGCGAGGATGATGATCTGATTACTTCTTTAGTGAATCAATTGACGGACGACGAACGGGGTGAGATGATGAGCCTTGCGCGCACCAGACCGCCTGAGTGCGAGGGAGCGGCGATAGAGCAGGTCGCTTACTACGCGGCTGTGACTGGGGCGAGGGTGCATATTGTTCATGTCAGCTCTGATCTTGGTCGGGCGGCGGTCAAGCGGGCCAAGTCGCGCGGAGTGCATCTTACTGCTGAGACCTGCCCTCAATACTTGTTCCTGACCAAAGATGTGTACAAGCGTGAGGACGCACACTTGTTCTCGGCGAGCCCGGCATTGCGCGCCAAATCTGATCAGGACGCACTGTGGAAAGGCTTGCGCGAAGGAACACTCGACCTTGTAGCGACCGACCACTGCCCGTTTACCGTCGTGCAGAAAACATGGAAGGGATCATTCCTCGATCTTCCTTACGGCCTTCCGGGTGTGGAGACCCTGCTCCCGCTCCTCTACTCTGAAGGAGTAAGGAAGGGGAACATTGGGCTTACTGATCTTCCGTATTTCTTAAGTGAAGCGCCGGCAAGAGTAAACAGCCTCTACCCACGCAAGGGAACTCTTGGGATCGGATCAGATGCCGACATCGTCATCTTCGACCCAAGTGCAAGATGGACCATTCACGCCAAGGCTCTGCATATGGCAATCGATTTCTCTCCGTATGAAGGGATGGAGATGCACGGAGCGGTCGATACGACGATATCCCGTGGCAGGATCGTCTATTCCGATGGTAAGTCTCATGGCGAGAAGGGCAGGGGACGATTCATCCCAGTCTAAGAAGGAACCTGCCTGCAGAAGTTATCATTCCGAGTGACATGTTTTGCTACTGATCAGGCTTTTTACCGTCTCTGGTACTCGCTAGCTTTTCAGCCTATTGACATCATCCGTAAGTTGTGCTAGGATGGGGTAACGATTTCGGAAAACGATTTCCCATGACAAAACAGGCAACGATAAGAGAAGTGGCTGCGCGAGCTGGGGTTTCACCGAGTACTGTCTCGCGTGTGTTGAACGGAAATGATGCTGACCACATGCGACCCGAAACGAAAAAGCGTGTCCTACTAGCGATGAAAGAGCTGGATTATACGCCAGTGAAGGCAGCACAGACGCTCCGGCGTCAGCACACACAAGTAATTGGCATCCTCGTGCCAGATATCTCTAACTCATTTTTCTCGCGTGTTGTCCGCGGCGTAGGCTCGGTAGCATTCGAAAAGGGGTTCTCGACCCTGGTATGCGATAGCAATCACTCGCTGGAGAAAGAATCACGCTATCTAGACATCCTTCTTGCCGAAGGGGTGGAAGGGATTGTCTTCATACCAGTGGGCTCCCCAGATATGAAGCGAATCGATCGCTTGCTGCATCAGGGCGTCAGGCTTGTCGTCGCTGATCGGCGCGTCGCAGGCATGCCAGTAGTAGAGGCAGATAATCGCGGGGGAAGCCGAGAACTAACCAAATATGTTCTACGGTTGGGATATAGAAAGATTGCCTATATAGCTGGCCCACAAGAAGTGAGTACTGCACGTGATCGTCTCGCTGGGTTTCAGGATGCAATGGCGGAAGCAGACGTTGTGCCAGTGATTATTCATCACGGAAATTTTACCTATGAATCAGGTTATGAGCATGCCCGCAAGGTACTAAGCAAACACAAAGTGGACGCAATCATGGCGGGTAATGATCTTATGGCTATTGGCGTTATTCAAGCAGCGGAAGACAAGGGGCTTAAGGTCCCAAAAGACTTAGGGATAACTGGTTTTGATAATACTCCCCTTCTGGCGCTGGCGCGGCCCAAGTTAACCACAGTCAAAGTGCCTGCGTACCGTTTTGGCGAGGAGGTCGCACGACAGCTATTCGACGATAAGGTGAAGGACTTGTCTCTACCTGTAAAGCTTATTGTCGGCGATACTTTGAGGAAGAACCTTCACTAGCATAGATTTAGGCTCTGAATGAGTCTGCAAAGGGCAAGGAGGTGGTCGTAGCGAGTAGCCAGGTGAACGAGTGCTGTAAAAGCTTCAAGAGCAAACTCTAGAGGAGGTAGTGCAAATGAATCATTGGAAAGTGATAGTAGTTGGTGCTGTGATTAGCGTTCTAATGCTCGGTAGCGTTTCACTGCTGGGGCTTGCGCAGGCGAAACCATATGATGGTGTTGTACTCCACTTAGCCTGCATGTCTGATCAGTACGCTAATTACTTAAAGACACTAGGGAAGCAATTTGAAAGTGTAAGCGGCGCTAAAGTGGAAGTCGATATTCTCGGGTATACTGAATTGTATCAAAAGATTACCCAGGATTATGCGACCCATACTAAGCAGTATGACCTTGCAACAACAGACATCGTTTGGACCGGTGAGTTTGAAAAGAAGGGATGGACGGTCGACTTGACACCACTCATTCTGCGAGACAGTGAAGAAATCAACGTCTCCGACATCCTGCCAATCATGTGGACAGAAGGAAGCTGGCAAGGGAAACAGATAGCCTTCCCACTTGCTGGATACGCTAACAGTCTTATTTATCGTAAAGATCTGTTCAACGACCCACAAGAGAAAGCTGCGTTTAAGAAGCTATATGGATATGAGTTGCGTCCTCCACGTACAATTGACGAACTGAGGGATGCTGCCACGTTTTTCACTCGTCCTAAGGAGAATCTCTACGGGCTGACAGTCAATGGGGCACGTGGACCTGCAGTTGCCCAAGACTGGATGGAGTTCATGAGGGCGTTCGGCGGAAGAATTCTCGATGCAAAGGGGAACGTAACTGTTGACAGCCCAGAATGTCTTGCGTCTCTTAAGTTCTTTGTTGAGATATTCGACAAATGGGCTCCGCCAGGAGCAGCTGGCTATTGGTGGGATGATCGTGAAACATCATACCGTAGCGGTCAGGCTGTCATGGAACCAACGAGTTGGAGCATTGCACGCGCTGGATATGAGGATCCTTCCATTTCGCGGGTAGTAGGCAAAACAGGTATGGCCATTTCTCCGACCATCCCTGCTATTAATCCACAGTTTGGATTTGGTGGATGGGGTATCGCGATCAACGCTGACATTGCACCAAAGAGGCAAGCAGCTGCCTGGGCATTCATCAAGTGGATTATGAGTCCAGAGATTCAGAAAGATTGGATGCAGCATGATGGAGCTCCCATTCGGCTTTCTACCCTTCTCGATCCGGATCTTAACCAGAAGATGCCGTGGTTGAAGACAATGCTCAAGCTGTTCATACACGGTAATGGCGACTATCGCCCACGCGTTCCTGAATATAGCCGAATCCAGGATATCCTCGGCCTTCGCATCAACCAAGCGATTACTCACGAGTTAACTCCTGAAGAAGCGTTGGAGAAAGCTAGCCAGGAAATCAAAGCACTATACAATAAGTAGATCTCTGTAGGATGGTGCTTCTTGGCCAGGGCAGTGCCTGCACTGCCCTGGCGTCATTAACATGCATAAGGCTGTGCACAATGATAAAAAGCATTAAGGACTATTTTGGCGTGGGCAAGAGATCTTTACTCCTATTTATTGTGCCAATTACATTATATCTTATGGCGTTCTTTCTATATCCGATTATTTACGAGCTTTATATTAGCTTGTATAACTACAGTTTAGGTGGATCAAAAATCTTCGTGGGATTACACAACTACAGTTTGATGCTTCATGATACACAATTCACACATTCGCTTCTTACTACCATGGTATTTGTTGTCGTTGCTGTTGTAAGCGAACTTGTCCTGGGCTTAGGAGCAGCCCTCTTGCTAAACTTTGAAAGCAAGGTAATGAATATTATCCGTACTGTTATCCTAATTCCAACAGTATTTACCCCATTAGTAGCAGGGTTAGTGTGGAAAGCTCTCTACCATCCTGATTTGGGAGTTATTACATATTACTTGCGAGCCTTGGGGGTGCCAATTGGACGTGGGCTAACAGTGGAACGGAGCACAGCGCTGCTTTCAGTCATAGTTGTTGATATCTGGGAGTGGACACCGTTAATGATAATCATCATCCTTGCTGGGCTGAAAAGCCTTCCTAAAGAGCCATACGAGGCAGGAATGATTGACGGGGCTTCCACATACCGACTCTTTCAGTACATTACTTTGCCTTTGCTCCGACCTACGCTAATAGTGGCCCTTCTGATTCGTATGCTGGATGCAATGAAAATCTTTGATATTGTCTGGGCTATTACTGGAGGTGGGCCAGGAACAGCAACGACGGTTGCCAACCTTCGCATCTTTGAAGTCGGTGTGCAACAGCTCAGAATTGGTTATGCTTCGGCTTTATCCAATGTTCTATTGGTTATTGGCGTAATTCTTGGGGCATTCTTTATCCAAATCCTCTATTCCAAGAAATATGGGAGTGTGTAATGGATCTTCTGAGAAGCCATAAGCCACGATTTGGGACATTTGCTGTTATCCGCTTTATCGCGCTTGGTGTGATCATTGCGTTTGTCCTTGTGCCCATCTTTTGGATGGTGATAACCGCCTTTAAACAACAGATTGATATGTTCGTTCTTCCTCCACGGTGGATTTTTCCACCAACATTGCATAATTTTAAGTATATATTTCAAACCATGCCTGTAGGTCGCTGGACGCTGAACAGCAGCTTGATTTCACTCGGGACAATGGCATTGTCTCTCTTGCTTGGTGTGCCAGCAGGATACGCCTTTTCCCGTGTGAAGTTCAGAGGGAAGAGAGTGCTGTTAACATTCATACTGCTAACGCGTGCACTGCCGCCGGTTGTTATTGTTCTTCCTTTTCGCGTGATCATGCAGTGGTTGGGGTTATTCGGCACACGTGCAGCTGTCATTTTGATTGATACAGTTTATGATGCTGCATTCACCGCTTGGCTCATGTCAGGTATGTTTGAAAGCATACCTGTTGATATTGAAGATGCCGCACTTATCGACGGTTGCTCACCGGTTTCGGCCTTTTGGAAGGTCATTCTCCCTTTAACTAAACCGGGATTAGTTACTGCTGCACTATTTACATTCATTCTTTCATGGAATGATTTCTTATTTGCGCTGACTCTTACATCTCCAGCAACAGCTACCCTGCCGTTAGGGATGCTGAGTACATACGGAATACTGAGTCAAGGCTGGACATACATGATGGCCCTTGGATGTATAGCGGTCATCCCTGTTGTGTTCTTGTCGTTGTTATTGCAGCGCTACTATATCAGTGGTCTAACTTTTGGAGGAGTAAAATGAGGGAACGCTCACGCAATCCTATTCGTACGTATCCCAGTAGCAGGATGTGGAACAGATCAAGGCCCAGCAAAGTTTCTGGAATTATATTTTCAACATTCATACACTACAACACATGTATCGCATTCGCCAACTACAATCTGCTGCACTTGCTCAGCGGATATAGAGTAGCCTGCAACAGAAGGGATGAATTATGATAGACATCAGCACTCAATTGTTAGGCTTTAGACTACGCAGTCCGCTCATTGCTGCTTCCGGACCGATGACGTCCGACTTTGCCGCAATTGAACGGCTAGCACAGGCAGGAATAGGTGCGGCTATTACAAAGACAATCCTGCTGGATGCATCGATAAATCCTCGTCCCTGCCTGTATAGGGGCAAAGGGTATTTTCTTAACACAGAACGTTGCTCGACTATTTCCTTACAACGCTGGCTCAGCAATGAGCTGCCCAAACTGAAACAGCTTGATATCCCGATCATCGCTAGTATTGGCATGACTCCTGCTGAAGTAGAACAATTGGCGTATCCGATAGTTGAAGCAGGAGCAGACATGCTTGAGTTATCGATATTCACTTCGTATGACGATCCCTCTCCAATGGTCGAGGCTATTCGTCGCGTTAAGAAAGCAGTAGATGTGCCTCTCTCCGTTAAGCTCAGTGCCAATGTGCACGATATCGTGGAGTTCGGTCAGGCTGTACGCGATGCCGGTGCAGATGCTATTTCGGCCATTGATGCATTAAAAGCTGGATTACACGTCGATTTGGAGACCAAGTATCCAGCAATGTTGGAGCAAGGATTTGGCCGAATTTCCGGAGAGGCAATCAAGGAGCTGGCCCTGTACCACGTGGCACAACTGGCACACTATGTTGGCCTTCCGCTGATCGGCACTGGTGGAGTAATGTCGGGGATCGACTCGCTCGAAATGATCTCTTGTGGAGCTATGGCGGTTGGCGTCTGCACAGCCCTGATTGTCAATGGCCCACAGAGCGTCACAACGATAAACGAGCAGATGATGCAATTCATGCACGAGCACGATCTTGATACCCTTGATCAGCTACGAGGTAAAGTGTTGACGCGAATAGACTTCCCTTTATCCGTCGAAGAACGACGCGAGTATGAAAGACAGCAAACCGATGCCTCCAAAAGGGTAGCGATCATTGAGCAAGATGAGTGCACACGATGTCAGACGTGCCAGCGCGTTTGCCTGTATGGAGCAGTGGAAAAAAGAGAAGGAAGGTTCTTTATAGACCCTTCTCTTTGCGAAGGCTGTGGCCTCTGCGTGTCTATGTGCCCGGTAGGGGCAATTCATTATAGAGGGGAGGATGGTGAATACTGATGAAGACGCTGCTTTCTGGAGGGACAATTTACGATTTTTCTCCTGACAGCCGCTGTATTCCCGGTGGATATTTGGGAATGGAAGGCGGAAGAATCGCCTTTGTGTCCGAAGCAAAACCGAAAGAGTTCGTTGCAGACCGCGAGATTGACTGCCAGGGGTGCGTCGTTCTTCCTGGGTTTGTTAATTGTCACACTCATCTCGCAGAAAATCTATTCAAAGGATTGATGGATGAAGTTGCTTTCGAAGGGCTATTCTACAGCACGCTCTTTCGCTGGGAAGGCCAGCTTGATCCAGACATGGTCTATTGGGGAAGCCTGAGTGGTGCGTTGGACGCACTTAGGTGTGGAGTGACAACCGTGGCTGATATGTACCACCACGCTGAAGCAACAGCAAGGGCAGTTTGCGATGCTGGCTTGCGCGGGTATGTTGGCCAAAAGGTGCTTGGATTCTCCTTGGATCGCCCCCCCGAGCTTGTCAACGGGAAGGTCAACTATAACTTCGACTTTCCCGCATTCTCTCAGCAGTTGGATGCTGCTCTCTCCTTTGCCAGCCAGTGGCAAGGAAAGTGTGACGGGAGGATCACTACATCAATTGCTCCGCATGCAACTAATACCCTTGATCGTAGGATGTTTGCTGAGATTGCTCGTCAAGCCCGAGATCATAACCTGGGCATACACCTGCACTTGGCACAGATGGCAAGTGAGAGAGAGACGATTATCGCTCGTGAAGGGATGGGATGTGTGGAGTTCCTGGCGGATGTGGGAATGCTGGATGTCCCCGTGTTGGGGGCACATGCAATCTTCTTGAAAGAAGGAGAGATAGAGCTTCTAAAGAAACATAGGGTCACTATTTCCCATAATCCATATCCGAATGCCAAGGATGCCGCCGCCATTGCACCTGTTCCTGCAATGCGCTCTGCCGGAGTAACTGTCGGGTTGGGAACTGACGCTTTTCAGATGAACATGTTGGAGACAGCGCGCTTTGCTGCCCTACTCAACCGCGTGCAGCTTGGTGATCCTAGTTACCTCTCTGCCGAGGAGACACTGGCAATGGCAACCATCGAGGGGGCAAAGGCATTGGGAATGGAGCAGGAAATCGGCTCGCTGGAAGCAGGAAAGCGTGCGGACATAGTTATTCTTGATCTCGCAGCGTTGAACACTCAACCAGTCGACGATCCGCTCAAGAATCTTTTCTATTGTGGCGATGTGAGTAATATAAAATACACGATAGTAAATGGGGAAATAGTGTTTGATGAAGGCAGATTTTCTGGTGTACAAGAAAGCACAGTTCAGCAGGAGCTGAGGCGAGTCAGCACAAAGCTGTGGTCTAAGATACAGCGGCTTAAGAGAGGCACATGATGGATGAGTTTCCAATTGTAGGATTGACTATAAATAACAAGAGGTATCGAGTGCCTGGAGATCCAGGTAGGAGTCTGCTTGACTATCTACGGGATGATCTGGGCCTGACCGGAGCCAAGAATGGCTGTGACCAAAAGGGAGTTTGCGGCGCTTGCACTGTCATTGTAAACGGTAAAGCAGCGAAGTCGTGTCAACTGAAACTGAGTCAGCTGGACAACGCTCACATTCTTACGGTCGAGGGGTTGAGCAACGGCAAGTCGCTTCATCCTCTTCAGGAAGCCTTCATCCGGGAAGGGGCTGTGCAATGTGGTTTTTGCACTCCGGGAATGATTATGGCCAGCAAGGCCCTCCTCGATGAGAATCCACATCCCACTCGTGATGACATTGTGGCTGCTCTGCGCGGTAATCTTTGTCGCTGCGGCACATACAAGAAAGTGATCACTGCCGTGCAGAGAGTCGCCGAAGATAAGTCGGACAAAACAGGGATGGAGACAGAAGCACAGGTGGACATTGGTGCTCCTCTTATTCCCAAGATGGCAGAGGAGAAAGTCACCGGGCGATTGAAATTTGCTGCTGATCTGCCTGTCACTAACACGACCTTTGCCAAGATCGTCTGGCCGCGTTCCCCGCATGCCAAGATCAAGAAAGTGGATATTTCTCAAGCAGTGGCCTTGCCCGGTGTTATCGCTGTGCTGACCGCAAAGGACGTTCCGGGACAAAACGCGTTTGGTGGGATTCGCGCCGATCAGCCGGTACTAGCGGAAGACCGCGTGCGTTACTTGGGAGATCCTGTTGCCCTCGTTATTGCCACGAGTCGTGTCGCTGCTGAACAAGGGCGTGACCTGGTGGAAGTGGAGTATCAGGCATTGGATCCGATCTACGATCCACAAGAAGCACTGGCCCCTAACGCTCCACACTTGTTCCAGCAGGGGAACCTTGTCTGCAAGTTTTCACTTACGCGTGGACAGATTGAGGAAGGCTTTCGCCGTTCTGATATCGTTGTTGAAGGGCAGTTCTCGACTCCTGCAGTAGAGCACGCGTACATGGAACCAGAAGCAGGTATCGGAGAGTGGGATGAAGGAAAGGTAACGATTCGCGCAGCATGTCAATATCCGCAGACAATTCAGCGACAGATTGCTACTGTCCTCGACCTCCCTGTGGAGAGGGTACGTGTAATTTCTCATCCTACCGGTGGGGCTTTCGGGGGAAAGACGGATATCTCTATCCATGCTCTATTGGCGCTGGGAGCGTTTATCACTCACCGGCGTGTGCGGATTGTGCTCAGCCGTGAGGAATCCCTGCGCACCAGTGTGAAGCGTCATCCTATGATCCTTGATTATCGCATAGGACTGCGCCAAGATGGACACATCGAAGCAATTAGTGGCAGTATTATCGCAAACTGTGGAGCCTACGAAACCTTCAGCATTCCGGTAATAGAGCAAGCCACTGCTTTTGCTACTGGCCCTTACACCGTGCCTCACGTTGCCATAGAGTCCCGGGGAGCATTCACGAACACACCCCCCTCGTCCGCGTTTAGGGGATTTGGCATTCCGCAACCCACATTTGCTGTGGAGTCCCTGCTTGATGAGGCAGCCCGCAAACTGGAGATATCGCCCCTGGAGATACGCCGCATCAATGCCGTTAGACAAGGGGATCGCACAGTGACAGAACAACTGCTCGGTCCAGATACTCATCTTGTTGAGGCGCTAGATGCCATCGAGCAGGACTACGTTGCTGCTCAGCAAGATGTTGCCGATCGTCCGGGGTGGGGAGTGGGGATCGCTTGTGGCTACAAGAACGTTGGTTTGGGCCTGGGTGAAAGAGACTACGCAAATGCAGAGATAGAGGTCCTTTCTGATGGCAAGATCCTTCTACGAGTCGGAGCTATTGACCTCGGACAAGGGTCATCGACGATCCTTGCGCAGATTGCCGCGCACGCATTAGGGGTCAGTTATGCGGATGTAGACGTAGAGATGGGAGATACGGCCAATGACCCGGATGCGCGCGAAACGAACGCCTCGCGACAAACAGTGATGTCGGGCAATGCCGTGTTGCGGGCGGTTGAAAGCCTCAAGAAGGAAATAACCCGGTTTGCAACTATCTATTACCCGCAGCTTCGAGGAAACATAGCCATAGAGGGAAGGAACTTAATTGGTTGCGAGGGAAAACTGGTTGAACTAGCAGCGTTTGCTGAATCAGTGCATGCCGATGGGAAAAGGCTGCTGGGAGAGGGAATGTATCTCGCTCCTCAGACGGTTCCGTTGGGAACGGCTCCGTCGGGGCAGGAGGATAAAGGACTCAACTACCCCACCTTTGGATTCTTCGCCAACTTGGCCATTGTAAGAGTGGACAAACACACGGGGCGAGTGTCCGTAGAGAAGCTTGTCTCTGCTTATGACGTTGGTAAGGCGATCAACCGCCTCACTTTAGAGGGGCAGATTGAAGGAGGAGCGATCATGGGAATGGGCTATGCTCTTTCTGAGAAATTTGTCGATCACGGACCAAACCAGACAAGCAATCTGGCACAATGTGGTGTGCCAAGGATCGATTCTCTTCCCACAAAGCTGGATGCACGATTGATAGAAGAAGGAGACTCCTTGGGCCCCTATGGAGCAAAAGGGGTGGGGGAAATGGCAATGGTCGCCGTTGCCCCAGCGATTACAAATGCGATCTACGATGCTTGTCAAGTGAGAATAATCGACCTGCCGGCAAGCGCTGATAAGATTCGGCGGGCCACAGAAATGGGAGAGAGTGTGATATGAGGACCCTAATATGTGGCGGAAAGATCGTATTCCCCGACGGTATGATTACGGCGGATCTCCTTGTTTCCGATGAGAAAATAGCTGCTATGGGAAAGGCCCTTGCCACATCATTCTCGGCCGATCGCACTGTTGATGCAACAGGCAAATTCATCCTTCCCGGCCTTATTGATTCACATGTACACATGCCATGGAAGAGCGACTCATTCAGCTCCGGCGATGATTTCAGTTCCGGCACGCGGGCGGCCATATGGGGTGGGGTGACCACCATCATCGACTTTGCAATCCCTGAGCGGGGCGAGCCCTTATCCGTTGCTGTTGATAAGCGGCGCAAAGAAGCAATCGAATCTTGTTACACTGATTTTGCGTTCCATGCGGTGATCAATCGCTTCACCAGCACACTGGCTGAGGAAATTGCGGCCGTTATTAAGGCGGGCATTCCCAGCTTCAAGCTGTACATGCTCTATCCGGGTCTGGCGCTCAGCGATGGAGAGATCTACCAAATCATGCGTTGGGTCAAACAAGCGGGAGGACTGGTCGGTATTCACGCGGAGAATGGGGCAATTGTTGACACATTGACTGCTCTTCTTGTTGCTCGGGGAAAGACCGGCCCGGCCTATCACTATGCCAGCAGGCCACAGCTTGTCGAGGCCGAGGCGATCAACCGCATGCTCTTCCTCAACCGGATTGTCGGCGGCAGGATGTTCTTCGTACATGTTTCCTCACAGGACTCAATTGCCCTCATTGCGCAGGCAAAGCATCAGGGGCAACAGGTGTATGCGGAGACATGTCCGCACTATCTATTACTTACTGCGGAAAAGTGTGCAGGATCGGAGGGATACCTGTTCCTCGTAAGCCCGTCGCTGAAGAATGCGGCTGATGTGGAATCCCTGTGGACAGGATGCGAAGACGGAACGGTCGACTTTGTTTCCACGGATCATTGTCCATTTAGCAGAACACAAAAGGCAGAACACAAGGATGATTTTCCCAAGATACCGAACGGATTGCCTGGTGTTGAGACAAGGCTACCTCTCATGGTTACCGAGGGGTATGAGAAACGCCATTTATCCCTGGAGAGAATTGTCCAATTGACGAGTTACAACGCAGCGCGAATATTAGGACTTTATCCTCAGAAAGGGACACTGCAGGTTGGATCTGATGCTGATTTGGTTGTTCTGAATACAGAAAAAGAACACGTTCTAAGTTATCGAACTCTGCACATGAATGTTGATTGGTCGCCATACGAGGGACATACCGTTCGCGGGTTCCCCGATCTGGTGATGCGACGAGGAGAGATTCTGATCGATAGAGGTGTTTGGGTAGCCGATGAATCGCGTGGAATGTTCATTCCGCGCGTGCTGGCATGAATGAGTGTAAATGGTTAATTGGGTAGGTAAAGGCACTATTTCTAGGAGGTTAAAACATGTTCGAGAATGATTTTCTGGAGCAACGCAAGCGCCTTGGCTTGACAGAAAAAGATATTGAGAGAAGAGTTCAAGCCGCTGCATTCGGAGAAAAGGCAAAGGACTGGACACATCGTTGGCTAGCAGTGGAATCATATGGACAGGTCGGACTGGGTTTATTCAACCTTCCTCCAATGATTGAGAGTACAAAAGGCGGTGATATCCTTGTTGACGTTGACGGTAAGGAATACGTCGATCTTCTAGCTGGCTTCTCGGTCTCCACCTTAGGTGAGTGCAATGAAGAGATTACTAAGGTCATCCAGCAACAAGCGGGCAAGTTGGTGCATTACTTCGATTTTCCACATCCCGAACGAACCAAGCTGGCGGAGAAACTAGTTCGGATCAGCCCGATCAAGGGTGGGAAAGCAAGGGTGGCATTTGGTGTCACAGGTTCTGATGCTGTTGAGCTGGCAATGCGTGCAGCACGTTACTACACAGGTAAACCATTTATCCTGACTGCCTACGGAGACTACCATGGGGTAACCTATAGCACAATGGCCCTTACTGGAAAGGGAGGGATGTGGCCCTATTTTTATCCTATTCCGCCGATGGATACGGCGGTAGGCTATTTCCCATTTCCTTATGCCTACCAATGCCCATTTGGAAGGGCTCCAGAGGGAAAAGCAGAAGACGAATGGGCGATCGAGCGGCTCGAACATTATTTCGAATACTACTTTCAGAGCAAAGAGTCGCCCTACCGGGAAGTCGGAGGGAACATAACAAGCGTGGCCGCGTTCATTGTGGAGCCGTTCCAAAGCTCAGCTGGCTACATCATTCCTAGTCCGGGATACCTACGTTTACTGCGCCGTTTAGCCGATAAATACGGAATTCTGTTGATTGTTGATGAGATTCAATCGGGACTTGGTCGAACAGGTAAACTATGGGCGACTGATTGGGAAGAGGTACAGGTCGATATGCTTCTCACGTCCAAAGCACTGGGGGGTGGGCTGCCACTTTCTGCTGTTGTTGCCAAGGCGGAGATACTGGAGAGCTGGGGGCCAGGAGCACATGTCTCCACTCAGGCGGGGAATGTGTTGGCCTGTGCTGCGGGGAACAAGGTGCTGGACATTGTTTCTCAAGATAGTTTCCTGGCGACAGTTCGCGAACGAGGCGAATACTTTGTTCACGCGCTAGAGGAGCTACAGACACGTCATCACCTCATTGGCCACATCAATGCTCGCGGAATCTATATTGGGCTGGAACTCGTTCGCGACCGCGAAACCAGGGAACCTGCGTCGGAGGAAGCAGCCTTTATCCGCGATGAGTGTGTAAGAGAAGGAATGGTCTTTGAGAAAGGAGGCTACTTCCACAACAGATTCCAGTTGATTCCCCCGCTAACCATACGCAAGAGCACGATTGATCGTGCAATAGAGATCTTTGATCGAGCATTTACAGTTGCAGAGAAACACTTTGGCGCGTCATAGAGCACATGCTTTGGTCGCTAGTGACTGACATGCCATTCTGGCTATGTTCACGTTAGACCAAGGAAAATGGATGATAAAGGACAGGATATGAAAAAGCTAGTCTTGATTTATACTGAGTATAGGTCTCTATGTGACTGTGAATACCATGTAGATGGAATTAGGCAAGCAGTGATTGTAGAATGACATTCACATCCTCTTCCAGAAGTCGGAGGGCAACAATTGCTGTGCTGGGTAGCATCAACATGGATCTCGTCACCGAGGTTCCACATCTACCGCAACCAGGAGAGACGGTACTCGGTTGGAGATTCAACCGCTATCCCGGAGGTAAGGGAGCAAACCAGGCAGTGGGTGCGGCTCGCTTGGGGGCCCCTACCGCGATGTTCGGAGAGGTAGGCACTGACTCTCTTGGGGACGAACTTCTGGACAAGCTCGCCGAGAATGGAATTGATATTTCCAAGGTGGAGAGAGAAAGCAGTTGCTCCTCGGGGATTGCCAGTATATTGGTGAGCGAGAAAGGAGAGAACGTCATTGCCTGCGTTCCAGGAGCAAACGGCCGAGTCGATGTCTCATACGTGGACGATGTTCTTTCCGTAATTGTCCAGGCGAAGGTACTCTTGTTGCAACTGGAAATTCCGCTAGCAACTATCGATTATCTGCTGCGCCAATTGCC
Source organism: Candidatus Bipolaricaulota bacterium (assembly GCA_027007005.1). GTDB lineage: Bacteria > Bipolaricaulota > Bipolaricaulia > UBA7950 > UBA9294 > M55B144. The sequence continues at coordinate 16,964 of JALTFO010000065.1, read as the reverse complement.
AGCGGGACGACCCTTGGTTATCCTCGACCCCGCGCCAGCGCAAGACCTCTCGTCTCTGTTCTTGGATCGAATCGATATACTGACTCCAAATAACGGGGAATTACTTACCATGACAGGAGAAGATAGAGTCGAGGTTGCAGCACACCGATTGCTCGACCGTGGTGTGAAGCGCGTTGTCTGTAAATGCGGTGACCAGGGCTCGTACGTGATCGATCACGAGCACTCATACCGCTCTTCCCCTTTCTTGATCGATGCGGTAGATACTACCGCCGCCGGTGATGCGTTCAATGGGGCATTGGCCGTTGCTCTTGCCGAGGGACAACCGTTGAAAGAGGCGATTTGCTGGGCAAATGCCGCTGGTGCTCTGGCGGCCACCAAGAAGGGAGCGCAGCCTTCTCTTCCATCGCGTGAGGAAGTGGAGCGCTTGATGAAGTACGGGTCTGATCCTTGTGGTCGCACCTGGACACGCGATGATCTGTACAGGTAACTACGTTGGATGAGTACAAGCTACACGGGAGAGAAATGGTAGGGGGCGATTTTAGTTGGAAGTGCGCGATATGGAGAGATTGAGTGAACTGAAAGAGGAGATACGCGCCGCGTACGACCGCGAGGCGCTCCATACGCTGGTGAAGGACGTGCAGTTGGTCAACGTCTACAGTGGCGAGATTGTAACGACGAACATCGGGATCAAGAACGGGCGTGTGGTCACGATCTCATCGTCACTGCCAAAGAGTGCCCCTGCGGCGGTGATCGATGGCGAGCACAGCTACGCGATTCCAGGATTGATCGATGCGCACGTGCACATCGAGACGACGCTCCTCACGCCACCGGCGCTCGCTGAGGTGATTGTTCCACGTGGGACGACGACCATGCTCATCGATCCGATGGAGATCAGCAACGTCGCAGGCCTGGATGGGCTCCTTGCGTTCATCGAGGGAATCGATCGGCTTCCCTATCGCATCTTCATCGAGGTTTCATCGCGCGTCCCCACCGCTCCCGGCCTTGAGACGACGGGCGGTGCGCTCGGTGTGGAGGAGACGGAGCGGCTCCTTGATCTCAACGTGGCGGTGAGTCTGGGTGAGCTCGACCCAGCGAAGATCGATACGTTAAGCGATGAGCATCTGCTGAAGATCATCGCCGCACACCGGCGCGGGAAGATTGCTAACGGCCACGCGATCGGCCTTGCTGGAAAAACGCTGCAGGCCTACGCCACGGCTGGGCTAAACGACGACCACGAATGCGTCACTTTCGAGGAGCTTCAAGAGCGCCTCGCGCTTGGCATGGGGGTGATGGTACGCGAGGGGTCAAGCGAGCGGAATGTCGAAGCGCTGATCAGTGGCATCGTGAAGCACGGCACCGATACGCGTAACCTCATGTTCTGCACCGACGACAAGCACACTTCCGACATCCGCTCCGAGGGGCACATCAACTACAACGTCAACCGGGCGATCGAGCTTGGCCTAGAGCCGATGGACGCAATCCGCATGGCAACGGTGAACACGGCACAGCACTTCCGTATCGAGCACCTGCTAGGATCGATCAGCCCCGGGCGGTACGCCGACTTCATCCTCACTCCATCGATCGATCATATAGAACCACAACGGGTCTTCGTTAATGGAGAGGTCGTGGCGGAGGAAGGGAGACTTGTCGTTGGCGTGCCGCACATCGATTATCCGGAGACACTACGCCACACGGTGAAGTTGCACCACAACCTTGTTGACGATGACTTCACGATACCGAGCAGCGGCGAGTCGATCCGTGCACGGGTGATCGATCTTATCCCCGGACAGATCGTCAACAATGCTATTGAGGGGACGCTCAATGTTGAAGATGGTGTAATCTCTCCTGACATCGAGCACGACGTGCTCCCGATGTTCTGCGTGGAGCGCTACGGTAAGAATGGGAACATCGGCCGCGGCCTGATCCACGGCTTTGGCCTGAAACGCGGAGCGATAGCCGGGAGCGTGTCGCACGATCACCATAACATCGTCGTTGTCGGCCTTGACAAGCATGACATGCGGGTTGCAGTTGAGTCGCTCGTCGAATCTCAGGGTGGCTTTGTGGTTGTGAGTGATGGAGCGGTAGAGGCGATCCTTCCCCTGCCGCTCTGTGGCCTGATGAGTGAAGAAGAGACCGAAACCGTTGATCGAGACCTCGCTGCAGTCCGAGATGCGGCACATGCTCTTGGCTGCTCGCTCGACACTCCGTTCATGGCCCTGTCGTTTGTATCGCTTCCCACCGTCCCCGCTCTCGGCGTCACCGATCTCGGGTTGATCGACGTAGCAAATCACAAGATCGTGCCGCTCTCTCTTAATTGAGAAGTGGGTTGTTATCTTCGATGGTCTCGGTCAGGGTGTAAAGAGAGCTGTGCTTAGCGAGTATTTCACGGAGGGAACCTTTTCCGTCCACAGCGATACTATGAAGACAACGTGATCAGAACGCTCAATCTTCTCGCCTTCATGCGTCAGCTCGTTGTCTAGGCGAGTGTGCCACACTGTTTGTTCCTAACCGGTGTGTTGGTGGTATTCGTGCTCGCTATTGCCGCCACCGCGCAGGATGGAAACGGCATGTGGCAACGCCGGCATGATCACTTCCAGCCCCTCCTTAACAGCTTTTGGACTGCCCGGTAGGTTGATGATCAGCGTGTGCCCACGAATTCCTGCTACCGCGCGGGAGAGCATCGCATGTGGGGTCTTCGCGATCCCCTGAGCACGCATCGCCTCTGCCAGGCCCGGCGCCTCTCGCTCGATTACATCCCTCGTCGCCTCCGGTGTGATGTCGCGCGGTGAGAAGCCCGTTCCGCCAGTGGTGAGGATGAGGCCCAGCTTGAGAGCATCCGCCCAATTAATTAGGATACTTGCGATCTCTTCCCTCACGTCTGGAACGATCGCTTTTTTTTCGATCGCGCAGTGAAGCGACTGGCTGACCAAGCGCTCGATCAGCGGTCCGCTTTCATCTTCTCGTTCCCCGCGTGATGCGCGATCGCTTATTGTCAATATCCCGATCCTAATCCTTAGATCGCTCATAGGCTGTCTCCTAACAAGATGATCTGCACTTGTGCGCCTGGCTCCACACTCCGCCACTGTTCAGGGATGACTGCCAGGCCGTCTGCTTCGACCATCGAGGTCAGAATTCCCGAGCCTTGGTCTCCGGTTAGGTGAGCAACGTATCCATTCTCTCCTTCCTCCAGCCTGACGCGTACGAAGTGCCTTCGATCGTCCTTACTGGAGATCGCATCCTCAAGGGTCGCGACTACCATGCAATGTTCCACATCGCTTGCCCCGAGCAGCGCCAGGATCATCGGGCGGGCAAACATCTCAAAGGAGACCATCGCCGATACAGGATTTCCCGGCATTCCCAACACAGGTACTCTCCTGCCAGCAAGTGTGATATGCCCGAAAGCAAGCGGTTTCCCGGGCTTCATGCGCACGCGCCAGAAGTCAATCTCCCCTTCCTGCGCGAGCACCTTCTTCACCACGTCGAAGTCTCCTACAGATACGCCTCCGGAGACAACGAGCAGATCGACCCCCTCCTCGATCCCGCGGCGGATCTTCTCCTTGATCTCTGTGTCGCGATCCGAGGCGATCCCAAGAGAGACAGGCTCTCCTCCGTACTTAAGCACTTGAGCAGCGTTGGAATAACCATTTGCATTGCGAATTTTACCTGGGGCGAGTGGTGCATTGATCTCAACAAGTTCATCGCCGGTGGCGAGAATGCCCACTCGTGGCCGCTTCACAACCTCGGCCTGCGACTTTCCTATGGATGCAAGCATCCCTATGTCCTGCGGTCGCAGCCTTTGGCCATGCCTAAGAACCACATTGTCCTTCTTCACGTCCTCCCCTGCTTGGCGGACCTCCTTTCCAACAGGGATGGGCCTTGTAACTACGATGTACTCCCCTTCTTGCTGCACGTGCTCAAAACGCACTACCGCATCCGTACCAGAAGGGATTGGGGCGCCTGTCATGATGCGGATCGCTGTTCCTGGAACTACTGTTTCTTCTGCCACGTACCCCGCGGGAAGCTCGGCTATGACGCGCAGTCTGACAGGACTTTCTTCGCTAGCTGTCTTCGTGTCTTCCGAGTGCAGGGCATAGCCATCCATCGCCGTGTTTGCGTGCGGGGGAATGTCGTAGCCCGCGATTACATTGGTCGCTAGTATCCGCCCCAGCGCTGAGAGAAGCGGCACTGATTCCGCCTCTAGCGGCGCCAGGCCACGCAGTACCCGCTGCCGCGCCTCCTCGACACTGAGCATGGGATACATCACCGTTAGGTCTCTTGCTTCCACTCTGACCCTCCTTGCCACACCTCTTTCTTCCAGATGGGGACGATCTCCTTGAGCCGATCGATCGCGTAGTGCAGTGCGTCGAATACCTCCTGTCGGTGCGCTGACGACACAGCGATCAACACCGCCACCTCCCCCACGGCGAGCCGCCCCGTTCGGTGGACGATCGCGATCCTGTGGATGCTTAGCCAGCGATCCCGCACCTCCGCGCAGATTCGTTGCATCTCAGCGAGGGCCATCTGCGGATAGGCCTCGTACTCCAGGTATTCCACCTTGCGATCATCAGAATTATTGCGTACGACGCCGACGAACGTCGCCACGGCTCCGACTGCCGGTTCGCTGAGCCGGGTGACAATGTCTTGAACGACAATCGGGTTATCGGTGATGGCAACAATGTTCTCATCCATATCATCCTCCTCCCACCGGCGGCAGAAGCGCCACTTCATCGCTGTCGTTGAGGATCGCCTCTGGTGTGGAGATGGCGTGGTTCACCGCTAACTTGCTGTAGGGCAGGTACCTTCCCAGTCCAGGATAGTCTGCGCTCAGCCGCTTGATCAGCTCGGAGAGTCGCGCCCCAGTTGGAAGAGTGACTTGGATCTCACTCTTGCCAGTAAACTCGCGTGGCGCGGCGAACAGGCGTACGGTAACGATAATCTCAGACGTCATCTTCCTCCCCCTCACGCACGAACGTCCCGCTCTTGCCGCCGCTCTTTCGCACCAGGCGGATCCCTCCGATCTGCATCGTGCGCTCCACCGCCTTTGCCATATCGTAGATGGTGAGACCAGCCACCGACACAGCGGTGAGTGCCTCCATCTCGACTCCCGTCCTTCCGACGCACTTTGCAGTCGCCTCGATATTGATCGTACCGGCATCGGCCTGAACGGAGAAGCGCACCTCGACGTCAGTTAGGGGGATCGGATGGCAGAGAGGGATCAGCTCCCCGGTGCGTTTTGCTGCCATGATCCCAGCGACCTGCGCCGTTGTTAACACATTCCCCTTCGTTACGTTCCCCTCCAGGATCATGCGACAGGTGGAGGGAGACATCGTGACCTGCCCGCGTGCCACAGCGATGCGTTCCGTCTCGGACTTTTCACTAACATCGACCATGCGTATTCGCCCTTCATTATCCAAGTGCGTTAGCTTGTCTTCGTTCATCTCAACCTCCAATCTGCGACATCTGCCGATCGCGCGGAGCATCATTTGCCACTCCGTGAGAAAGGGGCTTCCTTTCAATGCTCGAAGCGATGAGGGCCACGATCTCTTCATCGCTTGCTCCACTGCGCAGCGGTTTCTTGACATCAATCTCAATTGGGGAGAGGAGGCAGGGGCGAAGCTTCCCATCGGCTGTCAAGCGTATCCGGTTGCAGGTAGCGCAGAACGGGCTGCTGAAAGTCGAGATGAAACCGATCTGTCCATCCTCACCGCTGACCCCAGGAAGGCGGTAGACGCGGGCCGGTCCTTCTTCCCGCAATGGCTCAAGTGGCCCCAGCGCCTCCTCGATGCGGCTGCGAACCTCATCTGCTGCCACAAAGCGAGAGGCGAAGTCTTCGTTTGACTTCCCGATCGGCATCCACTCGATAAACCGCACCTGAAATCCATCTCTTGCCAGCTCAGCTAGATCTGGCACCTCATCGTCGTTTATCCCGCGCATCACGACCGCGTTCAGCTTGATCGGAACAAGGCCCGCTTCCTGTGCAGCGTGGATCCCAGTAAGTGTGTCCTCTAGGCTTCCTCGGCGCGTGATACGCCTGAAGCGATCCGGACGCAGTGTGTCCAGGCTGATGTTCACGCGTTTGAGGCCGGCATGGGCAAGTTCCCTTGCGTAGCGGCGCAGGAGCGACCCGTTCGTGGTCAGCGTGATCTCATCGATTCCCGCAATGTTAGACAGGTCTCCTACGAGATCGATGATCCCCTCCCGCACGAGCGGTTCCCCGCCTGTGAGGCGGACCTTTTTGATTCCCAACGTGGCCGCGGCGCGTACAACGCGGATGATCTCCTCGTAGCGCAGGATCTCCGAGTGCGGCCGCCATCTCACCCCGGAGGCGGGCATGCAGTAGATGCAGCGAAAATTGCAGCGGTCGGTCACCGAGATGCGCAGGTACGTGATCTTGCGGCCGAATCTATCGATATTTTCAGTCATTCTAGCTCCTAGAAAAGATGCACTGCAGAGGCCTTGAACGCAATGTATACTTCCATTCCAATCTCAAGTGCCATCTCAGTGAGCGATCTTCTGGTGATGATAACAACAAACGGGAGTGGCACACAGACCGTAACGTAGATCAGAGATCCACGGTCGACGATCTGTGTGATCTTTCCCCTGTAGGAATTGCGTGCGCTCGAACTCAGCTCTCCGCGCGAGATGAGGATGTCCTCCGGGCGGATCGAGATGTGCGCTGGCCCGCTGCGATCGGTCACAACTGCGATCTTCATGTCAGAGTGTGACAGGAAGGTTCCCTCCTCCTTGTGCTCGACTACTCCATCAAACAAGTTCCGCGCCCCGACGAAGCGGGCAACGAACTGCGAGACGGGGTGACGAAAGATGTCGTCGATTGTGCCCACTTGTTCAATCTTGCCTGCATTGATCACCGCCACTCGGTCCCCGAGTGAGATAGCCTCCTCGAAGTCGTGTGTCACGTGAAGCGTTGTTGTCGCAAGGCGTTCATGCACAAGCAGTAACTCCTCCTGCAGCGACTCACGTCGCTGCGGATCAAGCGCGGAGAGCGGTTCGTCCAGCAAGAGCAAACGCGGCTTGATGACAAGTGCTCTTGCCAGCGCAACGCGTTGTTTCTCCCCGCCGCTCAGGCCAGTCGGCATGCGGGAAAGAAGGTGCTCGATTCCGAGGAGTCTCGCTACCTCTGCGCTTCTGGTTGCAGCTATGCGGCGACCGATGCCCTGCGCGCGTAGGCCAAAGGCCAGATTCCTTTCGACATTAAGGTGCGGAAAGAGCATGTAGTCCTGGTAGACAAACCCAATCCGCCTTCGTTCCGGCGGAACATGAGTAATCTCTTCACCATCGAGCAGGATACTCCCCGAGAGCACAGCGTGTAGCCCAGCGATCGTCTCCAGCAGAACCGTCTTTCCCGCCCCAGTTGGGCCAAGGATGATCGTGTACTCGCCTCTGTTTGCAGCGAGGGAGAAATCTCGAAGCTGGAAGCCGCCAACGCTGGTCTGCAGAGAATTTATAGCAAGGTAGTTCATCTGCGCCTCCCCGCAACCATGCGCAGGCTGACGAAGATGACCAGGCAAGAGAGGATAAGGATCGTAGCTAGCGGTCGCGCATAGTCGAGGCCATAGGACTCAAAGCGCGTGTACAGAAGGACAGGGGCGACCGTTGGGTGATAGGAGAGGATGATCACCGCGCCAAACTCACTTAATCCCCGCGCCCACATCAGGATCATCCCGGAGAGAATGCTCCGCCAAGCAAGGGGAAATGAGACACGCCATAGCGTCTTCCACTGGCTCGCTCCAAGGGTACGCGCCACCTTCTCCATGCGTGGATCGACCGAGGCAAATCCATCGTGCGCTGCATTCACCAGAAACGACATGCTGACAAATAGCATGGCAATAACGATCCCGGGAACAGCGGAGATGAACCTTATTCCCAACGGGGCAAACGCACGTCCGAGAACGCCTTGCCTCCCGAATAGCATGAGGAGAGCGATCCCCACAGCAGAGTGGGGAACAACGATCGGCAGATCGATGATCCCCTCGATCAGGCGCTTGCCAGGAAACGTAGATCTGGCAAGAAGATAGGCCAGTGGCACCCCCGTGAGGAAGGCAATGCCTGTAGCGATCAGTGAGGAATAGAATGTGATCGCAATTGAGGAGAGGACCTCCTTATCGAGGAGCGTCTGCCACAGGATCTGAGGGTTCGATGAGAGGACCGTCTGCAGGAGAGGCCAGACAACAAACAGGATCAGCATCCCCCCCAGGACCAGGAAAGAGATCTTCATCCAGTTCTTGGATAGTGTTCGCATTTTCTAGTTTAAGCTCACTTTTCAGTGACGAGGGCGGTCAGTTGTGTCGGCAGGTACTTCCATCCGCTCACCACGACTGCTGGCACGATCGGGGGCTGGCCAGCTTCGCTCATGATTTTCTGCCCCTCTGGGCCGAGCAGGAAGTGCACAAATTCGATTGCTAGCTGCTGATGGGGAGCGTTGGTCGGGATTGTCACCCCATAGACGATTGGCGCTCCGAGTACAGTCATCGTCTCCCCTGGTTTCTTACCAGCTATCTGCACCTTCGCTTGCGCGTAAAAGTTGGCGTACTTGGTCCGACTCAGGTTGATCTCGTCTGACAGTTCGATGAACTTGAGGCCGTGTTGTACGGCGACCGAGCGATATTCAAAGGCGTAATCCATATCCCCCGATTGCAACAGCGCGAGAAGCTCAACCGCCTTGGGTCGGACATTCTCGAGAGGGCAGGCATCAGACAGTTTATTTGTCAAGCCTGGCACCTTGTAGTAAGTTTCCGCCAGCTGCCAAACCATAAGCGTGCGGTAGCCGCATGGGTCGAGATCAGGATCGGAATGACCGAAAGCCACCCCCGGGCGCAGTAGAACCTGGAACCAGTTTTCGGAGGTAATCTCATCTGCATATTTGGAGCGATCCGTGTAGGCAATAACCATTGTGTTGCGGGCAAACTGGATGTTCCACGTGGCGTAGTCCGGAATCAGCAGTTGATCGATCACCCGATAGTCAGCCGACATCATCACGTCCGCGTCTCGGTGAAGTTCGCTAATCTTACGTGCAGCAATATTGCTCCCTGAGGCTTCGGCGGCGACTGTTACACCAGGATGGGTCGCCTCAAAACCCTCTGCAAGCTTTAACATCGGAACGGTGAGGCTCCCAGCGTGAAAAACAATTAGATTCTCGGAAAACCCCAGAAGAGAGACCAAAGAAAGTAAGGTCAAGAAAGTGATTGTGCCTAACATTGTGCGCCTGTTTAACATGTAATACCTCCTTTTCAAAGAGAGAGTACACCTTCCACAGGCAAAGCGGACTAAAGACCTGCCCGATCCCCTTTTCAACCGCGGAAGGCGCAACCGTTTCCAATTACACCCTATCGCCCGCCTTCCATAGAAGAATCCGTAGGACAGACGGGTCGGAGAACCGACAGAAAGAAGGATACCCGCAGCGTGCGTCTATAACAAGCTAGCGATTGACTTACTTGGGACTAGGATGAGCCTCATGTCGCTTGCTCAAGCAGGCCAAAACCCCAAAGAACTGCTCTATACACGCGCTCACATCCCCTAAGCTTTTGTGGCTTTGCCAGAGAATTCCTGCCTCATATGCTCGCAAGGGCACGATGAAACGCGGTGTAGGAGGCCTCGTTGAAGCAGACCATCTGCACCAGGCTGAGGGAAGACTCAGTTTGGCGCAGGTAATCTGCAATCGCGTCAAGGGCTACCCGCGCTGCTTTCTCAAGTGGATAGCCATACACACCGGCGCTTATTGCCGGAAAGGAAATGCTCTTTGCTCCGAGCTCATCGGCAAGGCGCAGGGACTCTTGGTACGCACTCTTCAGTATTGGAGCAGATTCCTCGTCGCTATGGTAGATCGGGCCAACGGTGTGGATGACATACTTTGTCTTAAGGTTCCCTCCATCAGTCCACATCGCTTTTCCAGGAGGGAGTGATCCGTGTTCTTTAACGTAGGCCCGACACTGGCGATCGATCACCGCACCGGCGGCGCGATGGATTGCGCCATCGACGCCACCTCCTCCGCGCAGCCCGGAATTGGCAGCGTTTACAATCGCGTCCGTATCCTGAGTTGTGATGTCCCCAAGGAGCACGACGAGATCAGTCGTCTTGATGCGTTGTTTACTGGTCTTCTCCATGACTGTTTTCCTGCTTTTGGTACAGCTTGGTCGCCTTCTCAGCCGAGGTAACAATCCCCCGAATCATCGCCGAGCTGAATCCGTGGTGCTCCATCTCGTTCAAGCCGGATATTGTAACTCCCATCGGGGTTGTCACCTTATCAATCTGCGTTTCCGGGTGCTCGTCACTCTCAAGCAAGAGTGTTGCCGCACCACGCGCTGTCTGAGCGGCGAGGCGAATTGCCTCTCCGGCGTGGAAGCCTACCTCAACCCCTCCCTGCGCTGCAGCGCGGATCGCCCGCAAGAAGAAGGCAACCCCACACGCACACAGCGCAGTTGCCGGCGTCATCTGTTCTTCGGTAATGAACATCGTCTCTCCCAACGTGGCGAAGATCCGGCGTGCTTCTTCTCTTGCCTTCGAACTTACCGACTCATCTGCGCACAAGGTGGTCATCGATTCCCCGACTGAGACAGCGATATTCGGCATCGCGCGCAGAACAGGAATCTCCTTCTTCAGTTGACGTCTTATCTCAGAGATTGAGGCGTTGGAGACCGTGGAGATCAGCAGATGCTCTCCCTCCACTATGGCGGGGGCGATCTCGCGTAGAACAGCATTTAATTGACTGGGCCGGACGGTCACTAAGACGACGTGCGCTGCTCTCACTGCTGAGACGTTGTCCCGATCGACGTTGAACCCTTCCGCTTTGAGACCATCCAGTAGATGAACCGAACGGCGCGTAACGGTGATCATGCCTGCGTTAATTTTTCCCGAAGCAACCAAGCCACGAGCGATAGCCGTTCCCAGATTTCCTCCCCCGATGATTGTGACACGCTCTTCCATGATTCCTCCCTTGTGATATTGACCGAAGATACCAACTTGCTGCGCTCCTAGCAAGCGCTGAGGAATAGCTATACAAAGCTTTGATGCCGAGATTACAGCGCTATCCATTCTGTGTATACTATCTTCACCTACACAAGCGAGAAAGGAGTGATCGTGAAGCGTGCGCTGTTCATCATCCTGCTATTTGTTGCTATTGCTGAAATCGTTGCCTATGCTGATCCAAACGCGAATCTGACCGGAAGCGGAGACTTCTCCGCATCAGCCGTGCTATGGTTCTCCGGCACAGACGTTACCGCTCAAGTGAGCGGAACGATCAATCTTAAGGGGAGTCTTGCAATTGGTGATACAGTAAAGGCCTTCAATGCCCAGGGAACGCTGAACGGCAAGGCACGCGGCAACAGCGAGACCTTAATCGGTAGCGGATGGGCGACGTTCACGGCTCGGGGGACGCTGGCGTCAGGTGAACCCTCGGGTGAGGCCTCGGGTGAGGCGATTGTCCTGCACGGAGCGATCAATCTGTCCACCGACGACATCGATCTCTCCTCGGATACTGCCGGAAGTGCGAAGGGGAGCTTGTACGTTGTTGTAACACTTCCTGATCAGAGCCTGCGCATGCGCGGGAATGTGTCTGGGACGGCGTCGGGTGGGTTCGTGAAGCCGGATGACCCGCATACGATGCGGCTTGACGGAACAGGATCATTCACGTTTGCAGTCGCAACCCGCGATGCGATTGTTGAAAGTAAATCGGATCAGGAGGACGCTTCCGCAAGCGAAGTCTTCTGGAATACCGATGACTGGCCACAAGAGATGCGCGACCAGTTCATTCACATGATGGAGGAGGAATCAAAGTGAAGATCATTCTTATAGGTGCGGGGATGCAGGGGCAGGCAATTGCCTACAACCTATCTTCGCGTGATGAGGTAGATGAGATCATAGTTGCTGATCGGGATCTTTCCCGAGCTGAAAAAATAGCCGAGCGCCTACGTGACACGCGAATCGTCCCGCGCAAGCTTGATGTGAGTGCTGCGCGCGCGGTGCGTGAGGCAATGGACGGATGCAGCGTCGCTATCAGCGCCGTACCGTATTTTTTCAACCTCAATCTGGCAGAAGCAGCGGTGGAGAGTGGTGTCTCCTTCTGTGATCTCGGAGGAAATAACACAATTGTCGCCGGCGAACTTGCGCTCGATGCGCGAGCTAAAGAGGCAGGAGTGACGATCATCCCCGACTGCGGCCTCGCCCCCGGGCTGGTGAACATCCTTGCGGCCGCTGCGGTGGAGGACCTCGATACAGCGGAGAGTGTTTCCATCCGTGTTGGCGGCCTGCCACAACACCCGCGACCGCCGCTTGGCTACCAGATTGTCTTCTCCCCGCATGGCCTGATTAACGAGTATATGGAGCCATCAACTGTTCTGCGCGATGGGGAGATCGTCACCGTGCCATCCCTCACTGAACGCGAGGAACTCTCCTTCTCGCATCCCTACGAACAGCTGGAGGCGTTTCACACCTCTGGCGGCAGCTCGACTCTGCCTCAGACGCTGCACGGTCGCGTGAGTAACCTCGAGTACAAGACAATCCGCTACCCGGGCCATCTGGACAAAGTGAAGGCGATGGCCGACCTTGGTTTCTTCGATAACGATCCGCAGGAGATCGATGGCGTCGATGTCATACCACGTGAAGTCGCCGTGCACCTTCTGCGTGAGCATCTTTCCTTTGACGAGCCAGACGTCATTCTGCTGCGGGTGAACGCCCGTGGGACGATCGGCGGAGAGCGACGAGAGATCCGCTATGAGATGATCGATAATTACGATGAATCAACGGGTCTCTCGGCGATGATGCGCACAACAGGCTTTCCTATCGCACAGGTCGCGTTCATGATCGCAAACGGGGAGATCACTGCGCGGGGAGCGATCCCTCAAGAAAAGTGTGTTCCGACGCAGCCATTCCTCAGTGGCTTGCTGGAACACGGGCTAAGAATAGAGCGTACGGTGACACCTGCGTGAGCGAACTCATTGGCTTTGACATGGATGGGGTGATCCTCGACTCGGATCGCCCCAGCGATACCTGGTTTCACGACTCGTTTGTCCGCACGCTTGCTGATTTCGGCATCGCCCCAACTAAGGAGAACATTCACGCTCTGTACATCACCAGCATGCGCGACAACGCTGTTAGCGTTTGTGATAAGTTTGCAATCGATGATCCGGATCTGTTGTGGCAACGGCGCGACGAAAATTACATTGCTTACAAGCTTGCTGCACTGGAACGTGGTGAGATTAAGCTCTTTCCTGATGTTAGAGTTCTTGACAAACTAAGTAAGCAGTACTTGTTGGGCCTTGCGTCCAACTCTCCTCAAGCGGTTGTTGACCGCATCATAGAGCACTTCTCACTGCAGCGCGTGTTTAGGGTGTGGTTCGGCCGGGGCGATACGCTACCGTCATTGAAATTCGCCAAGCCCTCCCCGCACATGCTTCTTGCAATGATGAAGCAGCTTGGCGCGACGCGCGGTTATTATGTGGGAGACAGGCCAGAGGATATGGAGGCAGCGCGCGCAGCAGGTCTCACACCGATCAGCATCTCTCGGGACGGCGATGACTGCGACATTCAGAGCCTGGAAGAGCTTCCCGAGTTCCTCGTTGCCTTTTCGTAGCAAGCTTGTTTGTCACGTTGAGGCACGGATCAGCCTTACACAGAGCAACGTTGGAGGCTGTCCATTTGGGATGCAGATAGGGGCTCCAACGCCACACGAGATGACGTTTGTTTCCATTTTCTGCTCAAGCGATTACAATTGCGGACCATGATTACACAAAAGACTCTTGAAGCGAAACTTCTTTCAAATCACCTCCGTGGGCTCTTGCCGGAAGGCCTTATTGCTCCCGACTACGGCGCGTACTCCATCGACAGCATTCCTTCCTTTATCCGCGAGCTCTTTGGCGGCCAGGCCGAACGTGAGGATGCCCTGTCGTCGTTCTTGCCATCTGATAAGCCGCAAAGGGTTATCTTGCTCATCCTAGATGGGATGGGGTACATGCATCTGACTCGCTTGCTGTCGCAGTTTCCAGGTATGTTTCTAAACCAGCTGATCGATCGAGGGAGCATGATTCCGCTTACTTCGGTCTTCCCCGCAACGACTGCCACTGCGCTCGCCTCTCTCAGCACTGGGCTCACGCCTCAGGAGCACGGCATCTTGGGCTATCGCCTCTACCTTAGGGAGACATCGGCGATTACAAACATGATCAACTTGTCGCTCTTGGGAAACGATGCGGCCGATGCAGCGCTTGCGGCAGGGATCGACGAGAGGACGTTCCTTGCCTCTCCCACTTTACTTGAGCAGTTGCGCGCGCTCGATGTTCAATCGCATGTGATTATGCCTAAAGAGATTACGTCGAGTGGCCTGTCGCGCCTTCTCTATGACGGCACAGCGAAGATGCATGCGGGCGTAAATCTATCAGACATGCTCGTTTGCACGCGAGACATTCTGCATCAAGAGCCAGGCAAGACATTTGTTAGCCTGTACTGGGGCGATACCGATTCCATCGCGCACGTACACGGGCCTTGGACGGATGCGTTCACCGCCGAGCTGCGCTCGATCGACACAGCGTTAGAACGAGAGCTTTCGGGCCGCGTTGATGATACGCTCCTTCTCATCAGCGCCGACCATGGGTTTGTCCCGATGGATAATGAAGATTACATCGATATTAGCAAATATCCTGCTCTGTACAACAATCTCGCTTTTCCGCCAGTTGGAGATACGCGTGCTGCATACCTCTTTGTGCGCAACGGAAAGAAAGAGGAGGTTGCTCAGTTCATCGCTGAGACCTTCACTAATGATATTGTCTGCCTAGATGCGCAACAGGCGCTCGACGCAGGCTTGTTCGGAATTAGAGACGCGCTCCTAAAGTCACGTGATCGCATCGGTGACTTGATTATCGCCTCCGTCGGGCGAAAAACTCTATACTATCCGTACAAGGACAGCAAGAAGCTGCATGGGATGCACGCTGGCCTTACACCGGATGAGATGCTTGTGCCTTTTGTTCTTAGCACACTGTAAGGAGAGTGATTACATGATCGTAGTTGGAAAATCACACGCCGTTCCCCCGGTGGACATTAGCGATGGGAAGACGGTCGTCAATGCCAAGAAGCGTGTCTTGATCGGTCCCGATCAAGGTGCGCCTACATTCATCATGCGTCAGTTTACGCTCGTGGAAGGCGGATTTAGCCCGTATCACAAGCATCCGTGGGAGCATGAAGTGTTCATTCTTGCAGGAAAGGGGATCGTCAAAGGGATCGACGGAGAAAAACAGGTCAGCATCGGTGATTTCGTCTTCGTCCCGCCAAACGAAGAGCATCAGTTTCTAAATGGTGGCAAGGAGCCGTTTGAATTCCTTTGCATTATCCCTAAGGTCGAAGAAGGGTAAATTGCGCGTTCTCGTGAGCATGAGCGGAGGGGTAGACAGCACCGTCGCCGCTAAGTTGCTCATCGACCAGGGGCATGATGTTGAGGGGATAACGTTCTGGTTCTGGTCGTACGCTGGCTCGCCAGATTACGCTGGAACGACAAAGTGCTGCTCTCTTGATGGTGTTGCCCTCGCTGCGCAGGAGCTTGGAATCCGACATCGAACGATCGATGCCAGTGACCTGTTCTACGAGCGAGTCCTGCGCGACTATGTCGCTCGCTACAGTCGTGGGGAGACCCCCAACCCGTGCGGAAACTGCAACCGTTACCTTCGCTTTGCCCTCGCGTTGCAGTATGCACGCAAGCACGGATTCGATTACGTTGCAACAGGCCATCACGTCCGTCTTTCGCGCGATCAGGAAGGCACCGTGCATATGCTGCGGGGAATCGACCGCAACAAGGATCAAACATATTTCCTGTATGGTCTGCAACAGAAGGACCTGGCTCAGTTGCTCTTCCCTGTCGGCGAGTTAACTAAAGACGAGGTCTTCGCCATCGCGCGACGCGATGATCTCCATGCGGCATCACTCCCCGAAAGCCAGGACTTGTGCTTTGCCATCGATGGACGGACCGATTTTTTGTTCCCGCAGGGAATGATTCGCCCCGGACTTATTCTGGATACAAAAGGTAACAGGGTCGGCACGCACAACGGCCTTGTGCACTACACGATCGGGCAGCGCCGCGGTCTAGGCATCAGCAGTGCGAGCCCACTGTACGTTATTGGGCTCGATGTAGAAAAGAACACTCTTATTGTCGGTCAGGAAGAGGACCTATATTCAGAAAGGCTGACCGCCAGTGAGGCAAGCTTCATACTGGGTGCACCACCGGCGTCTGGAGCGGAGATTGAGGCGAAGATCCGCTATCGTTCGCCGGCAGTAGAGGGGACATTTCACGTCCTTTCCGCAGATCGCTTCTCCGTCGACTTTGCGCAGCCACAGCGAGCGGTCACCGCTGGGCAGATCGTTGCCCTGTACGCAAGGGAAGAGCTCCTCGGTGGGGGGATCATCGATGGCGTTCGTTGACTTTATCGGGTTTGTAGGGTTCACAGAGCTTAAGGACTCTGCCTTGCGAGCTTAACTTCCTTGAAAGATGCGGCTGGGAATTCAGTCTAGGAACGGTGCTGAGACAGTTCACTCCTCCAAATCTCGCGCTACGCCGCTTCGTGGCTGAGAGTTGGTTCTGCCAGTATAATCTTTTGCTTGGAGGGGTGGGCGAGCGGACTAAACCACCGGTCTTGAAAACCGGCGAGCCGCAAGGTTCCGCGGGTTCGAATCCCGCCCCCTCCGCCAGATCATTTAGTAGAGCATACACTGGATAACAAGCTATGCTTGTGTCAAGGGGTAGTAGGGTCGATTATCCCTCCACATGACGTAGAGGACATGAATAAACCGGTTCACAACCGCAATGATTGCCTCCTTGTGTGACTTACCCTTGTCTCGATGCCGTTGGTAGATGGAATGGAAGTAGTCATCGTTGCGGACCACAACTTGACAGGCTAAGTACAGTGCTCGGCGTAGGTAACGAGGCCCACGCTTAGATATGTGTACCTGTCCCTGATGTTTGCCGGAGTTGC
>JALTFO010000064.1 GCA_027007005.1 Candidatus Bipolaricaulota bacterium | reverse complement strand
GCTTGATATCGTTTACGATTCCCTGTTCGATCGACTGATAGATCGGACTCCATTCATCAGGATTCACATCACCATCAGCGTTCTTATGGATCACGTTGCTGAGCGCAGCGTTTTCATCACCGCTGACATAGCCATGTACGGCTGATCTCACTTCGGCGAGATTGACAAATACCCCGTCATTGTATAGATCAGTCTGCACATCGCGTACCAATTGAGCCATCACGGCAGGGTTATATTGCAGGTATTCACGCGGAGTGGTCTCCATCGTATACCCGTGCTTGGATGTGTCCACACGCCCCAAACGATCCATCGGATACAGGCCCATATACTTGCCGCCCTCCTCTTGAGCCCAGCCCGGAATCTTAATGTCGCCAGTCTGAGCCGTTATGTTGGGGTTCGGGCTAGCAAGTGGTTTCACCGCCTGCCGAGGATCCCAAGGATATTTCTCCTTGGCAAGTTGATCCTTGAACTTAAGGGCAGTTGGATCATGGTCAATATCTACTCCAAGCGAATAGCTGAGAGCCAGATAGAGCATGCGGTCCAGGTCCTTCATGATGAAGTCCTTGGTCGCACCTTTTTCAACCGTCCACGGGACATTGTTGTCCGGATCCCGCGGGCTCATCTCTGGCTGGGTCCATTGGCTTACATTAGACATGACCGTCTTCACAGCATTGTCAATAACCCCACCAGGCCCAAGGATAGCAGCCAGTTGCGCACTATTGCCCTGGGTCTGTAATCTCTGCATCAATGGCAACAGCCAATCCTCAGCCTTAGAATAGAGGGTGTTTTCGATCTCTTTTAGGCGCTGCTCCCCAATCCTCCAATAGGTTGGAGACACATCCAGGCCAACATCCCCACCAGCGCCAGGATAGGGAGCACCCATCAGGCGCCGGCGTTTAGTAGTAATTCCAAACCATCGTGCTCCGTTCACTTTTACCTCCTTCGGCATAGCCATTTTGGCTATCCAAATTTTGATGAAGTCCTTATATCCCTTTTCGGATAGCAGAGGGCGACCATATTGGTCAGTCGGCCCTCTGCGTTCTTCGGTCCATAGTGGTATCCGGGTCTCAAGTACGCGCTTAATCGCAATAAAGCGATCAGGTGGAATGCGGTACGCATACCCAGAGAGAATGCTGTATGCGTAATCAAGCAGATCCTTTGCACGTTTTCTCCCGATATACCACGCCATTTCACTTCCTTATCAGCATTTTCGCAACGATATTACCGGCATTATCGGCATCATTGTTATTGACCCGTGCCCGCAGATATCGTGGGCCGGGAGGAACATTAAGTGTTATTGTTCCAACGCCGAGTCCAGTCTCTGCATAATAAGGAGAGGTGTCCCATTTAGTACCGTCTATGGACGAGAACAGTTCCATGTCAATATTAGTGCTGCCGCTTATCTCCAATTGGATTGCAATAGTCTTTGCTTGCACAATTGGGACACGTATATCGTTATCGGGAGCAACGTCAGAGCTACTAACAGGAACATTCGTCCATGTCAATTCAACGTCTTCAGTCATATATTCACCACCAATCATTTACCGCCTCCTAGTTTTTCTTCTAGGTAGTGCATCAGCGTAGCTCGTGGCTTTTCCCGCTGTTTTTCGATTTCATAGGCATGCAGGGGATCAATCTCACCGGATTCAACACCAGCAATGATTTCCCTTACAGTAAGTTCAGGCGGCGGAGGCGTCACAGGAGCAGGAGCTTCTTCTTTCTTGGGTTCAGGTTTACTCCCAATAACGACCTCTCGGCCTACAATTCGAATTAATGCCTCTGCTTCATCCTTGGAGGCTCTTCCCGTCCAGATTATTCGTTGAACGGAGTTGGCCGGGATCCCGGCGCGATCCGCCAGGATCCCAGTACCAATCCCCATTTCCTTCAACCTAGTAAGGAGTCTGTCCTTATCGATCCTCATTTACTCCCCCTATATAGTTGCCTGAGACCCACGCAGAGCGGCCTCATAGTATTTCCAGACCAGCCCGTAATAGTGGAAGATTCTCCAGCGCTGGCGCCCAGGATGGACAAACTGGAAGCTGGAGTCATTCTTCTCTGGATCAACCCCGGGGGCCTGTTTGCCCTCAAAGAAGTCAATATGCAGCCCGGGCAGTTCCTTGGGATCAACAATCAGATACCAATCGTTGGTGAGCTTGCGGGAGTAGATAACCCCCTTCACTCGCTTACGAATCGTGTTGATATCGGAGTAGGTCCCTGGTTTCTTCGGGTTCTCCATCAGTTGTTCGGCAACCTCGCGCCAATAGCGACCAACGATTAGATATGCACTTTCGGCGCTTAGAGGCTCACCAGATTGATCAGTGATGTCATCCAGTTTGCGGAAAGCCGTCACCAGGTTGTCATAACTAAGATCGTTACCTACAGCAGTGGGATCAAGGTCATTCCCGTGGTTGGTCTCATCAAACAGGGAGTTTCCATCCCGGACGGTTGGGTTGTTGCGCAAGAATTTAACATAGATAGTTTCATGAAGACGAGAAGCTGTAGCGCGCCCAAGCCGATCACCGAGATCAGAGAAGTATCCCAGACGGTCAGTTCGTAGAGTTCGCAGATCAGCAACCACAATGTTACCGTAACCATTGATCCCGTATCGGATCGGAATAGCATCAGGAATCTGTTTAACCTGAAATTCCCCACCCGATTCCTTGAGCTCATCAATCATTCCAATCTGGGTGACAAGCTCAATCACCTGTTCATCAAGCCAATCGCTCTTTCCCTGGGTGGTCCACTGCTTCCAGGTGTCAGGCCAAGCATAATAAGCCCGTTCGAGATGTGCAGTAATCTGCTTGGTCAGCCCATTGACCACCATATCAGGCGAGATCGAGGCAAGAAGTCGCTGGAGCTTGATCAGTGGCAGGCTTCCACCACCGCGCAG
The DNA here is from genome assembly GCA_027007005.1 of Candidatus Bipolaricaulota bacterium. GTDB lineage: Bacteria > Bipolaricaulota > Bipolaricaulia > UBA7950 > UBA9294 > M55B144. The sequence goes on along the minus strand of JALTFO010000064.1, from coordinate 380 downwards.
CACCTGCAGGATTCTTCGTGCCTCAGAGGGTTTCAAAGATACAACAGAACTACTATTAAACATCTACCTCACCCCCTACCCAATCGTCCCAGGACGGATCATGACCCGAGCCTCCTGGCCCGCAGTCACGTCTTTATCAATCACAACACCAATGCTGGGATCACCAGGAGTACCCGCACTATCATCAGGGGGAGTCCCAGCATCCACTTGTCCGTTAGCGGCCAGCGCTACCTTTGTGCCACGAGCGAGATCAGCGCCAGCCGTAAATCCCCACACAGCACCAGGAATGAGAACATCTGCCACTTTGTTATCTTCACCAGCAGCACCGTTCTCGTGCATCACCAGATAAGAATCATCACCATCGCCAGCAGCGACAGCCA
>JALTFO010000063.1 GCA_027007005.1 Candidatus Bipolaricaulota bacterium | reverse complement strand
CGATTTCCCCTCTCTATGCTTTGCTCTGGCAACAGGTGTCGGCAAGACGCGGCTGATGGGGGCTTTCATCAGTTATCTGCACCTGAGCGAGGGCATCCGCCATTTCTTTGTCCTGGCGCCGAATTTGACAATCTACAATAAGCTGATCGCCGATTTCACGCCGAACACGCCAAAGTACGTACTTCAGGGAATTGGCGAGTTCGCTACCATGCCACCGCTCATCATTACAGGTGACAACTACGAGAATGGTCAAGGGACGAGGATGGATCTCTTTGGCAAGGGTGAGGCTCACATTAACATCTTCAATATCTCCAAGATCAACTCGGAAGTTCGGGGAGGCAGAGCTCCGCGAATCAAACGCCTGAGTGAGTACATCGGACAGAGCTATTTCGACTATCTTGCCGGGCTGGACGATCTTGTCATGCTGATGGATGAATCTCACCGCTATCGAGCGTCGGCCGGCATTCGCGCAATCAATGAGTTGCATCCTGTTTTGGGTTTGGAGCTTACAGCCACGCCACAAGTGGAGCAGGGCCAGAAGACTATCCCGTTCAACAATGTAATCTACAGCTATCCGTTAAGAAACGCGATGGACGATGGATTCGTTAAAGAACCAGCCGTTGCTACGCGTGAGAACTTCGACCCCGCGAACTACGACAAGGCAGGCCTGGAACGCTTGAAACTCGAAGACGGGGTTCGTATTCATGAGACCACCAAGGCAGATCTCAAAGATTATGCAAGTAACAATGATAAACCTGTGGTGAAGCCGTTTATCCTCATTGTTGCGCAGGATACTGATCACGCAAATGAGTTGGTTAAGATCATTGAAGACGACTCATTCTTCAACGGGCGTTATAAAGGAAAAGTTATCACTGTCCATTCAAATTTGCGTGGTGAGGTCAAAGACGCGGTGGTCGAGCAGCTCCTTACGGTGGAGGATCCGGAGAATCCTACGGAGATTGTGATCCACGTCAACATGCTCAAAGAGGGTTGGGACGTGACGAATCTCTACACGATCATCCCGTTGCGGGCGGCGAACTCTAAAACGTTGGTTGAACAGTCTATTGGGCGAGGGCTGCGCTTGCCATACGGTAAGCGCGTTGGCGTTCCTGCTGTCGATCGATTGACCATTGTCTCCCACGACCGCTTCCAAGAGATCATCGATGAGGCAGAGCGACCGGATTCTATCATTAAAGCTGGTGTTATCATCGGACGGGATATCCCTGAAGAGGGGAAGAGAATAATCACGACCCCGCCTGGTTTTGCAAAGAAGCTGATAGGGGAAACCTCGGAGCCAGGGGGCTCGTATACGGGGCTGTTTGAACGGCCTGAGGAGAAACAAGCTGTTAAAGCGACCTTGCAGGTGATTCAAGATTTTGAGCGGTTGCCACGAGCAGCCGATCTACGACAACCAGCGGCCAAGAAAGAAATCTTGGAAAAGGTTGCTGTGCTTGTCGGACCAGTGGGAACGCTGGAAGGTATCGTAGAAGAGGTTGATCTTTCGCAGATTATTGAGAAGACAATCGATACGTACATTGATATGTCCATCGACATCCCGAGGATCATTGTTGTGCCGCAGGGCGAGGTAACCTGTAAATACACTGACTTCAACCTCGACACAAGTGGTATTCGCCTCCAGCCTGTCGCACAAGATATCTTGATTCAGCACTTGCATGATCACGAGAGATATCGGTTGGTGGATGGCTCCGACATAATAGAAGAAGAGCGCTTGGAGGACTATCTTGTCAGAGGGCTGATCGATTTCAATGATATTAGCTATGACGATCATGCCGAGCTACTCTACAAACTTGCGGGTCAGATGGTAGATCACCTCCGATCCTATCTCAGGGACGAAAGCGAGGTAGTGAACGTGCTGCAATTCCATCAACAGGTGCTTGTGAACTTGATTCACGCGCAAATGCAGGACCATTACGAGGAATCTGTGATAGGTTACAAAGCTCGCGTAAGCAAGGGCTTCCGTACACTGCGACCAATAGTAGCATCAGTTGATGCAAGTGAGGACATAAAGCCATTTCGAGTGCCCGTGGAGGACCGGCAGAGGATGAGAAGCATGGCGTTTGGCGGGTTCCGCAAGTGTCTGTATCCAGTTCAGAAGTTCGACTCTGACCCAGAACGTCGATTTGCTGTTGTGCTGGAGGACGACACCTCCGTGATGAAGTGGTTTAGGCCAGGGAAGGACGATATCAGGATAGACTATAATCGTGACGGGCAAAGCTATGAACCAGACTTTGTTGTAGAGGCGAACGCAGGCAAGTTCCTATGCGAAGTGAAACGGGCAAGTGAGATGCAGGATCCCGTGGTTTTGGCAAAAGCAAAGGCAGCCGCAACGTGGTGTGCTTACGCTTCCGATCACAGCGACAAACCGTGGATTTACCTGCTCATGCCAGACGACAAGATTGGAAGTTCAAGTACCTTAGCAGGCCTAGCTGCAGCCTGGACCTATTCGGCAAGGGAATAGTGAACCAACCAATGGGATGCCTTACCCCATTTGCCATGAAGCAAGAACATGATTGCGGCAAGGTGCACTTTGCTGCACTAGACGTCAAATTCAAACACGCGGTGAGTCCGGAGGAGATCTAGATAGTTCGGCGATGATAGGGGTGTGAACATGAAGCAACATATACTCTTTACAGAAACCGAGCTGAGGGCCCTATTCACCCGCAAAGAGGGTCAATTCATCGAAGCGTGGGGGTCAAACCTTTATTTTTGATGTTTTGGCGCGAAGAGAAGCAGCAGGCATAACGGCTTCACAGCCAGGCACACTGCCGCTCGATCGTGCTATAATCAGAGGTAGGTCATAGCGAAGGAGTGTGAAGAGAGGCATGTCCAACACCTATACCGCTAAGTACACGAAGATAAGCTCCGGTTACATGGGGCAATTGCTCGAGTGGCCGGAAGTCGTCACTGAAGGCGAAACCCTAGAAGAGTGTCGGGAATTGCTGAAGGATGCACTGCATGAGATGATCTTAGCTTATCGACAACAACAAAAAGAGATTCCACTTGGCGGAGCCCTCTTCGAGCAGGTTGCAGTAGAAACTTAGATGTCCATTAAGCGCCGTGATCTTATAAGATACCTTGAGCAGAATGGGTTTTCTCTCCTGCGGGAAGGAGGCAAGCATTCCATCTACTCGAACGGAGTGAAGACAATTCCCGTTAAGCGTCATCGCACGTTGGATCGTGTGACAGCCAACGAAATTTGCAAGCAAGCGGGGCTGTCCCCGCATTTTTAGAGAGTTAGTCCAAATTGATGCGGGGTCAAATCTTTATTT
>JALTFO010000062.1 GCA_027007005.1 Candidatus Bipolaricaulota bacterium | reverse complement strand
TCGATCTGAGGAAGATCGAGAGCGATACCGGATTTACCATGATGGGCGAGATCGCCTCGCGCGTCCTCGATATGGTGGGGATCGTGTGCAACAAGAACACCATCCCCGGGGACCACAGCGCCGCCGACGCGCACGGGATCCGCCTGGGAACGCCGTGGGCGACGCAGCGAGGGATGGGAAAGGAGGAGATGGAGATCCTCGCCTCGATCATCGCTAAGATCCTACGAGCGATCCGCCCCTTCTCCTACCTCGGCCTGACAGGCGATCTGTCGCGCGGTAAGCTCCCGCTCGACGTCCTCGAGGAGGCCAAGAAGGAAGTGCGCGCGCTGATCGCTCGCGTCGATCCCGAGGTCACGGTTCCGCTAGCAAGCGAGAACGGCGGCGACTGGACGATCCTTCGCCTGCGCGGAGGGCGCAGCCGCGCACTGCTCCACGAGGCGACGACCTCGGACATCCTGGCCCTACCGGAGGGGGAGAAGCGGGACACGCTCCTGTTCGATAGGGATGGAACGTTGATATCGAAGGTCACAGTCGGGCGGATCGGAAACGAGGAGTACCTCGTCATCGCCCCGCGCGAGCGCGGTGTATCCGTGCAGCAGTGGCTCTCCGGCCTTGCCGATGGTTACACGCTCTTTGACGATGATGACCTCTTCCGCAAGGTGGAGGGACCGGCCCTCGTCGAGGAGATCCTGGAGGAGGACATCTCGCCGTACGCGAGAGACTGGTTAGCACCACAGATTGAAGAGGCAGAGCCAGAAAGGAATATCGCCAGCATGTATGAGCGTTACCCCGAGCTATTCTCGCCGAACAAGCCCTACTTCGTTGGCCAGAAGTTCCTCGATCTTCCAGCATCAGGCGGCGACAGGGCCGCTTTTGCCTGGGAGGAGAAGGAGGGAGAGCTGAAGCGCACCCCCCTCTACGAGGTGCACAAGGCCCTCGGCGCTCGCTTGGTCCCCTTCGCTGGCTGGGAGATGCCAGTGTGGTACACCTCCGCGCTCGAGGAGCACCGCGCAATCCGTAACGCCGCCGGGTTGTTCGACCTCGGGCACATGGGGGTCTTCCACGTCTCGGGCGAACACGCCACAGAATTCTTAAACAACGTCACCGCCAACTACGCCGCCTGGCTCTCGGACGGGGAGTCGCAGTACGCGCAGCTGTTCGACCCGGAGGGAAACGTGATCGACGACATCTTCGTCTACCGCCGCTCGGCCGATCGCTACCTCGTCGTGGTCAACGCCTCCAACGAGGACAAGGACTGGGATTGGCTCACTGGCGTCAACGAGGGGCGCTACCTGATCGATTCGGATATGCCCTTGCGCGACATCGGCCCGCGCGTCACCCTGCGCGACCTGAAGAGAGAGCGCGGCGTAATGGACATCGCTTTGCAGGGGCCGAAGAGCGAGGAGATCCTGATGAAGATCCTCGACGCTCCGGAGCAAAGGAGCGTGGCCAGCTTAAAGCGCACCGAGTTCTGCGAGATCATCGTCGATGACCGCCAGATGATCGTCGCGCGCACCGGCTACACCGGCGAGGAGGTCGGCTACGAGATCTACCTGGCTGATCGCGATGCCCTCTGGCTGTGGGACAGGCTCCTCGAGGTCGGCTCACCCCTTGGCCTCATCCCCTGCGGCCTGGCCTCGCGCGATTCCACGCGCACAGAAGCCGGTTTTCCCCTGTACGGCCACGAGCTTGCCGGGCCACAGAACGTCGATCCGTTCGAGGCCGGTTTCGGCGCCTACGTCAAGCTGCACAAGCCATTCTTCATCGGGCGTCAGCGCTGCGTTTCGATGTATGTGAACCAATCGCGGGAGATCGTCCGCTTCGAGGTCACAAAATCCGGTTCCCGGCCTGTACGCGGAGGAGCCGTCGTGGTCGACAAGAACGGCTCCTACCTTGGCCTGGTGACGAGCTGTGTCAGCCTGGGGGAGACGCAGGTCGGGCTCGCCCTTCTCGAGAAACGAGGTCTGCCTGTTGGAACGCAGATCGGCCTGATCAACCCGCCGCGCAAGGACGAGGCAAAGAGACTGAGCGAGCTTAAAAAGGGAGATCGAGTGGCACTGGCGGTGGAGGGAGAGATCGTCACGCGCTTCCCCGAGAAGGCGCTCCTCCCGCAGCTTGGGGGCGAGTAGCTAAAGCCCGCTACGCAAATTCCTGGATAATGCGCTTGACAAGCTCGTCGCGGGTTCCCATCTTAACGCGATAGAGGGTGAACTCCCGCCGCAGGCGGTGGATGAGAGGTAGGTCGAGCTTGGCGTGGGTGGAGATGATGAACGGCGCGTCGCTCTCGATCACTTGCTCGATCATGGGGATGAACTTGGGCGATGTGACCTCCATCGGGCCGATCTCGTCGATCACCACGAGCGATCCCGTGGCAAGAGCGCGGTCGACCGCAGCGATGCCGATCTCCTCCAGATCGTGCAGATTGACGCGGTAGCGGCCCATCTTCGGCCCAGTTCGCTGGTGGATGTGGGCGAGGATACCCTCTGCGCCATTTGCAATGTCGATCACCGAGAAGCCGACTCGGTGATCGCACTTGCGGATCTCCCTTGTGATCATCCCCCCCGCTGGGATGGAGAGCTTGGCTATGATCCTCTCGATCAGAGTCGTCTTCCCCACCCCCGGTCGTCCCGTGATCACGATGCGTTCATTGATCGTCATGATACCTCATTCTACCATATCTACATGGACAGGCAGAAACAGTCTTCCCCCTGCTGGTTTCCGGAGACTTGGATTCAACTAGCAAGTGTCTTCCTCGGCCGATGATTGAGCCGCTCCATCGCCTTCTTTTTGATGCCTATGCCTCTGGGACCTATAATAGGCCTGTAGTTTAGGGGCTAATTTTAGTGGCAAGGAGGAACGTATGATACAGGTAAAATTCAGCGTCGAACAGTCACATGCTGACTTCCTGCGCGATCACAAGAAGTACGGATTCAAGGACAAGAGTTCGATGCTTCGCGCGGCCATCGACCGCTACAGGAAGGAGCTTGAACTGGAGCGATTGAAGCTGTCAGCCAATACGTATTCTGAGGTCTACACCAAGGATAATGATTTGCAGGGTTTAACTGAAGCAGCGCTCAACGAGTGGCCGAAATGACCGTTCTGAAGAGGGGAATGATCGTTGAGGTCAACCTTGATCCAACTGTAGGCTCCGAGACAGGTAAGACAAGGCCGTGCGTGGTTGTGACAAACGACGTTTACAACGAGCGGGTTCCGGTCATCCAAGTCGTTCCAATCACCGCCTGGAGTGCCAAGAAGGCCAAGATAATTACCAACGTAGAACTTCATCCCTCCAAAGGCAGTGGCTTGTCTAAGAGATCGATAGCCGACTGCCTGCAGACGCGACCAATAGATCGCCTCCACAGGGTAGTTGGGGTCCGTGGGAAAGTGTCCCCTGAGAAACTAGAAGAGATCGATCACGCTATCAAGATAGTCTTCGGACTGACTTAATGGATTCTTCGGGCAACAGTTTATGCAGAAGAGACAACAAAAGAACTCACCTCGAAGAAAGCCCTTCAAGAAGCGGGAGGACCTCGGTCTCAAAGACGAAGTCATCATCGAAAATCTCGATCAAGCGAAACCATCTTCTCAGCTTGTTTCACGCGCTTAAGCACGCTAAGAAAACGCTCCCTGAGCCACTTTCCCTTGTTACTGTAGACTCCGTCGCTGACGAGCAAGATCCGCTTGGTGCAAAAGGTACTCGGAGACTCAGACTTATCCACCACGATGATCTATACCCGCATCTTCGACGAGGAGGTGGAGAGTGCACTCAAATCCTTTCGCCAAGCGGCGGTGGTAGCGAGTTAAAAAAACAGCACACCGGACTTTCTCAGTGGCATGAGACGGTTACACCCCCTAGCCAGATATAGTTCAAAATCGATACCGAACATGAACGCTAATTCCTTAGCGTAAAATGCGAGGCAGATTCACCGCCGGGTCTTTATAGAGGACAAATCGTCAGATCCTGCTGACGAAAACGAGAACCCAGCGTACCAAGACGTGGTAAACCTGATCGCCACGGCCATTCCTTGACAGGCAAGCCGCTCTTCGCAATACCTCCATGGAACAGAGAAGAGCTGTGCTTTTATTCATTTCCTCCGGTCTAGCTTGCCTCCTTCTTCGGTGGTGAGGAATAAGAGCTCGTTAGGACAAACATCGCCTTCGCCATTATCCTTGATGGTGTTGTTTTTGCCAGCCACAGAACCCATGAAAACTGAGTCCGTATCAGAACAAGGCGCTTCGACCAACGAAACCCCATACCCCTTGTTCCCTTGGATCAGGTTTCCAGAGATGGTAGCCTGGGCGCTGTCAAAAAACACTATGCCATCGGGCTTGTTCCCCAAGATGGTGCACCCAGAAATGGTGGCCTGGGAACCTTCCTCAAGCAAAACACCAAGACCGTTGTTACCCGAGATGGTGCAACCTTGGATGCTGGCCTGGGCGCTTCCACGAAGTTTGGTGCCATAATGATTCTCTGAGATAGTGCAGTTTTCGATGGTGGCCTGGGCGCTGCCATAAAGAAAGATGCAATAATTATTCTCCGATATTATAGAGTCCTCGATGGTGGCCTGGCCACTGCCATGAAGCAAGATGCCCTCAAACCTATTCTCCGAGATGGTGCAGCCTTTGATGGTGACTTGGGCGTTATCAACAAGTTCGATGCCCTCAAAGTTACCTGAGATGATGCAGCCTTTGATGGTGGCCCGAGCATCGCCAGCCAGGTGGAAACCACAGCCCCACCCAGTTACCACAATCCCCCGGAACGTCACCTCAGCCCCAGTCACCAACGACAGAACAGGAGCCCAACTCCTTCGATCCCTGAGAACAACCTCCGTCCCTTCCTTGGCCATGATCTCAACCCGTTTTCCGATGGTCACCCCGGCTTCGTACTCACCAGTCTTCAGGATCAGCTTTCCCCCTGAAACCAGCGCGTCCACCGCTTCCTGTAAACTCTTGTAGCGGGGATCTGGAACCACGATCTCCTGCTCAGTAGCCTCTACCAAGGGAAGCCGCAGCCTACCAGGGAGATTGCCCCATAAATCCACACCGTTGTCTAACATACGGTTGTCCCCACCCTTAACTTGACTGGTAGAGGTGGAGTAGATCCCTGAGTTATTTTCCTGGATCAGGTTGTCGGAGATGGTGGCTTGGGCGCTGTCAGAAAGCACGATTCCTTTCCACTTGTTATCCGAAATAGTGCAACTTTCGATGGTGGCCTGGGCGCTGTCATGAAGTTCGGTGCCATAACGATTCTCCGAGATGATGCAGCCTTTGATGGTGGCCTGGGCACCTTCCCCAAGCAAAACACCATCATCGTTGTTACCCGAGATGGTGCAACCTTGGATGCTGGCCTGGGCGCTGTCAGAAAGCACGATTCCTTTCCACCTGTTATCCGAAATAGTGCAGCCAGAGATAGTGGCTTGGGCGCTGCCATAAAGCAAGATGCCAGTATCATTCTTAGTGATAGTACAACTTTCGATGGTGGCCTGGGCACTGTTATCAAGCCAGATGCCAGGACCATTCTCAGTGATGTGGCAGTCAGAGATGGTGGCCTGAGCATCGACAGCCAAGTGAAAACCGACGGCGCTCCCGGTGACCACAAGCCCCCTAAACGTCCCGTTAGCCCCAGACACCAACGACAGAACAGGCGCCTTATTTCGAGCCTTGAGGACAACCTTCGCCCCCTCCTCGGCCACGATCTCAACCCGCTTCCCGATGGTCAGCCCGGCTTCGTACTCCCCAGCCTTCAGAATCAGCCTTCCCCCTGAAACCAACGAACACATTGCTGCCTGTAGACTCTTGTAGCGGGGATCGGGGAACACGATCTCCTTTTCGGTGGCCTTCAATCGCAGCTCCCCGGGGAGGTTGCCCTCTAGATTCACTCCATTATCCAATATGCAGTTGCCCCCACCCTTAACTTGGCCGGTAGCGGTGGAGTAGACTCCGAAATTCTTATTTCCCTGGATCAGGTTGTCAGAGATGGTGGCTTGGGCGCTATCACTAAGCCCGACGCCATAACCATTCTCAGTGATAGTACAGTCTTGGACAGTGGCCTGGGCGCTGCCAAAAAGCACGATACCAAGCACATCATTCTCCGAGATAGTGCAGTCTTGAATGGTGGCTTGGGCACTGCCAGAAAGATCGATACCAAAAGCATCATTCTCCGAAATAGTGCAGTCTTGAATGGTGGCTTGGGCACTGCCATCAAGCCAGATGCCACTTAACTCGTTCTTAGTGATGGTGCAGTTTTCGACGGTAATCTGGCGGTTGCCACGAGCCTGAATTCCAGACCCAGCGGGAAAGCCGCATGCCCCAGTAACCTTAACCCCCTCAAGGGTCACCCGGACACCTTCTCCGGCGATATCTACTATCGGTCCTTTCTCAGCCGCACTGATTACCGTCTTCTCAGGGCCTTGGCCTTTTAGGGTAAGCGACTTGGTGATGTGAATGTTCTCCTTCCAAGTACCCTCTCCAAGGCAAATCACTGCCCCTTCCGGCGCTGCATCGATCGCTCCCTGAATCGACTCCCCTGGTTGCAAACTAATGGTGCAGCTCCCTTGAGCCCACACCAGACCCCCGCTGAAAACTGTCAACCCTACAAGTATCCCTACCAGCGAAAACAAAAACGCCTTCACTCTTACCTCCTTCCATCGCCTTCCATCGCCAGGATCGTTCCTGGCTCCTTTCCCTCTATGACGGATATCTTTCCCCGGCCTTTGTTGACGCCTATCTTAACAATGATCCATTAGCAAACTGGCAAAGAATTTCTGTCGCATGTCTTATCAGCTCTGCAAGAATGGAGTCCCATTTCAGAAAAGTGGCCAGGAAACTAACACATTGATGTGTGGATAAAGTGGGATTACGTAAGCTCCATCAAGCGCCATCGTGGGGCTAATCCCCGCTTGAAAAACCAAGAACGGGCTCGGCGACCAACATACCATTACTCCTATGCCGAATAAAGCGGAACTAATTCCATAAAAAGGTGAAAAACTAACAGCTGTTGATACATGTACGTCAACTGTTTTGAGTTGTAGTAGCGGCGTGCTAGTGTGTGCGCTAATACCAACGTATAGATGCTTTGCAAAGCTAGATAGACTAGAACTAGCAATGAGTGGACCAATATTAAGAGACCCTATAGGGAACATTAGCAGTACAGTTCCCCACGTAACTAACCCTGGAGAAATCACCTGCTGCAGCTCTATACCAACTCGTGGCCCCTGAGCATAAGGAGTAGCCACAATCATGAACATGAGACACAAGAACACTCCAGCCATCGGAACGATCTTCTTCATGGAACCTCCTTGCTACCGTAATTAATGTGTAATCAAACACTCCCATCGTTTACCGAGAAATTCCGTCTAAGACATAGAGCGCTATTGACCCAGAAAAGATCTGCGCTTCCCTATGAACCAAATTTTCTTGTCTCAGCTACAAAATTTCAGTATAGCACCTTTATCAGGGAAAATGAAGAGTATGGAGTGATCCACGCACGCGTGATACCAGGGCATCTCATGCTCACCTTCCATGAGATTCCCCCCCTCCTTCCATGCTCATCTTGTGTGAGACAATTCTAGCACTTGACTTAGCACAAATTACCTTCTAGACTAGAGCGGGTTTCCCGCTGCATAGGAGGTTGAATTGGGTACGAGAAAGTGGTTGGTTGTGTTGACCGTATTGACGTTATCACTAATTCTCACGCTTACTGCGTGCATGGGGCCGTGGTTCATGCAGGACCACAACGCGTATGCAGTCAATCTCCCCCTTCCCCAAGGAGCGGCGGCACGACTAGGGCTTGGGGACATAAGCGCCGTAGTGTTTTCCCCAAATGGAAATGTGCTTGCTATTGCAACTTCATTGGGAGTTGAGATTAGAGATGCCAAGACCATGAACTTGGTCAGGTTTCTCCATGGGCACACAAGTATGGTGCGGTCTGTTGCTTTCTCCCCCGACGGTAGAACCATCGCCTCGGGCTCATGGGACGGCACGATAAAGCTATGGGATGTAGCTAGTGGAGATGAGATTCACACCCTCAGTGGTCATATGAGCGCTGTATATACTGTCGCTTTCTCCACTGACGGGAGAACCCTCGCCTCAGGCTCATCGGACGACACGATCAAGCTATGGAATGTGGAAACAGGAGAGCTGATCCGTGCCCTCACCGGCCACATGGATGGGGTTAACTCGGTAGCGTTTTCGCCGGACGGTAAGATACTTGCATCCGGGTCCGACGATAAGACGATCAAGCTGTGGAATGTGGCGACCGGAGACCTGATCCGTACCCTCACCGGTCATAGTGATTGGGTATGGTCGATAGCCTTCTCCCCAGATGGGAGAACACTCGCCTCAGGATCGGAGGACAACACAATCAAGCTGTGGAATGTGGCGACCGGAGACCTGATCCGTACCCTCACCGGTCATAGCAAGTGGGTATGGTCTGTCGCCTTCTCCCCAGATGGGAGAACACTCGCTTCGGGCTCGTTGGATGATACGATCAAGCTGTGGAATGTGGCGACCGGAGACCTGATCCGTACCCTCACTGGTCATAGCGATTGGATATGGGCGATAGCCTTCTCCCCAGATGGAAGAACACTCGCCTCAGGATCGAAGGACAGCACAATTAAGCTGTGGAATGTGGCGACCGGAGACCTGATTCGTACCCTCACCGGCCATAGCAATTGGGTACGGTCGATAGCCTTTTCCCCAGATGGGAGAACACTCGCTTCGGCAGCGAATAATGGAACCGTCCTTCTGTGGAATGTGGCAAGTAGAGATAAGATTCGTACTTATACCAGCCATACAACTGCTAAATACATTGAAGCGTGGTCTGTTGCCTTCTCCCCAGATGGGAGAACACTCGCCTCAGGATCATCGGAAGACATGATCAAGCTATGGAATGTGGAAACAGGAAATCTGATTCACTCCCTCACCGACCATACGGGCGGTGCATGGTCTGTCGTCTTCTCCCCAGATGGAAGAACCCTCGCCTCGGCATCGGGCGATACGATCAAGCTTTGGAATGTGGAGACAGGGAATCTAATCCATACCTTAACTGGCCATACAAACATTGTATGGTCTGTTGCCTTCTCCCCAGATGGGAGGACCCTCGCCTCAGGATCGAAGGACAGCACGATCAAGCTGTGGAACGTGGCAACCGAAAACCTGATCCGCACTCTCACCGGCCATACGGGCAGTGTATGGTCTGTCGCCTTCTCCCCAGATGGAAGAACCCTCGCCTCGGCATCGGACGATACGATCAAGCTCTGGAACGTGGAAACAGGAAATCTAATCCATACCTTAACTGGCCATACAAGCTGGGTACTTTCTGTCGCCTTTTCCCCAGATGGGAGAACCCTCGCCTCGGGATCATGGGATAAAACGACGAATTTGTGGAGTGTGGCAACAGGGAAACTGTTGCACACTTTCACCGGCTCTACGTATACCGTAGGGTCTGTTGCCTTCTCCCCAGATGGGAGGACCCTCGCCTCAGGATCGTGGGACGGAACAATACTCCTGTGGAACGTAGGCAACATCCTTGATGCTCTTTGATAAATATGAGAAATTGTGCGTATTAGATAGATTTATAGTATTGTAATTTCAAACCAAGAAATTGACATAGATGAAGAAGGATCTGTATACACTGTTCTGGCTGTCATTTTGGGAGCGCTGCTTTGCGTATGAATTCTGATGCCTCGTCCTACACAGCCAGTAGCAGTTTCTACAAAACCGGTGCCACTCCCGCCAGCTATACAGCTACAGCAGCAGCATCCTGATTGGTCGATCTATTACTGCTTGGATTCAACTAGTAAGTGCAACTTTGGGAATTGGTCAAAGAGGGGATCTGCGGTAGTATTACCAGCGCCGCTTTAGACCAGTAAATCAAAGGAGCACCGATGAACACATACACGCAGCTCACCGAACAAGAACGATACCAGATCTACGCACTAAAGCAAGTCGGACAGAGCGACTGTCAAGGGTCGGGTAGGTTTCCCCGGTCGATGGTCGGCTAGATGTCCCCGCCCTTTTTCTCCGACGTGGTGTCTGTAAGCACCTCCTTTTCTCCTGTGATTGACCCGTGATGGGAGAGCCTCCTTTGGCGCTGACGATAGCTCTCTCCCTTCATCTCGATGAACTGAGAATGATGGGTGAGCCGGTCCAAAGCGGCTGAGGCAAGGAGTGGGTTGCCAAACACTTCTCCCCATTCCTCCGGTGCTCGGTTGCCAGGGTGGATTTTTCTTGCACGCGAATCCTCCGTCGTGTAGGGTGCTCTTGATCGCTTAGCAGCGAGGAAGGATCGAACTTTATCGGCAAGATAGAGATAATGTAAGAGGAATAAGCTGGAATGAGTGTTATGAACGGTGGGAGTAGTCATCAGTCTGCGCAGCAGCGCAAAATCGCACACCTGGACATGGATGCGTTTTTCGCTGCGGTGGAACAACTCGACGAGCCGCGCTATCGAGGTAGGCCGGTGATCGTCGGTGGTCTCGGTCGACGCGGCGTCGTGTCGACCGCATCCTACGAGGCCCGAAGGTTCGGCGTCGGTAGCGCGATGCCGATGGCACGGGCACGCAAGCTCTGCCCTCAGGGGGTCTTCCTCTCTCCGCGTTTCCCGCGCTACGTGGAGATATCCAAGAAGGTGCGCGACATTCTTCATCGGTATTCATCCGTTGTGGAGACGGTATCGATCGACGAAGCGTTCTTCGATCTCACGGGCA
>JALTFO010000061.1 GCA_027007005.1 Candidatus Bipolaricaulota bacterium | reverse complement strand
TCCTTGAATTGCTTGCCAAATGCCTCTACGATCTGTCTGCGGACTTTGTCCTGCATGGTAGCCTTTCCTCCTTTCAAGGTTGTTTTTTGGGAAGGCTACCATGTTTCTTCCCCGGACACACTTAGCGGGGCACTGCTGGTAGTGACGGTGAGCACCGACTTCGACGGTTAGGACATGATCGACTATCTTACCGCACTCACCACGAACGGTCCCCCGACCTCTCATCTCTGAGAACCGGGGAGGAGGCACGGAAGCCCGATCACCAAACTGTACGGAGCGGTAAGCTTTCTCGTCGGGCATCCAATGTATCTCGACGACCAGCTCACCTATAGACTCCTGTGAACCCGCCCTGCCGCCAGCGACGAAGACAGATGAGGACGACCCCTGAACCGAGGAGGCCGACGAGACTTCCAAATGGGAAAGCCGCCGTCAGTCCGAACGCATCGACGATCAACCCGGACGTCGGCGGGCCAACCATCTGCCCGGCGGCGAACGCCGAGCCCTGCAGCCCGGCCAGAGTCCCCATCCCGTGTGTCCGTCCGAGCTCGGTACGAAACGCGAGGATCGACGCTCGCGACAGGGCGGAGAGCGCGCCAATCGCGAACATAATCCCCACAATCCCTTCTACTCGATGGATGCCTGGGACAGCAAGGAGAAGAAGAGGGGCACCGACGCTCCCAAGAATAATCTGAGGGAAGCGAGGAAAACGATCGGCAAGGAACCCGAACGGGATCTGGAGAAGCCCTCCTCCGAGCATGTACACCGACAGCACTAGCCCGATGCTTGCCTCCCCCAGCCCAGCGCTCGCCGCGGCAAATAAGGGATAGAACGTATTAAACCCCTGCCGCCAGAACCCGCGCGTGGCTACGTACACACAGATTGCCTTTACCCCGTCGTTCCGCATCACGTCCCGCAGCGGTACGATCCCCACGCTCGTTCGCCGTTTCCCACGCCGGATGTGGTCGGTAGGGACCGTCTGGAGCACGAGGATGAGGGCGAGAAGACTCAATGCTCCCATCCCGTAGAACGCTGCCTGATAAGAGAACGCCGCGCTCAGGCTCCCGCCGAGAAGCGGGCCGAGGGCCATCCCGAAGAACATTGCGGAGTAAAACCCATTCATGTACCGGCCCTCCTTCCCGGGCGGGGTGATGTCCCCAACATACGCTTGAGCAATCGGGGTGACCATTACCGATGCCCCTCCCTGGAGCAGCCGGAACAGTCCAAGCTGCCACAGGTTCCCAGCAACAGCGTACAGGACAGAGATGATTGTGTACCCGGCCAACCCAGCGATGAGCAACCGCTTCCGCCCGACTCGGTCGGAGAGGCGGCCTAGGACCGGCCCGAGCAGGCTCCGGGAGAGCGAAAACGCGGCGAACACGAGGCCGATCGACACGCCGGTGGCGGAGAAGGTCTTGGCGTAAAGGGGAAGGATCGGAGAGATGATCCCTACTCCAATCATGGCAACGGACACAGCGATGAACAAACTGATGAATGCTCTTTTAACCCGGATTCGAGTCATATTGTGGTGAAAATGGTGGTTGAAGGATCAAAAGGCCTAAGGACCACGGGCAAATCTGCATATGCAAACCAGCCCGATTTCCACTCTGTTCAAGCTCTTACTTTTCTCTTTCACGTCGGTCTCTCCTTTATCACCGGCTTCCCTTCGTCCACTAGCAGTTCCCCTTGGGCAAACACCTTGTCGATATGCAGGCCTTCATCCAGGATTACTAGATCGGCGTCTGCCCCCGGTCTGATGTGGCCTTTATACTTGGATAACCCCAATCGGGTAGCGGGATTGCTGGTGATCAGGGTTAATGCTTGGGGGAGGGGGAGCGTATTCGTATGCACTAGTTCTTGCATTGTCCCAAGAAGGGTAGAAACATCCCCCGTTCCCATTCCAATAAGTTGGCCTCGATTATCGAAACGTGGCTTGCTTCCGTTTCCGTCAGAGCTGAATGTAATCCTGGCGAGATCAATGCCATTTCTAACGAGTTTTTCGATCACTGAAATAGATTTCTCCGGAGCTGATGGTGCAGTGATGTCGATCACTCCTCCCCTCCTGATGAACTCTATCCCCTCCCTCTTTCAACAGGGCGGGGGTACGGGCGATATGTGTAGGCAAGAACTGAGAGATCGGTATTTCCGTTTTTTCCACAACTTGAATCAAGGGACTCAATCCCCTCTTTCCTGTACCGACATGAACATGTAATATCCCTGGCTTCTCTCCGAGCATACCTCCAGTGCGCGCCTCGGAAGCGAGGCGAGCAAGTTCGGAAACAATTGGCTGTGAACTGCGGTGATCGGAGATCGCGATTTTGACCTCGATCACCTCATCGATCAGTGCGATATCTCTCGTTACACTTCCGGTAATGGCGGTTGATGGGAAATGATAAGCACCGGTATACATATACACACTTAGCCCCTCAGCCCGGAGCGCTTTCACTTTGGTGAGTAAAGCTGTAGGAGTGCGCGTGATAGAATCAGTGCCAATGACGCCTACCACGGTTGTGATGCCTGCAGTCGTCAGTGTAGAGAGTGTGATTTCGGGAACATGTGACCTTGGCCCGTTTTCACCTCCGCCCCCGAGTAAATGGACATGCAGATCGATGAACCCAGGGGTGATCACTTTTCCCGAGGCGTTAATTACCTCAGACTCTAGTTCTCTGGGAGGAGCCAGCCCTTTTCCGATTAGCGCAATCCGTTCTCCTATCACCAATATATCATTAATCCCTGAATCCTCAGGGGTGTAAAGTCTTCCACCACGGATAAGAGTACAACGCAATGCCGACCCCTTCATTGATTATTCCTCTTTTCTGATTTGGTGTCTATATAGCACGAGGGTCGAAGCAACAACGCACGGCTTCGGCACGTGCAAGATCTCCGAATAGTCAGAAAGAGAAAAGGAAAGTAGCTCGTATCTGGCGGGCGTGGAGAGAAACTCCGCGACTACCGGCAGGAGGTAACGTTGGTCATTGTTTAATAAATTCTCGCAACGATGGAATGCCTCTGTGTAGTTTCCCTCCACCAATGATATCTCAAGTGTGCGTTTCACCTCCCGCTCGAAGTAAAGCCATAATTCATAGTAATCTGTAGGCATCTTTGCCATCCGTTCCTTCGAGGTATATCGTGTTCCGTAATGAACCAGATCACCAGTAGCAACTACAGCGCTCCCTGGCCTCAGCTCCTCCCTAATTACCGCCGCCAGTTGGGAAGCGATTGTGAACGATCCCGTAAGGGGATTCCGCGTCATGCCAATGTATATTGGGACGACCTCCGGGGCACTTTCCCTTTGCTCTCGATAGTAAAAAGCGAGAAGGCTCATGAATGTGTCTAATGAGAACTCCTGCATTAGCCCTCTTGTATCTTCCCGCACAATATCATCAGAGGAACGGATCGAAGCGAGAGGAATGGGACCAAACGGAGTTTCTTGGACAGGGTCAGACGATCTGAACGCACCCCGCAATTTAGCAAACGCCGCCGCACGTTTCGACCTCTCTTCCCCTTCATTCATTGTTAGCTTGTATAGAGCAGATGAACGTGCGTGTCCCCATAAATGGTACACCCCAAGGGCAACGATTCGTTCGATCTTTGCCCGGTGCAGTCCCACTATCACCCGAGCCTGGAGTGGGCCAGCGTACCGCAGCGCCGTGTGAGGAAATGAAATGACAGCCCCTTGGGCAACGAGGGGACCCAATGTAACATCAGCCTCCACATCAGTGAAGAACTTGCCAAGCTGATCTCCTATATTTGGTGAATCAAATTCTGCACGGTAATAGCGTTTCCAGTCCATACCTATTGCTCAAACCTCATTGGGCGGTTCGAGATAACGAGCGAGGAATCGGTAAGCCTCCCTTCGGGATTCCCTCGCAAACGGTGTATCTAGGCGATTGAATGCATGTCCTCCTGGCGCGTTGTCATAAATCTTATACTCGAATTCCTTGTTCGCAGCCTTTAAGGATTTGATTAGATGTTCCACCTCCAGAACGTTCACGTCCTCGTCGTTTGTTGTGGTATGGATTAAAAGTGGGATCTGCAGTTTCTCTGCGTTCCAGGCAGGCGAGCGTCGCTTGTATTCCTCAACCGCCTCGTGTGCTGTCTTGCCGATGTGGTAATCAACGGAGTACAAATCACGGTAATGTTGTGTCTTATACCCCATACGAGCGACAAGGTCACTCACCGGGACGCAAGCATAAGCAGCTTTGTATGCATCAGGGTGGTTAAAGATGTTCATGAGAGTGTGCAAGCCGCCATGACTCCACCCTAGGATTCCTACTCGTTTTGGATCAGCTAGCTCGCAATTCTCCACCATCCAGTTGCGGGCAGCAAAGGTATCCTCGATCTCCAAACCACCGTAGTCGATCATCTTGTAGAATTTTTCACCGTATCCTGTGCTGCCACGGTAATCGGGGGCAATAACAAGGTACCCTTGTTGAAGAAGCTCCCGAACAACGTGGGCATAAGAACTTGCAAAATTGCTGTGTACACCACCGTGAGGCAACACCAAAAGAGGATATTTGGCAGATTGATTGACATCACGCGGGATGAAAGTATAAGCAGAGATTTTTACATTATTCTTTTTTTCTTGTGGTGATGTGAGAAGCTCAATTGGGAACGACTCGCTGGGTGGCGGGCCGAGGAAGCGCACTTTATCTATTAAAGCAATATCCTGTAGTTTAGTATACCATAATACGTCGTCCACGGCTTTTGCAACGGCATCAAAAGCATGCTTGTGCTCCTCCTCCAACTTCCCTATCCTTCGTAATACTTCTTCCACCGATATTTCATCCATGAACGCTACCTCCTTTAAGATATGGGACTAAATCCTTCTATGTGTGTGTTAATTCCTAAGCTACACACTTGTTCGCCAGTGGCTACCATCGGCAGCCGCCTCTTGCGCCATAGGATGCCGTCTATAGGGGAATACACGGTTTGTTTGGGGACACCAAACATATCAGTAATGGTGAAAAGCTCGCTACCCGGCTTTATTCTATCGTGTAATGCGATGGGAAACTTTATCAGCCCGCCTTTGTCCGCGTAAAATTCTTTAAACTCGGTGGCAATAATGTATTCAGTGGGCAATTTCGGCTCGCCGGGCAGAAGATGGTAGTAATAAAGGACATTCAATACTCCTTGTATTCCTTTACGGATGGAGTTTGCATCCCAGCCAACACAGCCGCCCAGTTCGGGGTCGACGGTGGGAATCCCGGCATCAGGAGCAACCCGTGCAAGCTGGCCGTCCGGTCCTTTCTTATCGAAAATGTATTTGATGCCGAACACTTTGGCTAATTCGAGGCAGCGATCATGAAGGGAATGTTCACTGCCCACGCGCACCCGTACTTCGTCGATCATCTGAGATGTGCTACCTTGATGGAGATCCAAGGCGAGGTCGCTTTTTTTGACGTACTTAAAAGCTGCATATGCCAGCCGTTCCGTTATGCTGCCGTCTTTCTTACCAGGAAATGTTCGGTTTGTCTTCTTGTTATCAAGTGGGTTTCGGTGCATATCTTGCTGGAACCCATGAAAATTAAGTGGGCTTATGATAATGATCCCTCCATGCAACCTGCCGGGGTCCAGCTGTGGGATCACTTCCTTGATCACACCGATCCCATTTAGCTCATCACCGTCACTACCTGCTTGAATATACAGCAATGGGCCGTCTTTTACTCCGTTTATTGCCGCCACGGGAACTCCGATCCTCGTGCCATCGCGTAGTTCTCCTATCTTCAGATGTCCAAACTTAATTTCTCCCGGCCGCGCTGCCGCTGTCCCGATTCTCAATAGTGCCATATGAAGCTCCTTTCATTACGCCTCGACGTCGAGCGCGTCCCGCAATCCATCTCCGAAGGTATTGAACCCCCACACTGTGAAAAAGATAGCGAGCCCCGGGAAGACAGTGATCCACGGGGCGTAAATCATGTCGTTCAAGCCGGTAGAAAGGATGTTTCCCCATGAGATAGCGCGTGGGTCACCGAGTCCCAAGAAGCTCAAGCTCGTCTCGGCAATGATTGCTCCACCAAGGTCCAGAGTCGCCAATACTACTATCGGGCCTACACTGTTAGGAAGGATATGCCGCATGATAATCCGCAAATCACCTGCTCCCCCTGCCTTCGCTGCTTGAACGAAATCCCTCGATCGCAAGCTCATTACCTTGCTCCGCGTCACGCGCCCTATGCGCGGCCACATCCCTATGCCGATGATAAGAATAATAATCAGAAGACTCCGGTGTCCTACCACTGATGCAATTACTATGAGCAGTATCAAGTTGGGGACCGCAATTTGTATGTCAGCAAGGCGCATGAATGCTTGTGAAATCCATCCTCCATAATAACCCGCAATTCCCCCTGCTAACACCCCGATCAAGAGGCCAACTGCAGTGGCTCCGCTTCCTACCAACAACGATGTTCGCGCTCCCCAGATAATTCGGCTAAGCAAATCACGCCCGAAGCAATCAGTCCCAAGAGGGAATTCTTTGGACGGTGACTGATATACGGCACTGAAGTGCATGTCATTTGGATCATAAGGAGATATATAGGGAGCAAGACCACCCGCGACAATAAGGCTGAAAACGATCACTAACCCCATAATTGAGAGAGGACTTTGCAATAGTCGCTTCCGAATGCTTCGTGAGTATACTCTTGCCATACCAGTTCTCCTAGTATCTCACTCGAGGATCGATAAATGAATAGACTACATCCGTGATGGCGTTCGCCAGGAGCACCATTAACGAAGCGATCACTACTACCGCCATTACCGCAGGATAATCTCGAACGTGTATCGAATGCACAAAGTAGCGTCCGACACCCGGCCAAGCAAACACTGTTTCCGTCAGCACTGCGCCGGAGAGAATGCCCCCCATACCCAAACCGATCAGGGTTACGACAGGGAGAAGAGCGTTCCTCAGAGCATGTTTCCAATAGACTATTTGCTCACTCAATCCCTTTGCCCTCGCGGCGGTGATATAATCCTTTCCCAAAACCTCGAGCATTTCAGCGCGCGTTACTCGCATGGTAGTAGCGACACTCCTCAGAGCGATAGTCATTGATGGCAATACTAAGTACCAGACGCGATTCCCGAAATATTGGAAGACGTTGTGAAATTCGACACTTGTACTTACCATCCCGGAAGTTGGAAACCACCGTAGCCACACAGCGAAGATAAGGATCAGCATCAACCCCACCCAGTAAGCGGGCATAGAGATTCCTGCGAGCCCAACTGCCCGACTTATATGGTCCCAAAACGAATTTGGCTTAATAGCGGAGAAAATCCCGATGAGTATTGCAATTGGCCAGCCAATCATGTGACTGAACAGGAACAGAGTCAACGAAGCAAGGAGCCGAGGAGCGATATCTTGAGCAATGCTCCTATTTGTCGAGAAAGAGTAGCCAAAATTAAACGATAATAGGTTCTTCAACCAGATCAAGTATTGGATGTACACTGGTTTATCCAGCCCCAGCCGGTGTTCTAGCGCTTGCAACTGGGCTTGGTCAACTTCAACGTCTGGATTCGCGGAGAGATAAAAGTCTATTATATTCCCAGGCGCAAGTTGAATGAGTAGAAAGACTATAATCGTAATACCAAAAAATGTTGGGATTAGGATCATGAATCTGCGAATTATGTAAGCGGTCACTGTCCTATCCTTCCCCGATTTGATATCAGGGCGGCACCCCATCGTACGATGGGGTGCCGCCGAAGAAAAAAACAAGCTACCTAGTCCGAGGGGCCAGGAACGGTGATCGTACTGTAGTCATATCCTGCCTTTTCCATCATCTTCTTCGCCTCATTCAAGTCGTACTTCAGGGGAGGCAGATTGGGATTATGCCCCGGGCTCCAAGGAGGCAGGTGCTGATTCGCCACTACCCCGAGTCCGTTGCTAATCACGTCTACCATCGCCTCCCGATTGCAGGCGAGACTGATTGCTCGTTTAACCCAAATGTTGGACAGGATTGGATGGTCATTGTTGATCCGGATCATCTGCGGCCCAAATGACGCTTCTTGCAGGGCGTAGAGATTGGGATCGGACTTTACCTCCTGCAACTCGCGGGTGAACCCGTACCACCGCTCAGTAACGTCCACTTCTCCCGTCTTCAACGCGTACCAGGCTGTTGCTGCCTGTGGTATGATCTTGATTACTACGTAGTCGAACCACGGGCGGCCGCCATAGTAGTTATCGTTAGCCTTATACTTGAGATACTGCCCCGGTTGATAGTCGACTAGGATCCACGGGCCGGTCCCGACCACTTGCTTGCCGGTGTTGAAACCGGATTTGCTGAGCTCCTCCGGAGGTACCTTGGATAACAGGTGACTTGGGAGGATGTAGGTATCGAGTATGTGATCGGCGAATAGCGGCGTGAACTTCTGGCAATCAAATTCGACGGTGTAATTATCAAGCTTTTTCCAGGTTATGCCAAATTGCTTGATGAACTTATCTGATCCATAGCCGGCCTTTGGATCCGTGATCAAGTTGAACGTGTAGATGACATCATCAGCAGTGAATGGGGCCCCATCCGACCAGGTAACATCCTTGCGAAGATGCACAGTCCACGTCTTCCCATCCGGGGATACATCCCAACTCTGAGCAAGGGCCGGGCGCGGGTGATGCTCTTCCTTGGGCCCACGGCTGAGGCTCGCATAGAGCGGCTGGATCAGACGATCGTAGACCATGTTGTAAACACCGCGGTCAGAATAGCTGCTCCCACTGTACCCAGGCAGGAAGGTATCGATGTCACTGGGCGAGGCGTAGATCAGGGTCCGGTCGCGAAGGCTCATTTGATCCTTGGTCTTGCCGGGAATATCCCGCCATGCCCATCGGAAGGCGTAAGTACTCCAGTATACAAGATCTTTCCCTTCCGGGAACTTCACTGTGCTGCGGACTCCATAAAATTGAGACGGTCGCCACAGAGGGATAGTCGGTAAGTCGTCGTAGAGGATCTTCTCCGCTTGTTGGCAGAGTGCCCACCGTTTCTGATCGTCAGGTGTAGCTAGAGCCTGATAGATTATCTTATCAAACTCTGGGTCGCAATACCGCACGCGGTTATTGCCATTAGGATAGAACTGATCACAAGCGTAACGCTGGTAAATTCCTGAAGGATCGATGGTGGCGTTCAACGAGCTTTGGACCATGTACATATCGTAACCACCCTCATCGAAGGTAGCCCCAGTTTGTGCGGCTTTTTTCCAGCGGGGAGTAATTGAGGCAAATTCCATGTACCTTAGGTTAACTCCGATTCCAATCTTTTCCAGGTCACGAGCAATGATCTGCCCTGCCTTCTCTCGAGGAATATTTCCAATTGGGACAATTAGTGTGACTGTGAAGAACCTGTCCTTTTTTGTCCCTGCTAGAGTGGTTACTGTCATCGCGCCAATAACCAAAGCGCCAATTAGGGTTGCAACTAAGACCAACTGGATCCTTTGTTTCATCTCGACCTCCTTTTTGCTTGAATAATTGGTTGGCCTTCCCAACGAGTTAGTCTCATCACCGGCTCCTATCACCCCCTTTTTGCAGCGCATCTAAGTAGAATTTTCGTGTTAGTGCCAAATGTTCACGCATAAGATTTTCCATCTTATCGGGATCCCCCTCGTACAGCCCATCGATCAATTTCCGATGCATACGCATTTCCTCTTGCGTAGGGATAGACCGCCCTCGGACTTGGCTGGGGAAGAAAGGGATGAGAGTCTCCATTATTCGGATGAATACAGAGTTGTGGCTAGCGCGCGCGATATCAATATGTACGGATCCCGAGCGACGGTAGTCATGGTAGGTCCCTTGTTTCACCTCCTCCTCAATTTTTGCGTAAGTCTGTTCTAGGGTTTCCAGGTCTTCTGGGAGGACACGCTCAGCTGCGATCCGTGCAATCCGCGGTTCTATTTCCTCACGCGCTTCCATAACATCAAGAAAGTCCTGCTCTGATAGGGTAAACTCGACTAGGTCCTTGCCGCGCATACTGTCGTTAGGTTTTCTTACGTAATAGCCTTTACCGGCACGAACTTCCACCAGTTTCAAAGCGACCAGAGAATGTAAAGCTTCGCGCACCGTTGATCGCCCTACCTGAAATGCATCCATGAGTTCTTTTTCGGATGGAAGCTTCTCCCCTGGCTTAAGGTCGTCTTGCTCGATTGCTTTAGTCAGGCGCTCTACGATAGTATGACTCAGGTTAGTGGCCTGTACTGGGCTGAATATCTTTTTCTGAAGCATTGATTTAACCTTCTTGCTTGTCTGATGAGCTGATCATAGTATTATATTATAGAGTCTCCCTCCCAAAGTCAAGTGAACGCATTACCCCGCCAGAAATGTATGCGAAATGGGATTGCTGCCTCATGTAGAAATGTACTCAAAACGAGAGATTCACCCTGTGGAACATTCTCCCACGGACTTATCCCATGGGATGAAGCTATGGTCGTCTCCTTGAGTGACTATAGATGAAACAGGGAAACAAAGATGGCGCTTACGATGAAGAAAAAGCAGGCAGTGACCAAATTCAGGGGTCTACTACGAAGCCCATACCCACGGTTCGGGCGGTGAGTTATGAACTTCTCACCCTGAGGTATGAGCTTGACCATCAGGCCAAAGTGATACATAATTTTTAGGGTAAGTCTTCCGCTTAAAACTCAGCATGCCAAGCGGTACAGCTTTCCCCACCGCTCCTATTCTGTATATGAAGCAACCAGATGAGGAAAGGGCCCGTTTGCTAAAAACGCTACTTTCGAACTGTTGGATTAAGGGTGAAAAGCTAGACCCA
>JALTFO010000060.1 GCA_027007005.1 Candidatus Bipolaricaulota bacterium | reverse complement strand
CGCTGCCGATGGTTTCCTCCCCTCTGACATGTCCACCGGGTCGCAGGAAGAGATCGAAGAGGAGCTGCGGCTGACCTACGTCGCCCTGACGAGAGCGCGTGATTTCCTCTACATCACCTGGCCGCTACGATACTACTTCAAGTGGTACGCCCTCACCGACGGGCACACCTACGCCCAGCGCTGCCGCTTCTTCACCGACGAGGTGATGACAAGCATCGATGAGGTACACCTGGAGTACGAGATGGGTGATGATACGTCGATGGGCATCGATGCCGAAGTGGACATCGCAAACCGCATTAGGGGCATGTGGGAGGAGTGATGGCAGGTCTCTTGGTAGACCGGCTGCTCCGTTCATGTTAAGAACAACATCAGATAAACCACCCGTCACACTTCTGTATTAGGCAACTTTACAGAAAGTAATAATTCTTATATGAATTCGATTATTTCCTGATAACACCCTGTATGCGTGGAGGCGGAGGAGGCGATGGCGTAGATCCTCCAGTAGTAACCTTCAGTTCTTTCGTTGTAGAGGCTGTCTTTCCCTCACGATCAGTCACTGTTAGCGTTATCCTGTACGTACCTACTCTACCGAATACATGTTGCACTGTAACTCCCGTTCCGGTCCCTCCATCACCAAAATCCCAATCATACCCAGCTATATCATCGTCCGGATCGCTCGACCCCGAGGCATCGAATGCTACAGTCAGTGGTGCCGCCTTCCCATTTGCAGACATAACAAAGCTGGCAATTGGCGGAGAATCAAGTAGCGCGCACCCTGATAAGAGCGTCAGAGCCAAGCTGATGAGAAAGAGACCCGCAATACTCTCCTTAGGCAGCAAAGCCAACATCTTCTGCATGGTCAATCTAGCCCCCCAAAAAATACATCACGGCCCCTATTGCGTTTACAACGCCGCCTTGTGACTATCAAACCGTCGTTATTCGAATCCACGAGACACAGTATTATATACACTCGCTGCCTTGGCACAACAAATGTACAGGCCTCTTTCAGAACCAATTTAGCACCACATTTTCCCTACAAGAGTACATTGATGCGTAGAGAGCAAGAATCGGCCAGCGTAACACGCCAACCGATTCTTTGACCCCATAGCTATCGAAGAATTCCTGCTTGAGGCCTGATCAGCATGTGGCCTTGTTCTCGCTACTTACCCGCTACCGAAAAGGTAAATTCGGCGGAAAAGACATGCACATCACCGCCGATTCTTCCCTTCTTGTGTAGATATGCATAATCGATCACGATATTTTCCCAGGGCGTGAGACCAACCCCAGCGCTCAGTGCTGTCACTCCATCTTTCGAAGCTATAACACCTCCACGTAGAACGAATTCCTCAATTGGAGCAACTTCTACCCCAAAATGCACACGCATTGGTTCGGAAAAGCCAGGAGTATCTGCATGGAAATATGGTATTGGGTACTCAAGGTCACCACTTAAGGATACAAGCCCATCTAGCAGCCGTGCCGCTACTCCCCCTTTAACAACCCAAGGGACATAAGCCAATGGCTCACCGCGTGTTCCGTGCCACTTTAGAACTGTTTCACTAGTATCTAAGGAAACAAGGCCAAATGAAACAGGAACATCTGCTACAGTCCCTTGTACAAGTACACCAAGATCAAACCCGAATCCGTTTGCCACTCCGGCTTCTGCTCCAGCCCTTGTGGCATGCACGTAGTACTTCGCGTTTCCCCCAACAGCTATGGTCCAATCGCTCAGATCAGCCTTCCACCCTAGTGAGAATAGGAAACGAGAATTGCTATCAGATAACATGCCGGCCTCACCGAGGCTGCCAGAGATCGCATAATTTACCCAAGAAACACCAACACCCAGACCAGATAGGCTACCAGTTTGAACGGGGGTGGCAGACAGACTGATGTATTGAAAAGCAGAGTCCAAACCACCGATACTCGATACTCCACCGGGGATATACATTCCCCCCAAGCGATACCCTCTCGCATTCACTATACCAGCAGGATTCCAGTAGCTACCTGAAGAATCATCTGCAAGTGCCACAAAAGCTCCACCAAGAGCGATAGCAGGGGCACCAATACCATAGGAAAAAGCCGTTCCCTCGCCAAATCCAGGTGGCACATCTGCTCCCGATACAGCTACTCCTAACCACAATCCCATGAACACCGCACTAATCAACAAAACACCAATGCGCTTCATATCTTCCTCCTCTTAGATAAGCTGACATCATAATTATAACGCAGAAAGCTATCATCTACATACGGTCGATAGTTGCTTCCCAAAATCGGATGGTTTTGATGCTTCTTAGAGTACCTACCCACGTTGAATATCAACCCGGGACTATCGCCACTTTTGCTCCTGCCGCAACAAGACTGTACACTGACTTTGCTGGTTGATCCGGCGTAACGCAAGATCTTCAATCGATAGGAGGAGACAAAAATGAGGTTTAGACTACATGTATTATCAGTTATGCTTTTTGTATTATCACTTGTGTCGGTCTGTGCCTTCACGCAAGGTCCAATGGTGGACAATGCTCTGTTTCAGGCAGTTCCTAATGGACAAGGTAGTCCGGGATTGTCGGGCAAGTACGGAGTCGTACGGTTTCGTTTCGTGACTGTAAACACCTCTATTGTGGGGAGCATAGCAGCAGATGGTCAGATAGTTCCCGCCACCAGTTTATCATTGAACCTGTTCGATGACATGGTGGTTTTGGCGAAGCTAGATCGCCTGGAACGCAGCCCTGTCGGAGGGTGGATCTGGATCGGACACATCGCTCCTCCCTCAACGGGAACGGTCATCCTAGCGTTTAACGAGTCTACTGTCTCGTGTACGACGGTGGTCGAAGGACGGCGGTTTCAGGTTCGAAACGACGGTGGACCCCTTCATGTGATTCGCGAGCTTACACTTGAGGTGGGCGCGGACAGGCTTGCTTCGATGGCCAATGCTCCACTAATGTCAACCACGGAGATGGACGTTTATGCTCGGGTGAATCAAGAGCGAAGCATCCGAGGACTCTACGCGTACGCACCAAACGAGACCTTGGCTAACGCCGCCCGGGACCATTCGCTGGACATGGCGAACAGGGGCTATTTTGCTCATAACACGCCAGAAGGCACAACTCCCGGAGATAGAATAACAACGGCAGGATACACCTGGAGCGCATGGGCTGAGAACATTGCTAGCGGGCAAGCGTCTCCCGCAGAGGTCATGGAGGCATGGATGAACAGTCCGCCACACCGGGCAAATATCCTTGGTACAAGTTGTTGTGACATTGGGGTCGGTTACGCTCAGGTCCCTGGGAGCCCGTATACGCACTACTGGACACAGGACTTCGGCAAGCT
>JALTFO010000059.1 GCA_027007005.1 Candidatus Bipolaricaulota bacterium | reverse complement strand
CCTAAAGTCACCTCCAAGAGACGTCGGATATACTATGCGGGTATACAGTCAATTCCCGCAACCGGACTTGCACCGGCTAGACACGCGGCCCTATGGGCTGCGAACGAAGGACGCGAAGAGCACGAAGATGTAAAAAAACCTCTGTAGCGCTCATCAAGGATGCTATGTAGATCCCTGTATTTTTAAGACAATCTCATCAGGGATCCCGATATGATAGAGCACTGGTGCTCTGAATTCCTGCACCTTCTCACCCATCTTGTTCATGGGAATCAGTAGCTCGAAATCGTCCCTGTAATCGTTCCAATCGATTATCACTGGGACCTCAAGGCGAAAGTTCAGGCAATCCTCAAGGCTTTCTAAGTGTTTAATATGTCTAAAAAAGCTGGAAAGATGTGATATTCGCTCAGGGGAAAGGTATGTGATGACGTCTATCCCCTTCAGGGATTCTACAGGTATTCCTGTCTTCTGTCGATACACAAGGGTCTGCCCACCTCGCAACTTTACGAAATTGCTTGACTCTGGCAGTTCACTTTGCTTCGCATATCTACACTCTGGCAGTTCACTTTGCTTCGCATATCTACCGATTATCACACCGTCCACTGCCCCACTTTGCAGGAGGAAGAGGGCTTGCCCCGCGCTCGGTATAGGAACATGTTCAATCCCCTACTGGGGTTGATTCCCCGCCCCTTGGGGCGTTCCGTTCACAATGCCTCTTGATACCCCGTCCGCTTGCGGCGGGGTAGTTCATTTTATATCACTTAAATTGTTCATAAAGGGCTTCATGGTTGGGCAGAATGCTATCTTACTGCGTATTGCCTTGCCTCTTGAGCTCGTCATGCTACCTCCTGGCTGCTAATTCTCCTGTGTGCCACTTACTTCCGATATGCACTCGGTGGCGTAGAGCATCCATCCTGATTTCTCTATTTTCGTTCATGGATCTTTTCGATATGTAATCATACCGATTGGAGACGTCTCTGCTACCTACCTTGCATCTAGCCTCAACACATCGCGCGAGCATCCCCCCTGAGGCAAGTTTAAACCGCGAGGGGAGCGAAGAGCACGAAGATACAAGAGACCTCTGTAGCGTGCGCAGCTTGTCTGCCACGTTGTGTGCGCAACACGATTTACAAGGCAAAGCCCAACGTCGAAAGCGAGCTTCGACGCTACGCACGTAGTTCGCATGGCTGTCTGCGAGACCCTCAATACCGGGCTTGTACGGGAATGTGTAAAGTTATAAACTAATACCTACAATGTGGAAACAACCCCGACAGGCAAGCTGGTCGATGGTGACGACAAGCAGCAAAATGCGTTCTGGGCGGACCGATCGAGGAACCCTATGAACGTATTCAGTATTCGTGACAAGCTCATATCCGATTACGCCTCCTTCGTCACGAGCTACATCAACGCCCGCGATCCGCAAATTGGACAAGCTCTGTCCCTCAGGATGGCGCAATGACTACGCCGTACCATAGTAAATACTGGGCGCAGCTTTTGACTTTGAAACGCCCAGCGGATTCCGTTGAGAACCTGTCGCGGTCGATCGCTAATGCCCGTGTGGATCTTAACCCTCATCAGGTAGACGCGGCGCTGTTCGCCCTTCGCTCACCACTGTCAAACGGCGCGATCCTTGCCGACGAGGTCGGTCTGGGAAAAACTATTGAGGCCGGGTTAGCCATTGCACAACGCTGGGCGGAACGGAAACGCCGGATTCTCCTCATCGTGCCGGCAAGCCTGCGCAAGCAATGGCAGATGGAGATGGAAGGAAAATTCTACCTACCCACTACGATTCTCGATTCCAAGGCGTTCAATCAAGCTCGCCAGGCCGGCCGTGCAAACCCATTCGAGGCACCAGGACACGTTGTGATTTGCTCCTACCATTTCGCTTCCGCGAAGCAATGGGAGATCAGCCGGGTTCCGTGGGATCTTGTAGTGATCGATGAAGCGCATCGACTCCGCAACGTGTACAAGAAGTCGAGCAAACTGGCACGCAGGATCGCAGATGCCCTCGGTCAGGCGCCGAAGCTTCTGCTCACCGCGACACCACTTCAGAATTCTCTGATGGAGCTCTACGGCCTTGTCAGTGTGATCGACGAGCATGTGTTCGGCGACCCGGACACGTTTCGGGACCAATTCGTCCGTGCTGGAAGTGAGGACGGCCGTAACGAGGCGCTCCGCACCCGCCTCGAACAGATCTGTGCACGAACGCTTCGCAAGCAAGTTGTCGAGTACATCCCGTTTACAAAGCGCATTGCCATCACACAGGAGTTTGAGCCAACCGATGAAGAACAGCGACTGTACGATATAATCTCCTCCTACCTTCAACGCGATAGCCTCTTTGCGCTACCTGCCAGCCAGCGCGCGCTGATCACGTTGGTCCTACGCAAGCTCCTTGCATCCTCCACGTTCGCCATCGCTGGCACGCTGCGACGGCTTGCCGCTCGTTTGGAGCACCTTTCGGGTGACATAACCACTCTTCTCGACGAGAACGATCTGGAAGATCTGGAGATTCTCCAAGAGGAGTTATCAGATGAGAACTCGGAGCTCAGCGAGGCTGTGAATCCTACGGCTGTGAAAACTCCAAGGCTTGACCTTCTCAATCGCGAGTTGGATGAGCTTCGCTCGTACGCCAAACTGGCCACATCGATCACCGTGAATGCCAAGGGAGAAACGTTGATCCCAGCTCTGGCGACTGCGTTTGAGCGTGCCGTATCCCTGGGGGCCGAGCGCAAAGCGATCATCTTCACCGAGTCGCGCCGGACACAGGAGTACCTGTTCGATCTCCTCAGCCAAAACGGTTATGAGGGGCAGATTGTGATGATAAACGGATCCAACAACGATCCCATGTCCAAGCACATCTACCTGGACTGGCTGAAGCGGCACGAAGGACAGGACATTGTTACAGGATCGCGCGCCGTCGATATGAAGACGGCGATCATGGAGTACTTCCGCGATCGAGCAACGATCCTGATCGGCACGGAAGCCGCTGCTGAGGGCGTCAACCTGCAATTCTGTTCCCTGGTGGTAAATTACGACCTGCCGTGGAACCCGCAGAGGATCGAGCAACGCATCGGCCGCTGTCACCGCTACGGCCAGAAACACGACGTGGTGGTGCTCAACTTCCTCAATCGCCGCAACGCCGCCGATCAGCGCGTGTACCAGCTCCTAAGCCAGAAGTTCCGCCTGTTCGACGGTGTGTTCGGAGCAAGCGACGAGGTGCTCGGCGCGCTGGAATCCGGAATGGACATCGAGCGGCGCATTGCCCAAGTGTATCAGGAATGCCGCACGGAGGAAGAGATCGCGGCTGCGTTCGACAAGTTGCAGGAGGAGCTGGATGCTGAAATCCAATCGCGCATGGCTGAGGCC
>JALTFO010000058.1 GCA_027007005.1 Candidatus Bipolaricaulota bacterium | reverse complement strand
TCGCAGGCGAAGATGGGTTGGATAAGAAGATCCGCCACACCTTCGTCGGGGCGATGTCCGCATCCGTGATCCTCGCCGATCCGCTGATCGGAAAGAGCGACAAACTGATCATCACCAGTGGAGATCGTAGTGACATGATCTTGGCTGCGCTGGAGGCTGGCGGAATGTCTTGCATCGTGCTGACGAATAACATCATTCCTCCGGCGAACGTTATCAACCGAGCAAGCCAGGACAAGGTGCCGATCTTGCTTGTCCCGAGCGACACCTATGCCACAGCGCGTCAGGTGCAAGAACTGGAGCCGCTGCTAACCAAGGACGACACCGATAAAGTGGAGATCCTGGGAAAACTCGTGGCGGAGAACGTCAATTTGGAGGCACTGCAAGCGCTGTAGAAATCGCTAACAACAAGAATGATAACAAGGGGCGCCCGTGCAAATGTGCGGGCGCTTTTCTTTGCCAAGACTAATTCAGCACGAAGGATATGAAGAGCTCGAAAAAGGAAAGTCGAAGAATTGTCAAATGCGGTAATTGGCGTCTCGAACTTAAGAAGCTTACAAGTGGTACCAATCGCTCCATTTCCTGACCCTTTCGTGCTCTTCGTGTCCTTCGTGGTGAAGCAGGATCTTTCCTTTGTGCAAATTTTGCCGACCAATCCCTCCCATTTGCCCACTTGGGAAGCCAAAGTGCCCAGGATGCCGATTGCAAGATGCGGGAAACCGTGCTAGAGTGGAAGCGGAGCGGAGGCGAATATGCACAAAGTAGTAGCTGTCAAGGTGTTGGAGGACTACAAACTGGACCTTGTTTTCGATTATGGGAAGCGCGGAATTGTTGACCTTTCACACCTGGTAGGAAAGGGAGTGTTTGCTCTGTGGGGCGATTACCGTGTGTTCCGCGATGTCCGCGTTGGCACTTCGGGTGAATTGACTTGGGGTAAGGAAGTCGATTTGCGTCCAGATGCCCTGTACATGTAGGTAACGGGGCAGAAGCCTGAAGATGTTTTTCCAGCCTTGCGTCAAGAGCCAATCCATGCCTGAGATCAGGCAATTCTTCAAATTGGTGGAAATGTCAGGATGCGAAAGCTCTATGTAAGATTCCACGTTGCTCGGCGATGCGCAATAATCCCGTTTGCCGATCGTAGGCGGGAATGTATACTTCCATTCGGAGGCATGCAATGAACGTCAAGACCAGTCCACAAGGACTAAGAGGTAATACTAGCAAGGATGTAGTAACTTCTGTGGACACAAGAGCAGTGTCACGTGATCGGAAAAAAACTGACGCATTCAGCTATTGAGTTGATGAAACTACCAATCAAGGAACGTCTCAGGGTCCTCGCATCCACAGCAGCCGAAGCTGAAGCGATTTACTCAAACGACAAAAGGCTGACAGATTTTGAAGCATTCGGTGAAGATGGCCTCAAAGCATTTTAAGTACAAGATTGGCGAGGTGTTACTCGAGGGATTTCTGAAACGATGGGCCTGAGTCAAGACTGTGTGGCAATCAATATTGGCGTGCCCGGGCGACACATTTAGGATCGTATCGTGGATCTGTGCTTTATCTTGCCGGGAGCCAAAGCGCAACGTTGCACACAGGGTGCAACGCTACAGGGGAGCATCTAATACATAAAATAAGGATACCAAGCCATATTTGTGTTATGTTGGTGATGTAGCGTGGCAGCTGGTCTGCCACGTTGGGTATCTCACAGCCAAAGCGCGCGGTACCGAGAGATTGTACAGTTTAGTCTTCGATCTTTGGTCTCTTTCGGAGGTTCTTTCTCTCCGTTCGGCGTTTCTTGAAGTCGAGAACCTTCTTGCGCACGCTTCTCGGAGCAACGGTTGGAATGCGCGGCCGCGGTGGTTGTGAAAGGGCCTCAAGCTTGCTGCGAAGTTCTGCTAGCGCGATTTGCTTGTTGCGATACTGGCTGCGCTCGCGCTGGCAGGTTACGACGATCCCCGTGGGGAGGTGACGAAGTCGCACTGCTGTATCGCGCTTGTTCACGTTCTGACCGCCTGGCCCGCTGGAGCGGAACGTCTCCACCTCACACTCGGAAAGCAAGTCTTCATCGGAGCTAGGAATCTTCGGAATCATCGTCGATAACCTCCTCCCTGCTAGGATACCACTTCACAGCGCTCTATGGCGAATAGTAGGAATCAAACACCAGCCTCGTGCAGGGCGTCCTTGTTCAACCTCACTTCCTGATCGTAGTATTGACCTATGAACAGGGCGAGGTTTCGCTTCTATGCAGAGCTGAACGACTTTCTTCCGCCAGAACGAAAGAAACACGCATTCGACTACGTGTTCAACGGAACTCCAGGAATTAAGGACGCAATTGAGGCGCTAGGTGTGCCACACGTAGAAGTGGAAGTCATACTGGCTAACGATTCCTCTGTAAGCTTTGCCTACCGCTTGCAGGACGGTGATCGCATTGCCGTTTATCCGGTCTTTGAGAGCCTGGATGTAAGCCCGCTTGTCAAGCTCCGCCCAAAACCGCTACGGCATACCGCGTTCATCGCAGACGGGCATCTACGCAAACTTGCCCACTACCTGCGACTGCTCGGGTTCGACACGCTGCACGAGAACGACTACACGGACGAAGAGATTGTCCAGATTGCGGCAAGATCGGGACGGATCATCCTTACTCGCGATAGGATGCTGCTGAAGAACGGTGCCGTGACACGCGGCTACTGGGTACGCTCGATCGACCCGGTGCAGCAAGCACGCGAGAT
Source organism: Candidatus Bipolaricaulota bacterium (assembly GCA_027007005.1). Classification (GTDB taxonomy): domain Bacteria; phylum Bipolaricaulota; class Bipolaricaulia; order UBA7950; family UBA9294; genus M55B144. The sequence goes on along the minus strand of JALTFO010000058.1, from coordinate 653 downwards.
CATCCATCGCTTCGATCTGCGTAGCCAGGTCAAGCTGCTCACTCGCTGTCCCACGTGCAACGGCGTGATTGTCCCTGTCTCCAAGGAAGATGTGCTTGAACGCATACCTCCTAAGACAGCTCTCTGGCTAGATAAGTACTTCATCTGCACGGGTTGCGGGAAGCTTTACTGGCAAGGCACACATTACCCGCAAATAAAGGGGAAGATCGATACCATTCTTAGAGGCTCAGGCAGTGTTGAGGATGTAGAACCTTGACAGGTAAACTATCTTCCACCTATACTGCCTGCGGGTGAATAGACAATGCAAACACGTAACGATGCTTCCTCAGTTATGACTATCAAATTACCGGAGGAACTACCTGCAAAGCAGCAGTTTGATCCTGAGATGCGGCGCGCGCCTGACCGGGGGTACAACCTGACGCGTGCCGAGACTATAGTCGCGGTGAAGAACGCCCTGCGCTATGTCCCGCGCGCGCTGCACGAAACGCTCGCTCCAGAGTTTCTGCACGAGCTTAAGACGCGAGGCCGGATCTACGGATATCGTTTTCGCCCTCAGGGCCGGATCTATGCCAAGCCAGTGGATGAGTACAAGGGCAAGACCCTTGCCGGCCGGGCGCTGCAGGTGATGATCGATAACAACCTAGATTTCGCCA
>JALTFO010000057.1 GCA_027007005.1 Candidatus Bipolaricaulota bacterium | reverse complement strand
TCCTTATAGTGGTGTAATTTATACTGCTAAAAGACCGCATGATCAAGCCGGGAAGACACGCAGCATCGCCCGGTTCGACGAGTAAGATTCCTTTTCGCGCGCGATTATGATATAAATGGAGCGATTCCAGAAAGGAGGACCGATCTGAAGCTGTTCAAGGATTATCTCAAAGCGCTCTTCGACGTCCTGTGGCAAGGCGACGCCCGCGAGGAGAGTTTTTATCCAGCGCTTGCTGCATTCCTCTCCAATTATGCGGGTGCAACCGGCCACCCCAAAATCCACGTGACGGCGCAGCCAAAGAAGACTGAGGCGGGGAACCCCGACTTCCGCGTCTGGGACGGCAAGCAACACATCATCGGCTACATCGAGGCGAAGGCACCGCGCGAACGTGATCTCCAGAGAATTTCAGAGACAGAACAGCTCAAACGCTACCGAGGCACGTTTCCCAACCTAATCCTCACCAACTTTACCGAGTTTCGTCTGTACCGGAATGGGGAACTCGTCGACTCGGTACAGATCGCCCGACCATTTGTCGCCACCAAACTTGGCAGAATCCCGCCACTCGAACACGCCGATGAGTTCGAGAAGCTTCTCTCTAAGTTCTTCTCGTTTTCGCTCCCCAAGCTCTATTCGGCCGAATCTCTCGCCACCGCGCTCGCTGTCCGCACTCGGTTCCTACGTGATGAGGTCGTGGCCCAGGAGCTCGCTCAGGAAAAAGAGCGGGGAACCGGCGATCTCCTCGGATTTTATGAAGCGTTTCAGCGGTACCTGATCGGCGGATTAAAGCTGGAGGACTTTGCTGACCTCTACGCCCAGACGATTACTTACGGTCTGTTTGCCGCCCGCGTGCGGACAAAAGAAGGATTTAACCGCCGCGTCGCGTTCAACGCGATCCCGCACACGATCGGTATCCTGCGCGATATGTTCCGATTCATCTCCCTCGGCGACCTCCCACAATCGCTCGAATGGATCGTGGACGACATCGCTGAGGTTCTCGCCGTCTCCGACGTCGGCGAGATCCTCCACCGCTATTTTCACGAAGGCAAAGGCGCCGATCCGATCGTCCACTTCTACGAGACGTTCCTTAAAAAATATGACCCGCAAGAGCGGCAGCGCCGCGGTGTCTACTACACCCCTGAATCGGTCGTTTTGTACATCGTCCGCTCACTCCATGAGATCCTAAAAGAGAAATTCGGAAAATCAGATGGTCTCGCGTCAGATGGTGTTACTCTCCTCGATCCGGCAGCAGGGACGATGACCTTTGTGGCCAAGGCGGCACAGCAAGCAGTGGATGAGTTCGTGGGCAAGTACGGAGAGGGGAGCCGCGCAAGCTTCCTGCACGATCACGTCCTGCAGAACTTCTACGCGTTCGAGCTGATGATGGCCCCCTACGCAATCGGCCACCTTAAGATGTCCTTCTTCCTTGAGGAACTCGGTTACAAGCTCAAGCCAGATGAGCGGGTGAAGTTCTACCTCACCAACACCCTGGAGATGGAGGAACTGTCCGAGGCGAAACTTCCGGGACTGTCCTCGCTTGCGCACGAATCGCACCAAGCAAGGAAGGTAAAGCGGGAGACCCCAATCCTCGTCATCCTCGGCAATCCGCCGTATTCGGTAAGCTCATCTAATAGGTCTAAGTTCATCAAGCGGGAGATGGACGCCTATAAAGAAACGGTTCGGGATGAGAGGAATCTAATGCCGCTCTCCGATGACTATGTGAAATTCATCCGGTTTGCCGAGTGGAAGATCGCGCAGGCAGGCGAAGGAGTGATCGGGATGATCACCAACCACTCCTACCTCGACAACCCGACCTTCCGTGGGATGCGTCAACACTTGATGCACACGTTCAGCGAGATCTATGTTCTCAACCTACACGGAAACGCTCTCAAAAAGGAACGCTGCCCAGACGGTTCCAAGGACGAGAACGTGTTCGACATCCGCCAAGGCGTGGCAATTGCTTTCTTCATCAAGCGCAAATCTGGGAAAGCTGGCATGTTTCAGGTTTCTCACGCCGAGCTATACGGCCTGCGGCAGGCTAAATACGACTGGCTCGACAAGCACGATTGGACCTCTACCGATTGGAAGGAAATCCAGCCTCAGTCCGAATTCTATTTGTTCATCCCCCGCGATGATACAGTACTCACACGCTACCAGAAGTTCGTCAAGGTCACTGATATCTTCCCGGTCAAGAGCACGGGGATCAAGACACACCGAGACCGTTTCGTGATCGACTTCGATAAGGAAGCACTGAAACGCCGTATCCGCACTTTTATCGATCCGAGCCTGCCCGATGATTTCGTCCGTGAGACGTTCAAACTGAAGGACACAGATAGTTGGAGCCTCACAGAAAAGCGAAAGAAGATTCAACAAGATAAAAGCTGGGAGAAGAAGATTGTTCCTTGTCTCTATCGGCCGTTCGACACACGCTGGCTTTTCTACCACTCCGATGCAATTGATCGTGATCGCAAAGAGGTGATGCGGCATCTTACGAAAGAGAACCTAGCTCTAATTGTGAAAAGGCAGACGCTCCGGCCTATTATTGGCAACTATATCCTCTGTTCAGATAGAATTACTGCTGACGGATTATTTATGGCTGATAATAAAGGTAGAGATACTACTTTCCCTCTATATCTCTATCCCAAGATCACAAAAGAAACCCTTTTTACGACTAATGTAGAAGTAGATAACCTGACAGTTAATATAAGCACTAGTATTATGGACTCACTAACTATATTATTTAAAGCACCTCCGACGGCAAAGGACATCTTCCACTACATCTATGCCATCCTTTACTCCAACGTCTACCGGGAGAAGTATGCCGATTTCCTCCGCACTGATTTCCCACGGATTCCGTTCACCAATGATCGTGATCTTTTCGAGAAACTCGTCACGCTTGGGAAGCGGCTCGTCGGTCTCCATCTATTACGTTCCGACGAGCTCGATACACCGATTGCCCGGATCGAGGGTGCGGGCGACGGGATCGTCCGAACCGGGAAGAACGGCCTCCGCTACGATTCTGAAACCGAGCGTGTCTACATCAACAAGACGCAGTACTTCGCGGGCGTCCCACCTGAGGTGTGGAAGCACCAAATCGGCGGGTATCAGGTCTGCCACAAGTGGCTGAAGGACCGGAAGGATCGTCGCCTCAGCCTCGACGAGATCAAAACCTACTGCCGCATCGTCACTGCGCTGCAAAAGACAATTGAGATCCAAAAAGAGATCGACAAGCTTTACCCTGCTATCGAGAATAATTTGCTTGCAATCGACATTTAACCTAAAAGGAGGTCCATTCCAATGTGGATTCATATATCCCCTACAAGGAATCCGATGGAAAATTGCGTGAGTTATACGACCGCGTCAAGGGGCCTGATAACAACGTGG
>JALTFO010000056.1 GCA_027007005.1 Candidatus Bipolaricaulota bacterium | reverse complement strand
GTTTCCGAGATTGCCGAGATGGCTTGGCTGATCGATGGCGTGACGACAAATCCGTCGCTCGTGGCACGCGAGAAGCGCCCGTTTGAACAGATCATTGCTGAGATCTGCGATATTGTGAACGGCCCGGTGAGCGCCGAGGCGACGGCCCTGGACGCTGACGGGATGATCGAACAGGGCAGGAAGCTTTCAAAGATTCACAAAAATGTCGTTATCAAGATACCGATGACCGAGGAAGGGATGAAGGCGGTTGTCGGTCTGTCTGAGGAGGGAATCCGCACAAACGTCACCCTCGTCTTCTCGGCGAACCAAGCACTGTTGGCAGCGAAGTGTGGGGCAGCCTTCGTATCGCCGTTTGTCGGGCGGATCGATGACGTCGGTGGAGATGGGATGAACCTCGTCTCCCAGATCCTCGATATCTACGATGAGTACGGGTTCGAAACCGAGGTCATCGTGGCCAGCGTCCGTCATCCGCAGCACGTTCTGGAAGCCGCTCTCCTCGGTGCGCAGATTGCCACCGTTCCATACAAGATCTTAAAGAAACTGTTCAACCATCCCTTGACAGACGTAGGGATAGATAGATTCTTGAAAGACTGGGAAGGAGTGCCGAAGTGACATTCGATCGCTACGAAGGAACACGTGACGCGTACGGAAAGACACTAGCTAAACTAGGATACGAGGACGATCGCATCGTTGTGTTGACAGCGGACCTCGCCGGTTCGACCAAGACGGGCATCTTTGCGAAAGAGCACCCGCATCGTTTCTTCAACATCGGGGTAGCGGAAGCAGACATGATGGGGATCGCCGCGGGCATGGCGATGAGCGGATATCATCCGTTCGCTTCGACGTTTGCCATGTTTGCCACCGGAAAGGCATGGGAACAGATTCGCCAAGTGATCGCCTATCCCAAGGTGCCAGTGCGTATCGTTGCCACGCATGCCGGGCTCACCGTCGGTGAAGACGGAGCAAGCCACCAAATGCTCGAAGACATATCAAACATGCGCGTGCTGCCGAACATGACGGTGATCGTCGCTGCCGACGCAGTTGAGGCATCAGCCGTAACTCGCTTTGTCGCTAGCTACGATGATGGCCCCGTCTATGTACGCCTGGCAAGAGCTAAGTTTCCCGTTATCCTCCCTAATGACTATCAGTTTGAGCTGGGAAAGGCGCATGTCCTTGCAGAGGGGAGCGATGTGTCGGTCTTTGCTTGCGGGGTGATGGTCTCCGCCGCACTGGAGGCGCGGGATGAGCTGGCAAAAGAAGGCATCTCCGTCGAGGTGGTAAACGTCTCCACTATCAAGCCACTCGATGCTGAAAGGCTCTTAGCCTCCGCCAAGAAGACCGGCCTTGTCATCACAGCGGAAGAACACCAGGTAAATGGCGGACTGGGAAGCGCCGTGTGCGAGCTTCTCTCCGAGAACCTACCAACCCGAGTTCTACGTGTAGGGGTGCATGACCGCTTCGGCCAGTCCGGACCAGCGAACAGGCTCCTTGCCGAGTATGGCCTCGACGCTGCAGGCATGGTCACGTCGATAAAGAAGGCTCTTTCCGACAAGTAGGAGGCGCCCGTGAGCTACCTTTCCCATCTAGAGTGTAGTTACTGTAGAAGCACCTTCGATGCTGAAAAGCTACACACTGTCTGTCCAAAATGCGGAAAACCTCTCCTTGCTCGCTACGATCTGGAGCACGCTAAGAGGTCCCTGAGAAAGGAGGACCTAATCGGACGCGAGGCGTCTCTCTGGCGTTACCGCGAACTCCTGCCTGTACACAACGATAGAAACATTGTCACGCTTGGTGAAGGGTACACTCCTCTCATCCATGCGACACGCAGCGGAGCGCGCCTCGGTATGGGAAACCTGTTTATCAAGGACGAGGGGTTAAACCCGACGGGATCGTTCAAGGCGCGCGGCCTGTGTATGGCGATCTCACGAGCGAAGGAACTCGGAGTGGAAGAGGTCGTTATTCCATCGGCGGGAAACGCTGCTGGAGCAATGTCGGCCTACGCCGCTCGTGCGGGGATAAATGCGCACGTGTTCATGCCAAGCGATGTTCCGCTGCCGTTTCGCATGGAGTGCGCTGCCTACGGGGCCGATGTGCACCTGATCGATGGGCTGATCACCGACTGCGGTAGAGAAGCACATGCCCTGGCCGAAAAGAACGGATGGTTCGATGTCTCCACGTTGAAAGAGCCATACCGCGTGGAGGGGAAAAAGACGATGGGCTATGAGCTTGCCGAGCAGTTTAATTGGACGCTTCCCGATGTAGTCATCTATCCCACCGGTGGAGGGACCGGCTTGATCGGGATGTGGAAGGCGTTTGCCGAGATGCAGGAGTTGGGATGGATTGATAGCGATCTCCCGCGCATGGTCTCCGTGCAGGCGGAAGGATGCGCTCCTATTCCGCGGGCTCTCGCCGCGGGCGATGAGTTTGCTGCGCCGTGGGAGGGAGCTCACACAGTTGCAGCCGGACTGCGCGTGCCACAGGCGATCGGCGATTTCCTCATCTTGCGAGCGATCCGTGAGAGCAACGGGACTGCAATTGCCGTCTCCGATGACGCGCTCATTTCCTCCCAACATGCGATGGCAAGGGAAGAAGGGATTTTCGCCTGCCCCGAGGGCGGTGCGACCCTCGCTTCACTGGAGGCGCTTCTCGATCGTGGCGAGATCACGCGCGACGAGAAAGTAGTACTGTTTAACACCGGTACCGGTCTCAAGTACCCCCATTCTAGTTGACAACTGAGGGCTTCCCTGTTAGATTAAGGAAATTCTAAGAGCAAGAGAGGAAGTACGAAGTGAACATGAACCCAGGCAAGCATGTCAAGTTCTCCATCTGGTACATCGTCCTCGCGGTGCTGCTTGTCTGGCTCTTTCAGGATCTGGTGATGAAACCGCTGGCGATCCAGCAGACTGAAGTCACCTATAGCCAGTTCTTGGACGACCTCAATGCTGGGAAGATCGACACCGTCTCTGTTGGAACAACGCGTATCTTCTTCACGACAAAAGCAAATGCCTCAAAGAAGACGCCGCCTGTCTACAACGTCGTTTCCATAAACGACCCGACACTCGTTGACAAGTTGACCAAGGCCGGGGTCACGTTCGCTGGTCAACCGCCGTCGAACGGAGCGATGACGGCGCTCCTGTGGTGGATACTTCCACTCCTCCCTCTGGCGCTGATCTGGTATTTCGTCTACCGCCGCATGAAGCAGGGCGGGCCGCAATCGATGTTACTCGGTAAGAACAAATCTCACGAGATCTCCGGTGAGATGACCGGCGTTAAGTTTGATGATGTAGGCGGGGTCGATGAGGTAGAGGTTGAACTGAAGGAGATCATCGAATTTCTCAAGACTCCGGAGCGCTTCACCCGCATGGGGGCCAAGCTCCCTAAAGGGGTCCTCCTTGTGGGCCCTCCAGGAACGGGCAAGACGCTGCTCGCCAAGGCTACAGCGGGCGAGGCGGGTGTGCCGTTCTTCTCTCTTAGTGGATCAGACTTCGTGGAGATGTTCGTCGGCGTGGGAGCTGCGCGCGTGCGCGACCTGTTCGAACAGGCGAAGAAGAAAGCTCCATGCATCGTCTTCATTGACGAGATCGACGCCATCGGCCAGGCGCGGGCGACCGTTGGTAGTGTAGGAACCAACGATGAGCGCGAGCAGACACTAAACCAGCTCCTCGCTGAGATGGACGGCTTCGAGCCTAATCAGGGAGTGGTGATCATGGGGGCGACCAATCGCCCTGAAGTGCTTGACAAGGCGCTCCTTAGGCCAGGCCGCTTCGATCGTCAGATTCAGGTGACTCTGCCCACGGAGCAGGGAAGAAAGCAGATTCTCCTCATCCACACACGTCCCGTGACCCTTGGTGAAGATGCCAATCTTGACAGGCTAGCCCAGATCACACCCGGCTTCTCTGGTGCCGATCTGGCAAACATCGTCAACGAAGCTGCCCTTCTTGCTGTACGGCGGAAGAGTGACTCGGTGTCGATGGGCGACTTTGATCTGGCAATCGAGCGGGTTGTGGCTGGACTGCAAAGAAAGATGCCGCTACGCGACGAAGTGAAGCGCAGGGTCGCCTACCACGAAGGCGGGCATGCACTGGTGGCGCAGCTCCTCCCCCACACAGACCCGGTGCACAAAGTAAGCATCATTCCCACTGCAAAGGGAGCGCTCGGCTACACGCTGCAGATGCCGGAGGAGGATCAGTACCTGCTGGGCGAAGAAGAACTGAAGGAACGGATGGCGGTGATGCTGGGCGGACGCGTGGCAGAGCTGGTTATCTTCAATGAGCCGTCCACCGGAGCAGCGAATGACTTAGAGCGGGCGACCGATCTCGCACGGCGTATGATCACCGAGTTTGGAATGAGCAAGAGCCTAGGGCCGGTGCGCTATCTCAATGACGCGGGGATGGGATATCTTGGGAGCAGCCCAGGACTGAGACAAGAGATCAGCCCGGAGACTGCGACGTTGATCGACCGCGAGGTAAAGGAGCTCGTCGAGGGAGCACAGAAGTGGGCGACGCAGCTTCTTACAGACCATTCAGACGCGTTGGAGCAAGTAGCACAGATCCTCCAAGAAAAAGAGGTAATAAGCGGCGAAGAGATTGCTCGCATTGCTCAGGAGAAGAAGGCCTGAATCAGTTGCCTGCTCGCTCCAAAATGCGCGTTACGATATGTTACCCTTGCATGAAGTTAGTTCATGCAAGGGTAATTCCCTATTTACGCTTGCTACGACTTGCTAGGTCTTTCCAGTTCTGTTTTGCCTTCTCCCAACCACGACGAACGTGCTTCTTCATGTCCTGCCAAGAACCATGGTTCTTGTGCGTCTCCTTCCACGTGCGTCTCAAATCATCTTCCACTTCTTCCCATGTCTCACCGGGAAACTCATCTGCTAGCGCTTTATCCCAACCAAAGCGCAACCCTGGCTTAACGCCATCAAATCCAGCTAAGGGAACTTCCGCATATGTGTCTACATATAGTTTCTTGAAGGCTTCTTCCGTCTCCGCATCCCAATAAGTAGGGGCCATCGTGTTTCCTCCCTTTTATATCTCTCTTGGGCCAACACCCAAGGCTCATTTTTTCCTACCACTATCATACTTTGTACGTAAAGACGGATCAAGAATCTTCGTTAGAGTCCAAAGACGTGGCATGTTGAGGAGCGAAAAGGCTGCTTCATTTTCTTACCCCACTAGGGCTGGGCTACAACACTAAAAATGCCTAAATTCCCTCTTGTCAAATAGACTTTACGTGGGCTAGCAAGGTCGATAGGTTTCATGGATACGAATTTACGTCTCAACATGAACCTGCCCTTGACATGACTTACACGCTGTGTTATGCTAGCGATGTATGACCCCTCCCCACCTGGGGCAAAGGAGATGGAATAGAATGCCTATGGAACACAAAGGAAGCCTAGCAAGGGAACCAGAGCTGAAGAAGAGCCTTGTCCAGCGGCTACGCACGGCAATTGGGCACTTATCCGCGGTAGAACGGATGGTGCAAGAGGAGCAATACTGCATCGATATCCTAAAACAGATCTCGGCTGTACAGTCGTCGCTCTCCAAGGTTGCCCACGCTGTCGCCGATTCGCACATGCGCCACTGCGTCCGCGAGGCGATCGATGAGGGAAAAGGCGAAGAGGAAGTCGAGGAAATGCTGGAGACGCTCAAGTACCTGAAGCACTTCTAGCTCGTCGCACGAAACAAGTGATGAGATGTCAGCAATTCTGGCATCCCTTAGGATGGATTGGTCAGTGGGGGAGTTTTGGATACCAAAGAAATAAGGAATGATTTTCCGCTGGCGAAAAAGGTCATCTATCTTGACAGCGCCGCTACAAGCCTCACCCCGATTTCTGTGATCGAAGGGGTGGCGGAATACTACAGGGAATACAACGCCAATACAGGGCGAGGTGTTCATCACCTCTCTCAGATTGCCGGGGCAAAATACTTGGCGGCCCGCCGTAAGATCGCCACGCTCATCGGGGGGAAGGAAGAAGAGATTATCTTCACCCAAAGCGCTACATACGCGATAAATACCGTGGCACAAGGGATTTCCTTTCAACCAGGCGATCGTATTGTGACAACCAACCTGGAGCATCATTCAAACTTCCTCCCCTGGCTGCGGCTAAGAAAGCTGGGAGTGGAGGTAACTGTCGTTAAATGCGATCAAACAGGGCATTTGGAGTTGGATGACTTCCAGGGTGCGATCGATGAGAGGACGAAACTAGTGGCGGTTACGCACGTTTCTAACGTGTTGGGGACGATTGCTCCCATAGCCAAGCTCTCCGAGCTTTGTCATGAGAAGGGAGCATTGCTCCTTGTCGATGGCGCTCAGTCGGTCCCGCACATGTCGGTTGATGTAAAACGGCTAGGGTGTGATTTCCTCTGCTTTTCCGGCCATAAGATGCTTGGACCAACGGGAACTGGTGTGCTGTGGGTGAGGGAGGATCTGCTCTCCCAGCTTTCTCCGCTGGTTGTGGGCGGCGGCGCAATCGAGGATGTATCGGTGGATGAATACGTGCTTGTCCCGGGATACACGGGCTTTGAGGCGGGCACTCCCAATATCGCCGGGGTGATAGGTCTGGGACGGGCGGTCGATTACTTGAACGCCCTGGGCATGGAATGGGTGGAGGAGCATGAGGCGCGTCTGACCGAGCAACTGCTCACCGGGCTAGAGTGCATCAAGAGGGTGAAGATTGTCGGTGAGAAGGGGCCGGCCGGCCGGATTGGCGTGGTGCCGTTCATCGTTGAGGGTATGCATCCACACGATGTGGCGCTATTGCTCGATGAAGCCGCCGGGATCTTGGTGCGCTCAGGACACCAATGCGCCTTACCGTTGATGAAGGAACTGGGGCGCGCAGATGGGGTGGTTCGTGTATCCCTTTACTTGTATAACACGCAGGAGGAGGTAGAGATCCTATTAAGCACGCTTGATAGGGCTCTTTCTCGTGCATAAACAACCATGGACATGAAGAAGGAATTTGCTTGCAAGCGATTGATTGATGGCAAGATTGCCTCAGTAATGGATACCGTCGCGACCGAAACCCCTCTTTCTGTCTTCATCAACGGCCGGCGTTTTGTAACCGCCATGATCAGCCCACGGATGGTCTCGGAGTTCGTCCTTGGGCATCTCTACTCCTCAGGGGTGATCCATGGACTCTCGGAGGTAGATGTATTGGAGGTGAAAGAGGGAAGCGTTCATGTCTTGATTCCCGGATATGATCTTTCATTGCACGCGCCCAGGCGATTGATTGTGAGTGGCTGCGGCGGCAGTTCGTCTTTCTTGGACGAAGCATCGATTCCCACTGTTAGTGCGTCTTTGCACATTACCGTTGAGGCATTGACCTCGGGGGTACATGATGCCCTCAGCTCCTCTCTTCACCGCGCCACGGGTGGTGTCCATTGTGTAGGCTTGGTTGATAAAAGCGGTGCGCTCTGTCTTATTGAGGATGTGGGCAGACACAATGCGGTGGACAAAGCGATCGGGTACGCGTTGAGCAAGGGAATAGATTTTGCTCAGGTCTTCCTTGCGTCAACGGGGCGGATATCATCGGAAATAGTGTACAAGTGTGCCATGGCGAATATACCGCTTGTTATCTCTCGTGGAGCGGTAACCAGTCTGGCGATCGAGGTTGCGAAAAGGGCGGGATTGACCGCCATCGGATTTGCTCGCGGTGGGCGGATGAACATCTATACAGGGGAGGAGAGGATATGGAGGAGCGATATTCTAGACAGGTGATCCTCCCTCAGTTTGGTCTTGAGGGGCAGGAGAAGCTCTTCAAGAGCCGGGTGGCAATCATCGGTTGTGGCGCCCTTGGCTCCGTGGTAGCGAACACGCTCGCCCGTGCCGGCGTGGGGCATATCGCCATCATAGATCGCGATTTCGTGGAGCTCAACAATCTTCAGCGCCAGGTCTTGTTTGACGAAGCCGATGTTGGGCGACCAAAAGCAATCGCCGCTTACGAGAAGCTCAAGCGGATCAACTCAAGTATCACCCTAGAGCCGATCGTAAAGGACGTAAATCACACGAATATTGAGTCCTTGATTCGGGACGTTGACCTTGTCTTGGATGGTACCGACAACTTTCACACGCGATTCGTTGTGAACGATGCCTGCGTGAAACACGGGATTCCATGGATATATGCGGCGGCGATCGGGACAAGCGGGCTGCTGATGCCCATTCTACCGGATGGACCGTGCTTGCGATGTCTCTTTCCTAGTCCTCCCCCTGCCGGGGCCCTTCCTACCTGTGATACAGCGGGGGTGTTGAGCACTGCTCCTCTGGTTGTCGCCGGCTGCGAGAGTACGGAGGCGATCAAACTTCTATTGGGGGAAGCCGGAGAATCACAATTGGTGACGATCGATGTGTGGGAGCAAACTTTCTCCACCTTGAAAGTGGAGAGAGCGACAGAGTGCGTCTGCTGCGGGAAGAGGGAATTCGAGTTCCTGAATGCGGAGAAAGAAGAGATCATCACATCACTGTGTGGGCGAAATGCCATTCAAATAACACCGGCAACGCCCGGGAAGATATCTCTTTCGGAGCTTTCCGCCAAGCTCTCCCCGCTGGGGGAGGTGGAGCAGACCGAATACATCATAGTCTTCCGCACACACGATAAAGAGATCTCGGTGTTCGCGGACGGGCGTGCGATCATCAAGGGGACGGATGATGCCAAGCTGGCCCGCTCCTTGTATGCGCGGTACGTTGGTGTGTAGAGGAAGGAGGATAAGCATGAGCGATAGATTGGCTGTAATCCTGGTATCTGCAGATCCAAAGGTACTCGAGATGGGACTAATGTATGCAAGGAATGCCGTCAAACAGGGATGGATGAGCGATACGTTGCTCTATTTCTTTGGCCCATCAGAGGTGACAATCAGCACCGATCCCGATCTGCAAGCAGTGGTGCGGGAGATAATTGCGGAGGGCACAATCCCTGTTGCCTGCAAATGGTGCTCAGATAAATACGGGGTGAGCGATCTGCTCATCAAACTAGGCTGCAAGGTTGATTATGTGGGAGCCCCTATCTCGAAAGCGATTCAAGATGGGTACGTGCCGATGACGTGGTAGGTCAAGCCAACAGGAGGCTGTAGGATGAAGAGGCTGCAATCCAACAATAGCATCTACGCGTTCGCGCCCAGCATGGAACTTGCGCTCACCGTCTCGGCGCCAAGTACAGTGATCTTCGAGACGATCGATGCGTTTGGCGGGCAGATCAGGACTTTGGAGGACAAGCTTGAGAACCTGGATTTCTCCAGAGTGAACCCAGCGACCGGTCCGGTGTTCGTGGATGGGGCTCAACCCGGTGATACGCTCGCCATCCACATCGAGAAGATCGAACTACCAAAACAAGGGGCAATTGTAACCGGTGAAGGGATGGGTGTACTAGGCGATGAGGTAGAGGGGCATGCAACGAAGATTCTGCCGATCAGAGACGGGTACGTTTACTTCGACCACCTGAAGCTCCCTGCCTTCCCGATGATCGGGGTAATCGGCGTCGCCACGGAAGATCAAGTGTTCCCCACGGGGAGTGCCCACCGACATGGTGGGAACATGGACACCAAGGAGATAGCAGAAGGGACAACGCTTTACCTTCCTATCTTTCAGCCGGGCGGATTGCTGGCTATGGGCGATGTACATGCTGTGATGGGAGATGGCGAGGTGTGCGTCTCGGGATGTGAAGTCTCTTCCCGGATAACCGTGGCGATAGACGTCATCAAGGGTCATCAGATGGGTTGGCCCGTGGTTGAACGGGAAGATGGACTGTACATCGTCGTCTCCCTTCCCACGATCGAAGCCGCTCTCCACGAGGCGACGCGGGAGGCGGTTATCTTCCTGCAGGATCGGCGTGGGATGACATTTGCGCAAGCCGCGATGCTCGCCAGCCTGGCGGTCGATATCCGCATCAGCCAACTCGTTGACCCGTACAAGACAGTGAAGGCTTTCATCCCCCGGGAGATCTTCGAGGGGGAACTATTCTGACGCCGCGTATCAGTTCATTCATGTTGGTAGAGCAAATAGCGTTTAACTACTCAAGAAAAGGGCACCGTACCGATCCAGATGATGTGGTCGGGTTGGAGGAGCGGGCGCGTCCATGCCAAGTGGAGGCGGCAGGGAGGATGCCTGGCCCGAGATGGAAACGAATCTTCACCCTTACGGTGAACTACGACGAACAACATGCGCAGTTCCTTTAGAGTGCGACCGCTTTGTTTTCGCCTTTCCAGCGGAGAGAGAGGGATGAAAGATCATCCATTGCGAAGAGTGGCATCCTCCCGAGACGTTGGCAGAAAACCAGCGCGGAAGATGACGTCCCACGCACAAACCCCACAGCCCATTCATCCCATCCTCATGATTGCCAGGTACCGTAGGAGTTACTGATTGCAGCAAAGGAGAAGATTACATGAAGATGAGGACCAAGACATTGACTGCGATATTGGCGATGAGTCTGCTATTCAGCGGAGTGGTTGTAATTGCTGGTGGTACGATGGGAGCGGACGATCAAAGTCCCTTGCCGATCCACCGAGGAGAATCCTGCCGCGACGCGATGATGGAGAGCTTGGGAGTGCCTGAGGAAGAGATAACTCAGTTGGCGAGCAAGGCTACCCTTGCCTACAGTTGATCCAGCACGTGCAGTGAGGTATACGCCGAACGGACAAGGAGCACGATATGAAAGACTACGATCTTGTTATTCTCGGTGGCGGGGCGGCGGGTTTTGCCGCGGCGACGTTTGCAAACGGTTTGGATAGGGATACAGCAATGATCAACGCTGGCCTCCCCCTTGGCGGCACGTGCGTTAACGTCGGCTGCGTGCCGACAAAGCATCTGCTCGCCGTAGCTGAGAGTCTGCATCAGGCACGTAACCCACGTTTCGATGCACTCGACATTCCACCCCCATCCTTCGACTTTTCCCGTGCCGTTGCGGATAAGGATCGACTGATCGACACACTGC
>JALTFO010000055.1 GCA_027007005.1 Candidatus Bipolaricaulota bacterium | reverse complement strand
CAATGGGGCTGTAGTGACTATTGGCCAGGCATCCTATACGACTAACTCTCAAGGAGAAGCATACTTCACTCTTCCTGGTGGAGACTATGTAGTAAGTATTAGGCAAACTGGCTTCCAACCACGAACAGAGGCCTTCACGTTGGATAGAGACCTAACCTTGCGATATACCTTAATTCCGAAGCAACCCCCTCCACATAATGGAGGTGGCGATCATGGTACAACTACTTATACGTTGAATGTCTATGTATTCGATACCGCCACCCATCAGCCGATCTATGGTGCTAAGGTTGTAGCAGGGAGCTATTCCGCTACTACGAACGGAGCAGGGCTAGCAACCCTTTCGCTCCCAGCCGGAACATATAATGTAACAGCCACCAAGGACACATATTCCAAGAGCGTTTCGGTAGATATCACTACCAGCTCTAAGGATGTGACGATTTACCTTGGACCGGCAAAGGGCGGAACAGGTCTGGTCGCACGAGTTGCTAAGGTGCTTCATGTTTCTGAAAAAACAGCTATGGCGCTCTTGCTTGGTGGTGGAGCAGCATTGGCTTGGGTGTTACTAAGGCCAAAGAAGCACTAAGGAGTTTAAGATGTATGTCATAGATAACTTGACACAGAGCGATTGGGCAAAGATATTGCCAGGATTAAGGCAGTCGCTTCAAGTGGCACAGACACTTGATCCTAACACCTCCATTGCCAAATTGGACTGGGAGGATAAGATTAACAGCGATATTCGGGTTCAGACCATCAATAAAAAATGGTTCTGGATTCGGCCGCACAGTTACCCGTCCGATTGGACAAAAGTTGAGTGGATAGATTTCGTTGTGTCTCTTGCTAAGAACCCTAATGTTGTTCAGCTAGGAACCTTAACAGAGATTCCATTCACTGAGATTCCTATATCCCCTTGGTTGGGAGCTAAATGGAGCATGAAGGAGGTATATTCGCCGTCTGCGCTATTGTATGACATAGACACAGAAGGTACTGCACCACCAGGCGGAACAAGCGGTTCTGGCAGCACAAATATGCCCACAGGCGGTACTAGTTCTAACTTTCCAATGATCGCTCTCCTTGTTGGAGGAGGGCTGATTCTGTATACTATAATGCGAAGGAGATAGCAATGGAAGGTATATACGGCATGTTCAGCCTTATGCTAGCTGTCTTCGGATGGGTAATAGGGCAAATGTTCATGATTTCTAAGAAAATAGGCAGGCTAGAGGGGAAAATTAACAAGATCGAGTTTGCTCTCTTTGGCAATGATCCAGGGCCAGAAGATGGAATCTACCCGCTTGTGGACAGCCTTGTATCCGTTAAAAAGACCCTTGAGGAGATGAAACAGCATGGCAATAGGACAAGTGTATGAGTTAATGCCCCCTCCGGGGAGGATGAGGGGGGTAGAGCGGATTCCTTACCAGGCGATGTCCATCCCATTGGATCGGGCACGGACTGATTTTGAGGTAGATTTGCCTATCCTTGCTGATACTATCACAGTCATGGGACTTACTCCCGGAACTGCTAATGTGTCAATCCGCCTAAACTACAAAGATGATCCTAGTATTGCCATTACAGGGATTGGGCAGCACTTAGAAACGTTCTCTAGGCTCCCAGAAACAATACCCATTAAGATTCACAAGTTG
The DNA here is from genome assembly GCA_027007005.1 of Candidatus Bipolaricaulota bacterium. GTDB lineage: Bacteria > Bipolaricaulota > Bipolaricaulia > UBA7950 > UBA9294 > M55B144. The sequence goes on along the minus strand of JALTFO010000055.1, from coordinate 1,761 downwards.
TTTATCACTAACGATGCCAATCCTGGTGGGCACCTTGATCTAATCCTCGGTGGAGAGTTGGGATTGCGAGTGTCTCCTGGGCAAACAGTGATGGTACAACACTTTGATACCCAGCTTGGATATGTAGAGGATATTAGAAACCAGCTTCTAAATAGCATTACAAATGTTCTATTGGGGAACAATAAACTCTCTGATCCTTTACTCCAAACCTCTACGCCATTAGCTGCTGGCGGGACATGGACTTCTGCTTGGGTATCAATAGCGGGATATGGAAAGCTCGTAGGAACGGTTTTTGCAGATCAAGATGGATCGTTTGAGATTCAGCAATCAAATGATGGTGTAAACATTGATGGAGCAGAATCCCACAGTTATAGTGCCAATACATATCAAGGGTATTATACAGAGGTAGTAGCGCCATACGCGCGATTGATCGTTACAAACAGTGCAACAACTGATCAGACTGTACTACGAGCTATCATGCGAGGGCGGGTGATATAATGCCTCCAATCGAAGAACTGGAAAACGAAGAGCGACAGGATATAGTTACCCATCTTCAAAATATCCTTAACCAGCTTGACATCACGCTTTCCGCGCTGAAAGCGACGGGAACGGAGACGCCACGTACTCTTTCTAATGTTTATGATCAGATAACGTCTATTTTAAGCCAGTTCGATCTCACATTGACGAGCTTGCGTGATGCGATTGTCAATGGTACTACACCGACAGATTTATTGGATATATCTAACCAGCTACAAAAGCTCATCAATGCACTAGTTTCAGTCGCCACTGATTCCTTGCGGATAAAGATTTTAACCTCTGACATACAGGTTCCATCAGATTTACAATCTGTTCTTGCTAAAAAGGTAGAATCTTATGCAGCGGATGAAACGGTAGCGCAAAGCGTTGGGCTTACTATTGGAGGATTCAAACAGGTGGAGGTCCTTTGTCATGCAACCGCAGCCACTACTTTCACTGTAGAATACAGTTTTGACAATACGCACTTTTACACTTACTACTCTTCCCCGAACACTGAAACCGACTATTCAGCCGTCTTCTGGACTGCTGCACAGTATGTCAAAGTTTCTGCTGCTGCTGCTGGGGTTGCTGGGGATACTGTAGACTTGGTAATAGGAGCTAAGCCATGACCGCAGCGGATAAAGTATCGGCCCTGAGCTTCGATGGGGTGGATGATTATGTTGATTGTGGGAATGATGCGAGTTTAAACATTACAGGTCCGGGATCGATTGAGGTCTGGATAATGGTCCTTGCATGGGGGGACCGTTACGATGCAATACTCTGGAAAAAAGGTGGTGCTTGGGCTGATATTCACTATGGGATCTTAAGAGCAAGCGCCGACACTAGATTCTTGGGAACCATCAGTGATGGAACGAATTATCTGAATGGAAGTGGTCCAGGGACAAGCTCCATAGAGTTGAATAAGTGGTATCACCTAGTTTTTACTTGGGATGGAGTAACGGCGAAGATGTACACCAATGGAGTGCAAACCTCTTCTGGCAGCACTACCATCCTGCCGATGGACGAATTGGACAACATCAAGCTGTCTGCTAATTACCCTTTCAATGGCCTCATCGACGAGGTCCGTATCTACAACCGCGCCCTATCCGCAGACGAGGTGCTATATAACAAAGAGCATCCTCATGCGCCTATTCTAAATGGGCTTGTCCTTTGGCTTAGCGGGGAATCATTAGATTATGCTAATGGAATTTGGCGAGACGCATCGGGCAATGGTAACAATGGTAC
>JALTFO010000054.1 GCA_027007005.1 Candidatus Bipolaricaulota bacterium | reverse complement strand
ACTGGTTTGCCTTATTCGCAAGCAGTGAAGGGCTTCAAGTGCTTCCACTTGCAATTTGATCTCGCCCGTACACGGATGACTCTACAATATACTGTAGCTCAAACTAATTAGGCACTCATCCATTCTGCTTTCCTCATCGTTACTTGCTTGCTAGCAGTTCACCCCCCCTCCCCCCCAGGTCTGTAAGCACTACTCCTCTAAGAGACTGACTATCATTGCTGGGCGCAGACCAACACTGTGGTCTGCCATCAGATCGAAGTGATGATCGGCGTGAAGCAGGTCACAACCATTCTCCATGGCAACCGCTGCAATGAGGACATCCGCCGAGGGCACAGTTGCCCCCTTACGCCTCAACCTGTACGCTAACTGAGATGCTCTATCCCACGTCTTTCGTGTTATTTCAAGTTGGATGAGCGCCTCCAGATCTTCCTTAAGCTCTTTGTAGTCACTCTTCGTTCTTGTTCCACAGAGGAGTTCCAGCTTCACGATGCCCGTGGTTGCAGCCAAGTTTTTCTCTATCAAACGACCAACTTCACTTCGAGAGCGCGCGCTGTTCTCCTTTCTCAGAGCCAGTATCCAAGCAGATGTATCGATCAGAGTAAGACGATCAGATCTGCCTTCATTCCTGCTAGCCTCAGGATTCATCCTGCCTCATTCTATCTAAGTCGCTTAATGTAAGCTCTAAATCAAGCTTTCCCAGCTTTTCTCTCAACCTCTCCCGCCTTTTCTGACGGATCAGCTCCTCCAGCGAGCGCTGGATCGCCGCACGCTTGGTCCTCTCGCCCAAAAGATTCATTGCTTCTCTTAGTAGATCATCGTCCAAATCGATGGTAATTCGCATGTCCATCATCTTCAGGCACAATCATGCGCGACATTCTATGCATCAGCAATATGCTTTGTATGCCTCCTAGATCATGCATGACGAGCCCTATTTACAAAGGCGTTCTCTTCCAAAAAACGAGGGCTAAGCAATCCAGTGAGCACACTCTTCAAGGCGGGTAAAGCATCCTGTACAACGTTTCACACTCTGTCCACGTGCCCAAACTCATCGATGAGGACATCTCTCAGTGCACCCGCAGCGCATCAGCGCGAGGTGGAGCGCTTAAGCGATGTGGCACAGCACACGCACACCTTTCTGCAGACACGAACATTCCGGGCTGGTGCTATCACACATGTGGAGGCGCGAAGATGGTTGGTGCTTAGAAGCATCTTGCTGTAGATTGTATGCGTCACAAATCGGAAGGAGGAAACACATGAGCAAGGAAGCGCTGGAATTCATAACGAAGCGCCGGTCGATTCGTAAGTTCACGGGCGAGGGTATCTCGCGTGAGTCGTTGGAGACGATCCTGAAAGCAGCGATGGCTGCACCATCAGCGAACAATTCCCGACCATGGCAATTCCTCGTTGTTACCGACAAGGAGAAGATCGCCGCCATCTGCAATGCACACCCCTACGCCAAATTCGGCGTCGACGCCGGGGCGGTGATCATCCCATTTGGTAAGAAGGAAGGCCACAAGTGGTTCGATCAAGACATGGGCGCCGCCACAGAGAATCTGCTCCTCGCAGCAGCGAACCTTGGCCTCGGCGCCACCTGGTGCGGGGTGCTTGGAGATCTGGAACCACGTGTCCACTCCGCAGCCGATCTTCCCGATGATATGTTCGCGTTTGCCCTCATTCCGATTGGCGTCCCCGCAGAAGTCCAGCCTCCGCGTACCCAGTACGACGAAAGCAGAATCCACTGGGAGACTTGCAGCGATTAGCCGACTTCTCCGTACAGATCTATGTTGCTCTGTGCGGGCTCGTGTCTGGTGCGGTATTCCGCTTCCCCATTTGAGGTATGGTGTTTCTCACCGCCGAGGGACACAAGCAGTGAAGCCTGAAACCCTCAGGGAGAAGCCGGAGATCTGCACGTACTTATTGTGCCTGAGAGCTATGCCCCGATTCACTCCAATCTTGTCAATCCCGGAGTGCAATCAAACCGCTCTTCTGCATGACCTCTTCGTGCCCTTCGTGTCCTTCGTGGTGAATGCTCTCATGCATCTGTAATCAGATCTGACTCGCGCAGCCTCGTCGCGAGTAGCAGGCACACAACTATCAGACCGGTGAGGATGAGAAGGGAAGATGTCATAGATCCGCTTGCAGGGGACTTAAGAGCGTCCATCCCGATGATGAAGATGATTCCAGATACCTGCCCAGCAAGAAGGAGCAAGCCGTTCGATGTCCCCTCTGGCACCGGATAGGTGATCTCAGCGGCGTACTGAAAGCCCAGCGGCCCGGAGCTGAGCAGGAATGCTCCAAGGACGAAGGCAGAGGTAAGGAGCAGCCAGTAGCTGGTGGCAAAGGTGACTCCCAACAGCCCCGGGATTGTGCCAATAAGCGCGAGGAGGATGAACGGAATGCGTCGATGCATCCGATCCGATAGCGGGGGGATTACGATCGCTCCGACGATTCCGCCAATGACCATTAGCCCACCGACAAGGCCGGCTTGGTCAATGGAGAATCCGCGCGGACGCACAATCTCTTCGATCCATGTCGTCACCGCATTGAACGCACCCAGGCCAATGAAGAACAAAGCAAGGAGCATGAGGAACTCGCGCTGATGAAACAACTGCTTTAGTCCATCGAGGACAAGCGATCGCTCTTCTGGCCCGACGGGTGACGGCGGGCGCTCACGTACTAGCACGAGGAAGAGAACGGATATCAGCAGCGACACAATCCCGTAGGTAAGGAGCATTATAGGAATGTTCGCCTTGATAACAAGAATCGGTGTCAGGGCAAGGCCGATGAAGATCCCAAGGTAGATCGCGAGAGATCCCATCCCCGCCGCCGTCGCTCGCTCGCGCAGCGGAAACCACCGCCCGGCGATCTTGCTTATCGCGTTTAGAATAAACGGCTGGCCGATAGCGATCCCGATCTGCGCGATGAGCACTAACGTGTAGTCTGTCGCAAGGAGGCCGCGCAATAGCCCGAATACACCGGTGAGCACGGCCCCGATCCCCACGCCAACACGAATGCCGTACGTATCGATCACCCACGATGCCGGTATGGAGACAATGATGAACACGATCATGAAGATCATCGACAGAAGGCCGATTGCCAGATCGGAGACACCGTAGAACTTCGCTGCGGCACCGGTAATCGGAGCAAATGAGATCCACAGCAACTGATTGGCTGCTATCACCGCCATGAACACGATCAACACAATGTAGCGATACCCATACACGCGTGCAGAACTATCCCCCATGAGTGGCCTCCTAGGAATTGAGCTGGCAACCAGACGCAACACAAGCGCTCGCTCGACCGCTTCCTTCTGCCATAATCCTATGCAAGCATCTGCCGCCCGTCAATTCACGATGGCTACCTTGCTGACACTGCCTCGAGGCAGATCAGGGGCTCACGGACCTCTCGTCTAGAGTGTGTGCTGGCAGTGGCAAGGACAACCGCATGTGGTGGCACATCATCGCGCACCACCTCGCCAGCTCCTATCTTCGCACTCTCCCCTACGTGAATCGAGCCAAGCAACACGGCGTTAGCGCCAATCAAAACGTTGGGACCGATCGTCGGATGGCGAACGACATGACGGCGCGATGTTGAACCGATGACCACTCCTGAGTAGATCAGTACATCATCGCCGATCGTCGCTGTCTCGCCGATCACCACTCCCATTCCATGATCGATCACAACTCGCCTGCCGATCACCGCCCCCGGATGGATCTCCACCCCGGTTCTGCGGCGTGCGATGTGCGATAGCAATCGGGCAAGGAGCTTCGCATGATGCGTCCACAGAAAGTGGCTGACGCGGTGAGCCCATAATGCGTGCATGCCAGGGTAGCAGAGCAAGACCTCAAGTGGGTTACGTGCCGCCGGATCGCGATCTAGAACTGCTGCTATGTCCTCACGGATTGAGCGAAACATCGTTCACCTCCCACATGTCGGAGGAGAGATACCGCTCTCCAGTGTCTGGAAGAATGACGACGATCGTCTTGTCCTCGTTCTCCACACGCGCTGCGAGTGCCAACGCGGCCCACATTGCAGCTCCCGATGAGATGCCGGCAAAAATCCCCTCCTGCCTAGCCAATGCGCGCGATGTCGCGCGAGCATCCTCATCACTCACCGTGATTACCTCATCGAGGAGTTCTCGCTGCAAGACCCTCGGCACAAACCCCGCACCGATCCCTTGGATCCCGTGTTTTCCGGATCTTCCGGCGGTGAGGACAGGGGAGCCCGCCGGCTCAACGCCGACGATCTGTATCTTCTCGTCGTGGGACTTGAGGAACCTGCCTACACCGGTGATCGTTCCACCAGTGCCGATGCCGGCCACGAAGATGTCAATCTTGCCGCTCATGTCGCCCCAGATCTCGCGCGCGGTAGTGCGCTCATGGGCGCGAGGATTCGCCGGATTGTCGAATTGCCCCGGCATGAACACACCGGGCGAGCCAGCGACGATTCGTTTTGCTTCAGCGATCGCTCCCTTCATCCCCAGATCGCCTGGCGTAAGAACGAGCCTTGCCCCCAATGCGGCGAGTATCCTCCGTCGCTCGACGCTCATCGTCTCAGGCATGGTGAGAGTGAGTCGATACCCGCGAACCGCGCAGACGAGCGCCAGGCCGATACCGGTATTTCCAGATGTTGGCTCAACTACTTGGTTTCCCACTTGTAGGAGCCCGCGCTCTTCGCCGTCTTCGATCATTGCAAGAGCAATTCGGTCCTTCACACTTCCCATCGGGTTGAACGATTCGAGCTTGGCGATTATTCGAGCCTTGGAATCAGTGCCTAGTTTGTTTATCCGCACCATCGGGGTTTTGCCGACTAAATCCAATATCGTATCGTTAATAGATATCTTAACTCCTTATAAGAAATGGTAATAAGAGCCTATGCCAACGCGAAGCGCCGCATAGCTCAGTGTTGGAAATCTGGTTTGGTTTAGAGAAAGACGTGTAGTGTCAACACGTACAGAGAGAAGCGGAAGTGAACGAACAACAAACGCGACCACCTGCTGCTGGCACAAATCGATATTCTGTTGTCATGACATTCACCTCCTGGTGCTATTCTGCTTCTACTCTACCGCAGAAGAGGGGGCTTTTCAAGCTCATGCAGGCAGAAGCATCTCTCACCGCCGAGTAGAGAGGAGGCGTCCTTCGTGGTGAGTAACCGCCTCATTGCATTAATTATGCGGTTCGGCCCACTTTGTCTTGGCGAAGGGATTCATCATCGGCTACCATCGGCTGCAGATTACACTCCCAGGAGGGATGATATTGAGACACTTCCTCATCGATACCGATACCGCTTCCGACGACGCTGTTGCACTCGTGATGGCACTCAATTACCCCGATGTCCAGGTGGAGGCGATAACGATCGTCGCAGGAAATGTCCCACTGGAGATGGGGGTGCAGAACGCGCTGTACACAGTGGAGCGGTGCAAGAAGGATGTTCCAGTCTACGCGGGGCTGGCGAAACCACTTCTAAGGCCACTTCAAACGGCGCAGTACATACACGGGCAGGATGGAATGGGTGAGATCGGCCTGCCTCTGCACGGGCGTAAGCCCACTTCCGGTCACGCAGTTGACGTGATCATCGACACGATCCATCGTTTTGCAGGGGAGATCACGCTGGTCACACTCGGCCCGCTGACGAATATCGCCATCGCCCTGCACCGCGATCCGCAGATCGCCAATTTGGTTGACCGTTGCGTGATCATGGGCGGGATCGGCCTCGGACACGGAAACATCGTCCCGGCAGCGGAGTACAACATCTGGGTCGATCCGGAGGCGGCAAAGATCGTCTTTGAATCCGGTCTTCCGATCACGATGGTCGGATGGGATGTATCACAGAAGTACGCGACGTTCAACGACGAGCAAGCGGAAGAGCTAAGAAACCTGTCTCCGCTCGGCGAGTTCTGCGTAGGCATTCAGACCTATCTGCGACGGTTCGGGGTGGAGAAGCTCGGACTGCCGGGGTTCGATCTGCCCGACCCAATCGCCATGGCCGTCGCACTCGACCCAAGTGCGGCCACACTTACGAAGCACCTGCACGTGGCGATCGAGACGCAGAGCGAGCTGACGCGCGGAGCGACCGTGGTCGATCACATGGGGATCACCGACAACGAACCGAACGCCGATGTTGTCCTCGAAGCATCTCGCGAGCGGTTCATCCAAATCCTCTACGCGGCGGTGAGAGGTTGATCTGTGTCGTTGGGAGCATCAACACCGATCTCGTCATCGAAGTCGAAAAGATTCCGCGCCCCGGCGAAACGATTGCGGGGAAGAGCCTTGCACACTATCCCGGAGGGAAAGGGGCAAACCAAGCGGTCGCCGCAGCCCGTCTCGGCGCGCAGGTGGCGATGTTCGGCGTTCTAGGAAGTGATCAATCAGGAGATGACCTTCGCGCCGGTCTACTGAGAAATAACGTCGATGTGCAGGGAGTCGAGCGCGCAGAGGACATTCCTTCAGGGCTGGCGGTGATCAGCGTCGCAAAGAGCAGTGAGAACGCAATTACCGTAGTAGCAGGGGCGAATGCGCTGGTCAATCGCCAATTTATCGACCGTCACATCAAACAGTTATCCCGTTGCGACATCGTCCTCCTCCAACTTGAAATACCGCTTGATACAATAGACTATCTACTTCACTTGTTGCCATCGGATAGGCCGCTTGTCATCCTCGATCCAGCGCCGGCGCAGGACATCTCTCATCTTCCTCTTGACAGGATAGACGTCCTTACGCCCAATGAGAATGAGCTGGAGCTGCTAACAGGTTCTTGCGACATCGAGGTTGGATCGCGTCTTCTCATCTCCCGCGGAGTGAAGAACGTCATCTGCACGGCGGGTGCGGATGGAGCGTACTTGACGAACGCGAATGCTCATACGCATTTCCCAGCTCTTTCTGTCACACCAATTGACGCCACAGCCGCCGGCGACGCGTTCAACGGAGCCTTGGCCTGGGCGTTGCAGACGCGATCATTGAGTGATGCGATCCCCTACGCCTGCGCGGCTGGGGCACTCGCGGCAACCAAGAAGGGCGCACAGCCATCGCTCCCCGTACTTGGCGAAATCGAGAAGATGCTGAAGAATAAAGGACAAGGAACACATAGAGCCAAGTGAAACTGCACCATCGCGCAGGGGTAAGTAACACGAGGTGATTGTAATGAAGACTGTACTTTCGCTTACTCTAACCCTGCTTCTTGTTCCGCTCTTTGGGGCCATGACGATCGCTCAGGTGAGCAGCAGCGCAGCGGCCTCGGCTTCATCCGATGGGCCGATGGAAGTGACGATTGGGACGTTCAACTTCGTCTCTGGTGATTCGCTGGCGTTGGAGATCGTCAGGGAGGAGGACTGCACGTGCATGTGTGATCCGATCTCCGTAACTGCCTTTCATCTAGAGAATGCCGATAGCACCGTTCCGGTGAAGCTCACAAACGATGCTGATCTTCCACTCTCGATCGATAAGTGGGTGGGGATGTTGACGCTTGCTTCGCCCGATGGAATTCCACTTCCCGCTGGAGAGTATACAGTGGTAGTTGAGACAGACGCTGGTACGTTTAGAGCACACATCAACGTCGCTTCTGCGGGCACGGCTGCCGCTTCTTGGGGTCGCGTCTCATCATCGGCATCGATCTGCGGGATCGAGATTCGATTGTACCATCTGTTGACGAAGGAGACCGTTGGGAAGATCAATCTTCACATAGGTGACCGGCTGATGATCGCCCTTGCCGGGAATGCAACTACTGGATATGCGTGGGAACTAACAAATAGCGAGGAGGAATCCATCCTCTCGCCACTTGAGGGGCTCGATTATCAACCAGAATCCGCTCCGGCAGGAACAGTTGGCTCTGGCGGCACATTCTTCTTCCGGTTTGAAGCTGACAGCACGGGAGAAGAGGATCTGAGCTTTACCTACCGTAGGCCGGGGGAGGAAGGCCCTGGCGCAGAGACGATCACGTTCCACATAAACGTGCACTGAGACCAAGAAACGGGACAGGCACCTTTCCATACTGTGGTAAGAAGACATCACCAGATGGAAGAATAAGCCTGTCCCGTTTTTCAATTTGCCTTTGGCTGGTTCCTGTCCTATAGTGGGTTGTTTCACCTCCCAACGGGAGAATTTCATCGGGCACGGTGACACTGCTGCCTACACAAGGAGGAGTTGATTGATAATGCAGAGGATCTTGCGCGTGAACATGACCGATCGCACAGCCACATTTGAGGAGGTTCCTGAAAAGTACAGGGAACGTGCTGGGCGCTGGCTGACATCGAGTATCGTCGCTTCCGAGGTTCCACCTACATGCCACCCACTCGGACCGGAGAATAAGCTCGTCATTTCGGCCGGCCTCACTAGCGGCACATCATCGCCCACCTCGGCTCGCGTCTCGGTCGGCGGGAAGTCCCCCTTGACCGGGACTATCAAAGAGTCAAATGCCGGCACGGGATTTGCGCACATGCTCGCGCGTCTGCGCATCAAGTCGATCATCATCGAAGGTCAACCCAAGGGCGCGGGAAAGTACTGGACACTCAAGGTAGATAAGGGTGGAGCGAGTTTCCTCCCCGCAGATCAGTTTGTTGGAATGAAGCTGAGTGAGGCCTACGAGAAGCTGTTTAACGAACACGGCGGGCTCTCCCACACGTCGATTATGGGGATCGGTGTGGCCGGTGAGTATCGCCTCGGTGCGGCTGGAATCTGTTTTAACGATATCAAGGGCCGTGCTACGCGCTACTCGGGACGCGGTGGTATGGGTGCAGTGATGGGAAGCAAGGGGCTGAAGTTTGTCATAATAGATGATACCGACGGCCCTGGTGTGGAGATTGCGAACAAGGAGCTGTTCGATCAAGGGCGCAAGAAGCTGACAGATGCCCTAATGTCGCACGCGATCACCAAGCCGAAAGGCGCACTCAACTCCTACGGAACCGCAGTGCTTGTGAACATCATCAACGAGGTGGGCGGCCTGCCCACACGCAACTTCCGCAGCGGGCGTTTCGAGGGAGCGACAAAGGTCTCTGGTGAGGCTCTCTTTGCCAACAACAAAGAGCGTACCGGCAAAGAGGTGTACAACCACGCTTGCTCGCCTGGATGCGTGATTCAGTGTTCAAACACTGTTTACCGTCCGGACGGCTCGGAGCACATGTCCTGCCTGGAGTACGAATCCGATTGGGCGTTCGGCCCCAACTGCGGAATAGATGATCTTGACACTGTCGCCGAATTGGTAAACAGGTGCAACGAATACGGCCTGGACACAATCGAGGTCGGCGGCGCACTCGCCGTGGCGATGGACGGCGGCCTTGCTGAATTTGGAGATGGGAAACGAGCCCTGGAAATCGTCAATGAGATCGGCAAGGGCACACCGCTCGGACGGATCATCGGAAGCGGTGCGGTGACCACTGGACGGGCATTTGGTGTCAACCGTGTCCCGGCGGTAAAAGGACAGAACATGCCTGCCTACGAGCCGCGGGCGATCAAAGGGATCGGGATGACCTACGCTATTGGCACGATGGGAGCCGATCACACCTCCGGATACACGATCGCCACCGAAGTCCTCGGCGTCGCCGGGAAGGCCGATCCGCTGAACAGCAACAAGGCGGAGATGGCGAGAAACTTCCAGTACGCTACCGCGTTCATCGACTCCAGTGGACACTGCTTGTTCATCGCTTTCGCCATTCTCGACATCCCATCAGGGTTCGAGGGGATGCTTGAGGAGTGCAATGGTATTCTCGGTACCTCGTGGACAGCCGATGATGTTGGGCGCATCGGGAAAGAGGTCATCGACATGGAGCGCAAGTTCAACCGCGCTGCTGGGTTCACCAAGGCCGACGATCGCCTCCCTGAGTTCATGACCTATGAGCCGCTCCCGCCGCACAACGCGGTGTGGGATATCACAGACGAGGAACTAGATAGTATCCTAAGCTAAAGTGTTTCAAATGATATGCGGGCGGTGGCACTTTTGGTCCCCGCCCGCCTGCACAAACTATGAAACAGATTGAACTTCACCTGTACGGCAAACTGCGGCGATACGCGCCCAACTCTGATCCGCGCGAAGACTCCATATTGCTCGTTGCAGCAGACTGTAAGACGATCGCGCAGGTTGTCGAACAGATCAGGATCAACAGGAAAGATCTCGGAGCGAACATCTTCGTAAACGGGGAATATTCAGATCTTAAACGAGTTCTCCATGCAGGCGATCGCTTAGCTCTATTTCCAGACGACATGCAGCTTCTGTATAAGTGGTACTTCGTACCGAGGAAGTAAAGTGACCGGGCAGATCAGCGTCGACGTCCACCTGTTTGCAACGCTGCGAAAAGGCAAGTTGGAATCCCAACAAAGACTCACTTTGCGGGCAAGGACTAACGTTCACGATGTGGCAAAGCGCATGAGAATACCGGAGGACGAGATCCACCTTGTATTCATCAACGGCCGTGCCGCGTCCTTCGATCAGGATCTGCAGGATGGCGACCGCTTGGCGCTCTTCCCAGCAATCGGCGGCGGATAAAAAGAAGGACGTAATCGCTTTTCGCTTCTCTTCTTCGCATCCTCTGTAGTGAGGTGCGCTTCTCCAGCTCGCATTCTACGGCGCGTCAAGGGGAGGTACAGTGAACACATCAAACCCGCTGATCGCGTTCACCTGCCGCTGGAGGAAGGTCACAAGCTCAGATGAAAGCGAAGCAACATCAGACAGGGTGACTACCGGCATCACGATCGCTGCAGCGAGCATCTCCTGCTCGATTATCTGGTAAGAGATTGCCTGTACCTGAAACGATCCGTACTCGCCCTTTGTGAGCGGCCGCATGATGAGTACGCGATCTGTTTCTCGCAGAAGAACTGCGTACAGCTTCGTTCCCGCGTTTTCCTCATCTGGTACCGCTCTTGGGAAGTTGATCAGTTCCTCTGCGCTCATGATGGCGTAGCGGTTAACCTCAGCCATTCCTGTGATCGCGAGGATCGCTATGAAAACGATCACAACCCCAAAGATCGATAAATTCTGCTTCATGACACTCACCTCGGAACACACCATACCACGAGATGGTAAGAAGCGACAATTGCTTGCCGAGTGCTGAGAAAAGGCCTAATCTCTCTTCGCCTGGAGGCATGAATGGACTCTTTAGAGTTAGTGCGCAAGTCTTGCGAAGCAGTCGCCAAACAGGCAGTGCACGTACACATCAATTATGAACGCATCGCGGGGTATGCTGAGAGGCTCATTCCACATCTGGCAAGCGAGCCGACGCTCGACCCGTTATACCACTACGTTGGACACGGCGCAGACACGGTGGCGTTCATCCTCACTTTAGACGCGATCAACTTCGGCTCGGGCTACTTCCCGCACCTCCACAAACGACCAGGGATGAGCGGGTACTTCACCATCGCCTCCGCGCTCACCGATCTGTTCAATAACCACGGCCCTCTCTCGGCAAGCCAATTGCGAGAAATCCCTCCTGATGACTGTGCCGGAATCTTCGACCAGGATATGGCTGACCCTGTAACAGCAGAGCTGATGAACCTCTTCTCCCGCGCGCTGAGTGACCTCGGTTCATACCTTATCTATCGCTTCCACGGTAGCTTTGTTGAGCTTGTCGCGGCCGCAGACCACTCTGTGACGCGCCTGGTCGACATCCTCACCATCATGCCACTCTTCAATGATGTGGCGAAGTACAGAGGAATGAATGTCCCTTTCTACAAACGGGCACAGATAACCGCATCCGACCTTGCTCTCGCGTTCGATGAACAAGGACCGGGAGAGTTTCACGACCTCAATAAACTGACGATATTTGCCGATAACATGGTCCCACATGTGCTGCGGGTCGATGGAATCCTCTCCTACAATGAAGATCTCCTGGCCAGCATAGAGCAGGGTGATTTAATCGCCGCTGGCTCAGAGGAGGAGGTCGAAATTCGCGCCTGCGCTGTTCACGCGGTGGAATTGATCGTGGGAGCGATCGCTTCCAGTAAGAAGACGGTTACGTCTCAACAGCTTGATAACACACTGTGGAATAAGGGACAGAACCCTGAATACAAGGCTCTTAAACGACATCGAACGCGCACCCCCTACTACTGATCTGAGGGCGGCAAGCCCCAGATATCGTTGTCGCGTGTCTAAGAACCACTGTTACTAGGTATAATATGATTGTGTACGATACTAAGCAGGGGGGTGAAGATTCGGAATCGAAAAGGCAAACCTCACGAATAACAAGTGGGGGACGCAAAGCCACGGGCCTGAAATGGTAGCCGGGTTTCCGAAAACGAGATGAAACGATGCTTAACAGTACTTGTTTCAATAATCTTTTTGGTTCCAGTATTCGCGCTGGCTGCCGGACCTAGCTCCACTGCGGTAGTACATGTCAGTTGGACGGTCCTCCCGTTTCAGTCTCTCACAATCGCTGGTTCGGATACAGGCACAGGTATGTCGCTTAGTAGTCGCTACAATCTGCATGCGCCAAGCGCAAGTGACTTCGCCGCTGGCTTCATCGAAGACGACGACGTCATTGTACTGAACGCCGCAAGCAACATCCCTTGGGCAGTGAAAGTACATGCTATCGAATCTAGCATGGGAACAAGCTACGACGGCACCTACACCAAGCCATTGTCGGACTTCATGGTACGTGCCAACAGCGGTAGTTTCTTCTCAATCTCAACATCCGACCAGGTTCTGGCAAGCGGAACCCGCGGATCGTACCAGTTGAGAGTGGACTATCGGGTCAAGGTCGACGAAAGCACGTACAAAGACGGAGACTACGGACTGACTCTTGTATACACGATCACTGGCAAGTAATCGCCATACCTCTCCAAGAGCTCTGCAGTTGTCTGAGCGCCTTCTCAAATAGATAAGCGCGTAAGAACCTCGCAGAGAATTCTCTTAGCAGAAAGTACAAGAGAAGGATGAACACAAGGGGTGTATCTTTTGCCTCTCATGTCCTTCGTGCTTAGTTTTCTCGACCGCCATCTTGCTTGCTTTGCGGTTGGCACCAACAACTGCCTATTTAACAAGATGATGAGCTCGTAGTTGAGATTCACTCTCCAAGCTTTACTAAGTCAGAGATCTTCTCGATCAGGCTTTTGCCAATTCCGCTTATGTTTTCCAAGTCTGTTATTGCTTTGAACGGACCGTGTTCCTCGCGGTAATCCACTATCCGCTGAGCAAGCACTTCTCCAATCCCCGGTAGCTCTTTCAATTCATCGATCTCCGCTGTATTCAGATCAACCTTCGGCGGCGAGTCAAGGAACGTCGGGAGCAACACTCTCACCACAGATAGCTCAATCGGTGCAACCGTAATCCGGGACCGGTGGACAAACAAGGGTAGAAGCAAGGCTAGGCCGCTGGCGATGATCCCAAGCGCCACCAGGATAACTAGACCGCGTTCCTGAACAGGGGAAAAACGCGCCTTCATCTGAGGAGCTCCCGCAGGCGCCTTATCCCTTCTTCCTCACGCGCAATGCGCATTAGCTCAGGAAGACGTTCGTAGCGCCGCCAGCCAAACTTATCCGAGTAGGCCTGCACAAAGATCTTGAGCAGCCGCTCTCGCACTGAGGGACTATTAAGAAGCAAATTTCCCTTCTTCTCAACGAGGCGCTCTACCTCGGGGATGTACAGATCGTACTGAGTAGAATCCGCCAAGAGCGAGATCGCCTGTTCGTCATCCTTGCCAAGCAAGCTTATTCCTTGTTCAAACAGCTCCCGTCGTTTCAACTCGTTTCGCGCTGCAATTCGCATCTCGCGCTGTTGCTCCTTATGAAACGGGAGCTCCTTGTGTGTGAAGGGTACGATCGTGTACTGGCAACCCTTCGGGCAGGGAGGGAAAGAGTTCTCCTTTCTGGAGATCTTCCCGTGTAAGGCCAGACACTCCGGGCAGGAACGGTAGTTGACGTTAGCGTAGAACTGATAGTATCTCTTCTGTAACATAGCATGAAGAGTGTATTCCCATCACCACCGGTCAAGCAAACGCGCCAGAGGATGATTGCCTGATCCAGATATTGACAATACAATCTGAATCTCGTGGAGGCTTGCTATGATACAGATAGTCCTATCAACATTCGCTCTCGTGTTCATGGCAGAACTGGGTGATAAGACCCAGATCGCTGTATTTATCCTTGCCACTCAGACGTACTCCCCGTGGGCGATCTTCATCGGAGCGGGGAGTGCCCTGCTTCTGTCGAGTGCCCTTGCTGTCTTGCTCGGAACAGTGCTCGGCCGATTCATCCCACCGAACGCGACCCACTTTATGCACTATGCAGCCGGCGCGCTCTTTATTCTGATCGGTGTATGGACAATCTGGAAGGGATAGTCCCGATCAAGCAAACCAGGTCTTATCCTCCCATTTCCGTAACCCCTCAACTAGCGGTTCGTATGTCATATCAAGATGAATCGGAGTGATCGAGATGTAGCCATTAGTGATCGCCCAGATGTCTGTGCCTTCCTCTTCTTTTGGAACCTGCGTGCGTGGCTCGCCTGTAATCCAGTAGTAGTTTCTCCCGCGCGGATCCTTCCCCTGCACTAGGTAGTTCCTGTAGACCAGGCCTCCGAGTCTTGTCACTTTGACCTCAGTCGGCCTTTCACTGTGTATGCGGGGGACGTTGACGTTTAAGAGCACACCAGGAGGAAGAGGGCTCTCCTCAAGGATTAGCGCGGCCAAGCGAGCGGCAAAGCTAGCTGCCTTTGAGTAGTCGGGTATCTCCAATTCGTCAGCCTCGGTATCTACAGACACGGCGATCGCCGGGATCCCTGTTCGTGCGCCCTGCATCGCCGCGGCAACCGTGCCGGAATAGGTGACATCCTCCCCCATGTTCAAGCCGGCGTTTATCCCTGACACAACGAGATCTGGCTTCTCTTTTAGCAGGCCGAGAACGGCAAGCGAGACGCAATCAGACGGTGTTCCACTGGTCATGTGTCCCACGCTTCCATTAAGCAAACGTACGCGGTCGACACGCAGAGGTTTGTGAAAGGTCATCGTCCGACTTGCTGCAGACCAGTTCCGATCCGGCGCGAATACCTCAACAAAGGCAATCCGATCAAGCTCCTCCTTGAGGGCCATTATCCCGCGTGCGTTCACCCCATCATCATTCGTTACAAGTATCGTCTTTTTCTTCGCCGCTTGGCTCACTGTTCCTCCTCATCTCCTTCTTCGTTATCCTGTTCACTGCCAGTAGACTCAGCAAAGCTATAGAAGTCAAGGACATTGTCTCCATAGGTGCGTTTGTCGAAACGCTCCACCAGCCCGTATCTATCTTCCAGATGTGTCTTGTTTCGCACCTCTGTTATTATAAACCCATTTTTCACCAGGATCGCACCCTCGGCCATCGTTCTTAATGCCGCCTCGGCCAGCCCCTTGTCGTATGGTGGGCCAACGAAAATCAGGTCGTAGCGTTTTCCCCGCCGCTGCAAGTGATCGATGGCGGTTTCGTAATCAAGCTGCAGGACGCCTCCTACGTCGAGAAAGCCAAGCAAGTCTAGGTTGCGGCTCACAATACCACATGCTCTTGGAGAACGATCGACAAACGTTGCCTCCGCCGCCCCGCGCGACAGGGCTTCTAGCCCGACGCTCCCGGTCCCACAGAAAAGATCGAGAAAGTGAGAGTTGACTACAAGATCGCCGAGGATGCTAAACAGCGCCGAGCGGACGAAATCACGCATCGGCCTGATCCCGCTCTCTTGCCATTCCACAAGGCGATGTCCCCGCCTGCTTCCGCTTATGATCCGCAAGTCCGTCCCCCTTGATTTTATCCCTGACACTACCTAAGATTTCGTAGTTACCAAACCACACTACCGCATAGAGGATATGCTCATCAATAGAGTCGTTCAAGCATTGCAAGATCAAGTTCTGTCCGCTGTCGTCTTCGATCTCGACGGCACCCTCTGTTACTACACCGTAAGCATCAAACGCGCAATGGCAGATACACTGCGACAAGCCCAAGTCCCGGCAGACCTGATCGGAGATCTCTGCCTTGCCTCGGACCGCTACGGCGACTTGTGGTACGAGCTGCAGAAAGACCATGAAAACACTACGTCCCTGCGCGAACGAATCTGGATCAGACTGCTTGCGGAGCACAACGTCGATAATAAGGCACTCGCACACAGGCTCTCAAACGTGTACGTCGGCCTGCGCACAGCATCGCTTGCTCTCTTCGACGGAGTCCTTCCACTACTCACTGATCTTCACGCAAGGTACACGCTAGGCCTGTTGACCAACGGCCCAAGCCACTTGCAGTGGGAGAAGATAAATCTACTGGGGCTCAAAGGATACTTTGATGCAATCATCGTCTCGGGAGACATGGGAATTCACAAGCCCGACCCGCGCCTATTTGCAAAGCTATTGGAGCTGATGAGCGCTCCTGCGAGTGGGGCAGTATACGTGGGCAATTCATACGAAATGGATATAATCGGAGCTAGTGATGCTGGCATGTTGTCCATATGGGTCAATCCGGATGGTGAGGAAGAGCCGCAGGCAGGAATCGCGGATGGCATAATCGCGAACGTTACCGAACTTCGGGAGATTCTTCTATGAAAAAAGTGGATGTAGCGATAATCGGCGCCGGGCCGGCAGGTCTCTTCGCCGCCAACGAGCTAATCGATAGTGGCCTCGATGTTCTTCTCATCGATCGCGGAGTGGAGCCAAGTATTCGAAAGCACATCTGCTTTGGCGTTGGTGGAGCGGGAGCGTTCTCCGATGGTAAGCTGAACCTGACATCGAAGATCGGTGGGGACCCGGCAAGCATCGGCCAGGACGAAGCCGTAATTCAGGCCTACATCGATCAGGTCGACGATACGTTCACTGCCTTTGGCGCACCGGACAAATACTCGGGAGAGGACCAGCAAGCACTAGCCGCGCTCAAGCGGGAGGCCAGCCGCCACGGGATCGAGTTCATCAGCGGTCGCCAGCGTCACATGGGGACATCGCATGTCCGCCAGATCATCGACCGTTTCTATCATCACCTCCTTGACCACGGGATTGCCTCCTCGCTTGATAACCGCATTGAGCACATCTCCCGCAAGGGCAATGCCTTCATCCTGTCGGGAAAGGAAGAGATCGAGGCGCGCTACGTTCTAGCTGCTCCCGGTCGCGCGGGCGCCTACTGGCTGCGCGAGGAAGCGGGGAAGCTTGGGATCATCACCGAATACGGGCCGATCGATGTCGGGGTACGCGTCGAGTTCCCTGCCGAGATCTACACCCAGATCGAACAGGTGATGTACGATGCGAAATTGCGCGTGCGCACTCCCTCCTACGACGACATGGTGCGCACGTTCTGCACTAATCCGCGCGGATTCGTCGTCAAGGAGAGCTACGACGACTTCACGCTGGTAAACGGTCACGCGGAGAACGATGAAAAGACGGAGAACACGAACTTCGCGCTGCTCTCTCACATCGAACTGACCGATCCGGTGGAGGACACAACCGAATACGGCCGCGCGATCGCCAAGCTCGCCACGACAATCGGCGGTGGACGCCCCATCATCCAACGGCTGAAGGATCTGAAGAACGGACGTCGTTCGACAGCCGATCGCCTGCGTCGAGCAACGATCTCTCCTACTCTAACCGACGTCACACCGGGGGATATCTCGATGGCCCTCCCCGATCGTGTTGTGGTTAACCTGGTCGAGGGACTAGAGCAGTTAAATGCCATCATCCCAGGACTCACGGCGGACAACACTTTCCTCTACGCACCGGAGATAAAATTCTACGACACCCGCTACCCGGTAAGCCCAGCGATGGAGACGATCATCCCTGGCTTCTACGTGGCTGGCGACGCATCTGGACACTGCCGTGGGATTGTCTACTCCGCAGTGAGCGGGTTGATTGCCGCCCGCAGCATCAAAGACATCGCTGCAAAGGAGAAGGAAGAAGAGGCGTGAAGCCCAACAAGGGATTAGCTATTCTTTTCCTATCAGCAACCCTCACTCTTCTTCTTTCTGTTGCTGTATTTGCACAAAGAGACATCTACCTTCCCTCTGCTGTACCGGCGTTCAATCAGGCCTACCAAGGACAAAACGGCTACTGGGGTAGCTGCAACATGGGGACGAACGGCTGTGGCGACACGCTTGCCACAGATGGCTGCTTGATCACGTCATTTGCCATGGTCCTCGATTATTACAACGTTAGCCTATCCGTTCCGCGTGAGTCTTCGTGCACTGACACGGCGCGCACGGGGATGGACCCAGGGATCTTGAACGATTGGCTGAAGACGCACGGCGGATACGGAAAGTGCGCAAGCGACATCGGATCCTGCTGTCTGGAGTGGACGCATCTACCACCTCAGGTCTCTGTGACCCAATACGTCAATCACAGCAAAACGGGTATCGACAGCACAGCGGAGCGGACGATCGATCGATCGCTTGCTCAGGGGTATCCGGTCATCAGTGGCGTGCACTGGGGGAGCCACTGCCACGGTTCGATGACGCAGACCGAGGACTGCCACTGGGTGGTGATCACAGGAAAGAAGGGTGCGACGTATACGATCATCGATCCGTACAACCGTGACAAGACCGATCCATCTGGCGTGAACACGACCCTCGATCACGGTACATTCGGTGCCTACACCATCGATCGCTACGTCGTCGTCGCGGGAATTGTCCCCTCCTCCCGCCTGGCAAACCTACACTTCTCCATATCATTCTCCCCAAGCGGGCTCAGCAAGGCTGGTGTCAATCAGGTGCGCTTATTAACAGTGACCGGAGCGGAGCCTGACGTGCAGATGTTGCTCTACGTTCGAGTTATCGATCCGGGCGGAAACGTGAGTTATGCCTATTACAGATCGGCAACTGATACTAATCTCCACTACATGCAAGCGAAGCGCAGCCTCTATCCAGCACCACGCTCGTTTTCAGACGGCACGTTCGTCGTGAACAGCGGGTCGACCGCCGGTGAGGAGCGGGGAACGTGGACATGGGAAGTATGGGCCGAGGATGCGGCGCACCCAGGAAAGCCATACGGATACAACATCTCTGCATACACGATCAGCTCATCAGCGGTACAGCCACAGACGGGAATCGCCATCGCCGTTGCACTAGCAATATTCGTCGCAGGGCTGGTCTACGTATCTATCCTGATCCGTTCGGGGACTTGATCCTTCTTTCTGCCCAAGGCAGGTAATTGAGGAGAGAAGGTGAGCGTCAGCGCGTCCATAGAACAGACGCTTGTGCACTCCCCGCACTTGGTGCAGTTGTGATTGTCGTAGTCTTCATACGGCTTCAACCCCATTGGGCACGCATCCGTGCACACACTGCAGCGTGAACAGCGATTGCTATCGAGCTTCAGATGCAGGAAGCTCACCCTGTTAAACAGAGAAAGTATCGCTCCCATCGGACAGAGGTAGCGGCACCAGAAGCGGGAGATGAGGACCATCCCGATAAGCACCGCAACCAATGTCCCTAAGTGAACAAGGAACGGACGATTGACGTGTGCAACTCCCAGGAACAGGTAGGGGATGGATGCTTCCAGCCCTCCCGCCGGGCACAGTTTGCAAAACATCGTGTCGGCAAACGCCCAAGCGGCCACAATCGTCCCGACAAGGACAGCATACTTCGTGTATGAGAAGCTCTTAACAATGCGCACTTTGTTGAACGAAAGAAGGTCGTTTAACGTACCGAACGGGCAGAACCAGCCGCAGAATCCACGTCCGAGAATGAGCCCGTAAGCGACGATTGCTCCAACCCAGAAGTAGGGAACGGTTCCATAGATCACCAGATTCTGCATTAGTCCGATCGGGCAAATCGTCACAGATAGAGGACAGGCGTAACAGTGAAGGCCCGGGAAAATGATGTGCGTCATCCCAATCCCAGTGAACCCGAACAACCCAAGAAGGAGCCCGAACCCCTGACTGATCCGTCTCATCAGCGATAGTCTCATGATCCGCCTCCAAGTAGTTTCAGGAGGCGGGTTTCTAGATGATCGATCCCGAAGATCACCTCTCCCGTATCGGCCCTGAGGATAGCCGGCACGATCGTGCGCTGGTTACGGATGACTCCATTTGCGGCGGCTATGTCTCTGTTCTCATCTACGTTGACGAATCTGTAGCTGATATGTGAATTTGCCTTGGACATCTCCTTTACCATCGCTTCGGCGTACGGGCAGGTGTGACACCAAGGAGCATAGAACACGGTCAGCTCTAGATCGGTATTGAGATCCTTAAGAGCAGCTAGGGCAGTATCGGACAAAACAGGTTCTTGGTGTTGAGTCTCTTCTATCCCCACGCACGAGGTACACAATACGGCAGCGATCCCCTGCGCCTGTTCGTGCTGGCCGAGGATGACTCCGTAGGCAAGACCTGTGATGACAACAAGGAACAATGCAACGTACAACGGAACTCGCAATCCGGCGAACCGCCACAACCCGATTCCAGCCAGAACAATCAACCCGAGCAGGGTCGGTATAATCCAAGGCGGGAGTGATCTGACCTTCTTCACCGTCGTTGGACCGATCGCAGTCGTGGTCACCAACACGGGGACACTCACCTCATCTACAATCTGGAAACAGCTCACCTCGATGCAGTAGGTGTAGATCACCTGCAATTTGAGATCGTGCGTTCCTAGTGCGACATCTGACGACGCTGCGAGATTCAGATTGAGCGTATCCTTCCCGAACGGAGCGATCACCTTGATGTCGGCCTGTGCAGGGTCGAGGGAAAACCCTTCTGCACCAACTAAACTAACTGCAATGTCGTCCGCTGGGTGAAGCGACTTATTGTCGATCAAGAGTTGGAGTGAGGCCGTCCCTCCTGGAGCCATTTCGATCTTCTCCGGAGAAGCTGTAAACGATAGGATTGACTCTTGCCCGACTGCCACATAGGCAAAGAGGACAACACCGAGTATCGTTATCAGGAGTAGTACAGCCGTCTGCCGGTGGATCATCGATTCACCTTATTTGCTGCTGAGGAGCTTGTTGATCGCCTGCTTGATGTCGTTTCCGCGCAGGCTCTTGCCACGAATGATCCCATCACGGTCTATGAGATAACTCATCGGTATTCCGGAGACGCGGTAGAGCGAAGAGACTTTGTTATCGGCACCGTCGAACACCTGTGGATAGGTGAGGCCAAAGTAGGAGACTGCACCGGTGAACGCTCCTTCGTTACGATCGAGGTCGATCCCGATCACAACCAGGCCTCGATCGGCGTAGTCCTTGAAAGCCTGTTCTACGTTTGGAAGCTCATCGCGGCAAGGCGCACACCAGCTCGCCCAAAAGTCTAATAGAACGACCTTCCCTTTCAGAGCCGAGAGAGAAAGATCTTTCCCATCAGCGTCCTTGACCGAGAAGTCCGGGGCAGTGAACCCAACTCCAAGCGGGAGCTTCTCATCGACCCAGGCATCGGACTTGTTGATTACGATCTGCGAGCCGTCGGCTGAGACACTTGCCGCCTGGTAGACTGTGCCGTGAATGTTGAACGGAGCATCGAGCCAGTAGCGCTCATGAGAATCTTGGCTTGCCAGGAGCTTTCCATCCTGATCGATGTCAATTAAGAGCTGGTCATGATGCAGATCATCGAATAGACCATCACTATTTTCATCAATGATCGCCATTTTGTAGGTAACGCCACCAAGCTCGATCTGCCCCGCCATGTAGTTATCGCGGAAGTAGATGATTACCGTCGGTGTTGATGGATTCCACACGAGGAACAGACGATACGGTCGCGTGCCTTTGTCTGTCGGAAGCTGAAATGACACACTCGCCAGATTCCCTCCATCATACAACTGCTGAATCCAGTTAACTGGGGCTAACTTCTTGCTCCCATCTACGTCCACATACAACTTTCCAGCACTTCCATCCTGATCGATGACAAGCGCGTAACTCGCACCAGCAAGCGTGAGTGAGGCGTACATCGGCGTGCCAGAGTAGGTGGGCTCGGTCAATCCCGAGATCGCATCCGATGAGAGTTGTACCGCCTGCGGGTAGTAACCAGTGGTCAGATCGAGAATCGAATCGACGTACTCAAGGTTTCCTGTGGAAGCGATAAGCACGACAGAGAACATCAAGACGATTACTGTAGCTAAAAGAGCAGAAATACGAAGCATGCATTACCTCCGAATAAGTTTACGTAAACGTGTAACAACGATTTTCTTGCCAATTACAGATAGCATATCAAACAATCCAGGGCCAACGGCGCTGCCAGTGACGGTGACGCGAATCGCGTGAGCCACGTCCTTCAGCTTGGCCCCCTGCGCGGCAAGCGCTCCACGCAGTAGCCTCTCCACGTCATCGTGGGCGAAAGACGATGCCTGCGAGAAGGCGTCGCATATCGAGGCAATCACCTCACGTTGCCGATCGTCGAGCTTCACCTCCTCTTCCACCTCTATCTCCACTGGAAACAAGATGTGCATCATCTTCGCCAGATCGACAAGCGTGTGACAGCGGTGGCGCAGCAGCTCCGCTCCCTGCACCAATCGTTCATCCCCAGCCTCATTCCACATCTCTTCTGTCACCGATCCCAACTCAACCACAAACGGTCGCAAGAGATCCACCAGACGCTTTGGGGCAGCGAGCTTCATATGTTGCTGGTTGAGCCAGCGCAGCTTCTCCTCATCGAAGACAGATGCGGAGCTACCAATGCGCTTGAGACTGAACAGCTTCACCAGCTCATCACGGGTGAACACCTCCTGGTCTCCGTGCGACCAACCGAGGCGCGCGAAGAAGTTCACCATCGCCTCCGGGAGGAATCCCCGCCGCCGGTACTCTAACACGGAGGTCACGCCATGCCGCTTGGAGAGGCGTGTGCGGTCCGGCCCGAGGATCATCGGCAAGTGAGCAAACTTCGGAAGCTTTCGGCCAAGCGCTCGGTAGAGCATGATCTGCTTGGGGGTATTGGTCAGGTGGTCGTCACCGCGGATGACGTGGGTGATCTCCATGTCGGCATCATCGACCACGACAACGAAATTGTAGACGAATGTTCCATCGGAACGACGGATGACGAAGTCCTTGATCTGATCGTGGTTAAAGGTGACATCTCCGGCGAGGATATCGTGCACCACCGTCTCGCCAGGCGGGACCTTGAACCACCACGCCCCGTCCTGCTCGTAAGCGCTCCCGTTATCAAGAAGGCTCTTCGCCGCCACAAGGTGCACATCGGTCCGATCGGTCTGGCGGTAGTACTCGTCCCAATCGAGCCCCAACCAGGTCATCGCCTTCACGATCTGATCGATCGACTCCTGCGTGGAGCGCTCTTGGTCAGTATCTTCGATCCGCAAGATGAAAGTTCCGCCCTGATTTCGCGCGTATAGCCAATTAAAGAGCGCCGTACGCGCTCCACCGACGTGCAGATATCCGGTTGGGCTAGGGGCAAATCTCACTCTGACCATCGCTACTCCCTTCGTATCTCTAATTGAAACAGGAGTTTACCACATCCTGGAAGCACTTTTCGAGCGAAAGCGCTTGATGATGAGCGATGAGCCGATGGTCGATCACTCAATTCTAGAGTTCCTCGTGCGCGGTGCGGGCGATTATCTCGTCCTGCAGACCCGGCCCTAGGTTGTTGAAGTAGTCGCTGTAACCGGCCACGCGCACGATCAAGTCACGGTGTTCCTCCGGATGGAGCTTGGCGTCGCGCAGGGTATCCACGCCGACAACGTTGAACTGGATGTGGTGCCCATCGTAGCGAAAGTATGTCCGCACCAGTGCCGCCAGCTTGTCAATCCCCTCGTCTCCGACGAGGACTGACGGGAGGAACTTCTGGTTTAAGAGTGTCCCTCCGGTGCGCACATGGTCGATCTTCCCCATCGAGCGCACAACCGCTGTCGGACCGTGCGTGTCCGCACCCTGGCTGGGCGAGATTCCATCGGAGAGCGGCCTTCCCGCAAGGCGGCCGTTCGCTGTCGCGCCGACCATCTTCCCAAAGTAGATGTGGACCGTCGTCGGGAGGAGGTTGATCCGGTAGCGCCCGCCATTGGTGTTCAACCGGCCATCGATCGCTTCGAAGTAGACATCAAACAGTGCACGCGCGGTGTCATCGGCGCGGTCATCGTCGTTTCCAAACGCAGGCGATGCTGCGAGGCGCCTGCGCAGTGGCTCTTCGCCCTCGAAGTTGCCATCGAGAACGCGCACCAGACCGGAAAGCGAGAGATCCGCTTCGTCAAACACATGATCCTTAATTGCCGAAAGCGCATCAGTTGTTGTTCCCAGTCCCACCCCTTGAATGTAGGTCGTCGGGTAGCGTGGCCCGCCGTCATTGTAATCACGGCCTCGCTCGATACAGTCATCAACGAGAAGCGAGAGGAACGGAGCCGGCATCTCACGCGCGTATAGCCGTTCAATCGTGCTGTTTCCGGCGATCTTTAGATCGACAAAGTACCTAAGCTGCCTGCGATAGGCGTCGAACAGGTCATCGAAGCTCTCGAATTCACTGATGTCTCCCGTCTCAATCCCTATCATCTCGCCGGTGCGCGGATCGATCCCGTTGTGCAGGGTAATCTCCAGGATCTTTGGCCAATTCATGTAGCCGGTGAGGACACAACTCTCCTTTCCGAACGCGCTGATCGTCACGCATCCGCTCGGCCCACCGTTTCGTGCATCCTCAATGTTCTTCCCTGCCCGCAGGAACTCCTGCACAATGGCATCTGTGTTGAAGATCGAGGGCTGCCCAAACCCTTGGCGCACCACACGCAGCGCGCTCTTTAGGAAACGATCGGGGTTTTTCTTGCTCAGTTGGATACATGAGCCGCTGAACGGGAGTCGCATCTCCTCTATCACATCGAGGATGATGTATGAGACGTCGTTCACCGCGTCGTCCCCATCTTCTGTCAGTCCACCCGCGTTCACCAGTACGAAGTCGTTGTACGTGGCGCTCTGCTCTACGGTGATCCCTACTTTGGGCGGTGCCGGTTGGTTGGAGAACTTTATCCACAGGCACTCGATCAGTTCCTTTGCCGCGTCGCGGCTGAGTGTTCCAGCAGCAAGTTCGCGTTCGTAGAACGGATCTAGGTGCTGATCGAGCCGCCCCGGGTTAAACGAATCCCAGCTGTTTAGCTCGATGACGACGCCCAGGTGGACGAACCAATACATCTGGATTGCCTCCCAAAAGCTCCTTGGAGCGTGCGCTGGTACCCACTGGCATACCTGCGCGATATTCTCCAGCTCCTCACGGCGCTTTGTGTCGGTCATGCTAACAGCCAACTCTCTAGCGAGCTTTGCGTAGCGGCCGGCGTAGGCGATCATCGCCTCAGCAGCGATCCTCATCGCGCGCAGTTCCTCGTTCCGATCGTAGGCGCGGGGGTCATTCTTCCAATCGAGCCTTGCGCACACGTCATCAATCCGTTCAATGAAATCGAGCAGGCCATGGTGGTAGATCTTATCATCAAGAACAGCATGTCCAGGCGAGCGCTGCTCCATGAACTCGGTGAACACACCGGCATCGAATGCTCTGTGCCACTCCGGAGTCATCGCTGCGAACACCTTCTCTCGCATCGAACGACCGCGCCAAAACGGGATCACCTCTTCGGTGAGTGTTTGATACGTGTCTTCGTCCACAGCAAACGGTGTGCGCCGTCGCGTGTCGAGGAGGCGCAGATCCTCCTCGGAGTGGCTGCACAGTTCTGGATAGGTGGGAGTAGCCTTGGGAGCGGGGCCACGCTCGCCGACAATTAGCTCGTCATTGCCGATACTAATCAACTTGTGTGCTAGCAGGTAGGATAAGGCCAACGCACGCGTTACGGGAACGGAATGCCCTTGTGACTCTGGGCTCTGATAAAACTGCGTAACTAATAGCGCACGTTCCGGGCTAACGCGCGGGAGCGCATCCCTGCTCTCTTGGAGCAACCGCTCTATTCGGTTGTTCATCCTATCCTCCTATCCGTACCGGAAGGCCGGTCTTCTTAGCCAGATACGCAGCCTCTTTCTCTCCTGATGGTTCCTCAGTTCGAGAGAACGTATACTCTCGCCCCAAACGGGCATACTTTGCTGCGCCGGCGCGATGATACGGCAGAACCTGAACCCCTTCCACCGATTTTAGAGAGGCAATTAGATCGGCAAAGTCGGAAAGTGAGTGCTCGTCATCATTCACCCCAGGCACAAGAGGGAACCTTATCCAGATACGCTTTTGCATCTCATCGAGAGCGCGCAGATTGCGCAAGATGCTGCGGTTAGAGACACCGGTGTAAGCCAGGTGCACCGCATCGTCGACCGCCTTGACATCGTAGAGGAAGAGATCGATTACGCCCGCGACCTTCATCAAGTCACTCTCTGAGGCGTACCCACTCGTGTCGAGCGCGGTATGGATGTCGAGCCTCTGGCAATGGCTAGCAGTGGCTCGCACGAAATCCGCTTGCACCAGCGGTTCTCCTCCAGAGAATGTCACTCCTCCACCTGACTCCTCGTAGAATAGCGTATCCTTGATGACCTCAGAGACAATTTGATCAACGCCCATCTCTCGTCCAGCAAGCTCGCGAGCACCGTTGGGACAGACGCCAACACAGTTACCGCAACCGATGCAGAGCGACTGATCGAGCGCAAGATGATGATTGACAACACTGATCGCTCCCTGTTTGCAGGCCGAAATGCAGGTTCCGCATAGTGTGCAGCGCTCCGCGTAGTAGAGGATCTCAGGCCGATCGCGCTGGCTCTCCGGATTATGACACCACTCACAGGAGAGTGGACAACCCTTGAGAAAGACTGTGGTGCGAATTCCCGGCCCATCGTGGATCGCGTAGCGCTTGATATCAAGGACCGTTCCCAGTGGGTCTTGTTGGGTCACTTTCCCGCCTATTCAGCCGATGCCTGCAGTGTTGCGCTCCAATCAAACGTGTAGGGAACGCCATCGTTTGTCTGCGTTCCTGTACCGCTTAACACGTCGCCGTCGCGTTTCCCAGTCAGGTCGATCTGCACATTTGCGTGCGGTGTAATCACATCCATCACTCCAAAGGCGTGAATCGTGAACGTACCGTTCCCCGCTGTTCCTTCGGTGATTGGGATAGAGAACAGCTTTGATCCCGGGCCCATCAGTCCGATCTCACCTGTTATCTGCGTATCCTTCTCCTCCTGCACAAGAGTGAGTGTCATTGGCGATGTGAATCCTGTTGCCGATCCACTTGTCCAAGTAATAAATCCGCTCCATGTTCCAGCAACATTGACTAGAGTGAGCCCAAAACAACCAGCCAAACCCAGAATACTGACTAGCACTGCAACCACAATAGCTAAGTTTCTCCATCTCATCGTCTTGATCCCTCCTCGCCAAGTAATTCTAGCAGCTTCTCTTGCCTTTTGAAACCTGGAGGAAAGATTCTCTCACCACTCGCTTACGCTCGCTCAAGTCGCCAAAGGCGCAAAAAACTTCCTTCTTTTCCCTTCATTCTTGCTTTCCTTTGCGTGAGACCCGCTTCTGTCTTCACTCGTCGCGTATTCCGAGCTCTACGTTCCGCGTTCAAGTTGCTTCCTGTTTCCTCTGCTTTCGCTTAAGTCGCACAGCAAGGCAGTTACGCGCGCTATCTGATTGTCGATGTCTAAAAACATCCATTATGAGGTATATTATAAGTGTAGGTCATTGACAAGTGAACCGAGAGGAAAAGAGTAGGAACCGTCTCATCTGTGAGCAAGTTTGGAACTCGCTCTTCTTGAGGCATAAAAAAGATCTAAAGATTGCAGCGGATGGCCGCTGCAAGCACTACATATCCTCACGAGAAGCATCTACTAAAAGCAAACCACCCGAAAGGGCGGGACGCAAAGCTACGGACCTTCTAGACAACGCTCGTAAGAGCATTGTGTTAAGGGCAAACCAAGAGCGATCTTGGGACGCAAAGCCACGGATCTCTTGCATAGAGACAGCCGGGTTGCCGCAAGCAGTCTAATGGTGGCCGAGTCGCTAGATGCACTCAACAAACCATTGGGAGGTGCTTTCAATGAGGATTAACAAGTTTATGGTAGGCCTGTTGGTGTTGGGTTTGGCAGTGACGACGTTGGGACTAGCTGGCTTTGCTGCATCGCATAAGGCACAATCGCCGATTTCGCCAGTTTCGTCCAATGTTGCAGTCGACAAAATATCGTGGACTGTTCAGGGCTTTGTTGAGCTGACCATCGATGACAGTGCGTTTGACTTTGGGAAAATCGACGCCGGTGTGGATTCTGTGACCGCGAAAAAAGCAAACACTCTTGCAGTGTTCAGCAACACTGCGTGGACGCTTTCCTTCTCCGTAAGTGGAGCAGGTAGCGATCATCTAGGTGTCTCCCTTTCAGCTGAAAAGGGCAAAGGCAATGCAAAAGTATCGGTTGGCTATAGCTTGAACAACCTTCGTTCGATGAATCCTGGCAGTTACACCGCAACGGTTACGTACACCGTCGCCGCCAAGTGAACGTTCCACAAGAGCTTCGGGAACTAGAAAACTGGTTCCCGAAGCACCATCTTCTCGGTTTGCAAGGTCCATATTACACCTGTTGCCCATTTCAGATAACTGCGTGAGTTCTGTTTGATATAGCATATAGGTTTAACCATCTGTTTATGTCTAAGATTTCTGTTGCCTAGGCATACTATAGGTGTAGGTCATTGACAAGTGAACCGAGAAATGCCCAAAACGCCGGGAGAGTAATTGATATGCTCTACTCCTCCGGCGTAACAAAGATACAAAGATTGCAGCGGATTGGCCGCTGCAACAACAAAATCCTCAACGAGGCATCTACAAAAGGCAAACCGTTCGAAAGAACGGGACGCAAAGCTACGGACCTTCTAGGCAGCGCTCACAAGTGGGCGCAGTGAAGGGCAAACCGGGAGCGATCTCGGGACGCAAAGCCACGGACCTTCTCAAAAGGCCGCCGGGCTGCCGCGGCCTGATGGTAGCCGAGCCACTAGATGTGCTCAGACAAACCATTAGGAGGTGCTTTCGATGAGGATTAACAAGCTTTTTGTAGGTCTGTTGGTACTGGGCTTGGCAGTGAGCGTTCTTGGTGCAGTCACTCTGGCGGCAAAGAAGCCTGCATCTGATAGTGCGGTTGACAACGTATCCTGGACAATTCAGGGGTTTGTCGAGCTCACGATCGACGACAGCGAGTTTGACTTTAGTCAGATCGATGCCGGCGTGGACTCAGTGACTGAGGACAACGCGAACATTCTCCATGTGTTCAGCAACACAGAGTGGACGCTTAGCTTCTCCGTAACAGGAAAGACCAGTGACCACTTGAGCGTTGATCTCTCCAGCGACAAAGGCAAGGGTAATGATGACATAACTGTCGGATATAGCCTGAACAACCTTCGTTCAATGGATCCGGGTAGTTACTCCGCAACCGTCACTTACACTGTCGCTGCCGACTAAGACCAAACCATGCTTGAGGGGCTGGATGTCGTTTCCCAGCCCCTCAGCAACCTACATTCTCGGTTTACGTGCCTCTGATAGACATATATCAGACTTGATATCCTGCGTCGTACATGTATAATATAGGTGTTAGAAGTGCAGCTAGGGCAAAGGGAGGTGGTAAGTGAAGTAGAAGTTAGGTAAACCAGAGATTGATATTTGTTGCCTCTCACAAGCATTGAAGGGCAACCCGCACGAAAGAGCGGGACGCAAAGCTACGGCCTTTGAGGTATGAACGAAAAGGCAAACCGGGAGTGATCCCGTGGCGCAAAGCCGTGAGTCTTTTTTTAAAGATTGTCAGGCTACCGTGGCGTACCTAATGGTGGCAGAGCTGCAAGATGCTCATGAAACAAGACCATTAGGAGGTGCTTAACATGAAGAGGCTTTTTGTTTCGATTTTAGCAGTAGTAGTAGCGGTTAGTTTAGGTGCGGCGGTCTGGGCGGCCAATCCACAGAATGTTCAGGTTAGTTGGCATACCAATAACTGGATTATCCTGTATATTCCAAGTTCAGATCAAACGGTAACATTAGGGACAGTCGATGGTAGCCACTATGACCCGGCAACGGATACTTGGGCCCCGATCACTGACAATACAGCTCCTCACGATGCGTATGTGATCACAAATTCCACAGGCGGGTTCACTCTATCCATTTCCGCAGCTAATGCAACAGGGTACGAAAGTGCGGACCTCACGCGCTTTCAGATGAAAGGCGGCAAATTGGAGGATTGGACTCCCTTTGACGCTGTGGGCACTGCACAACAGATCCTCAGCAGCACGAGTGCTGGTGTGGTGAGCGCTACTAATATCGATTACCAATACGTACCGAGTTCTGCTGATGCACCTGGTGATTATCAGGTGATCGTCACCTACACAGCAACTGCTCAGTAGGATGAAACTTGATGGAGCGGCTCTAAGGGGTCGCTCCATTTCCATCATGCTTACACGAACATTTGTTGCATTTCTTTCTCTGATTATTGTGGCAAGCTTCTGAGCATTACCCGCCACGACCTGCAACAGCTGGTGGGGCGACGAGACCTGTCTTAGCGTACATCCCAATGTTGACTTTGGTGTCACTGGCCGGGGTAGTATCCCCAGGTGAGGGTCACCTGGTGTCCCCGGGGTATGGTCGGCTGGTATCCCCGCCCAAGATCACTTAAATATCCTTCATGTTGAGCAAACATGGAGGTGCAAAT
>JALTFO010000053.1:2221-11016 GCA_027007005.1 Candidatus Bipolaricaulota bacterium | reverse complement strand
GCTGTTGCTGCTGACATCACCGGAGGGCAGATTATCGAGAACGTTGATAACGCACCGGTGGCAGACGATGCACGGCTATTGATGACGATGACCCTGACCAACAGCCAGGGGCAGTCGATTGAGAGACAGATGTGGAGCTGGAAGCAGGGGACAACGAAGACCGCGCTAGTCTTTCTTGCGCCCGACGATGTAAAAGGAACGTCGTTCCTAACGATCGAGCTTCCGGATTACTCTAACAACATGTGGCTCTATCTTCCGTCGCTCGGGCTGACAAAACACATCGATGCTGACAGCAAGACGCAGAGCTTCATGGGCTCGGACTTCACCTACGACGACATGGGGCATCGCGACATAAGTGCCTACGACTATGAAATCCTGAGAGAGGAGACCTACGACGGGAATCACGTCTACGTTGTCAAGGCGACCGCTCACAACCCACAGGAGGCAGGATACAGTCACATGATCTCCTGGATCCGCGACGACATCTGGAAGCCGGTGAAGGTTGAGTACTACGACCTCGCAGGCGATCTGGAGAAGATCCAGACAAATTCGAAGATCGAAGAGATAAACGGCTATTGGGCGATCTCTGAGATGACAATGGAAAACGTCCAGACGAAGCACAAGACAGTCGTCACGATGACCAAAATCGAGGTTAACACGGGCGTTCCCGCCGAGGTGTTCACCTCCGAGGGACTACCTAAATTACTGAGTTTGGTCCCGCAGCACTGAGGACCCCCTCAAGGGCGGGGTACGGAACACCTACCCCACCGTCCCCGCCCATCCCACAAGAATACCACTTGGTAAGGAGGAGAAATGAAACTGCAGCGTACATTACTTATGACGGTCGTCCTCTTGGCTCTGACAGTCGGAATCATCGGCATTGGTGTACTCGGGGAGACGCCGCCGAGTGAGAAGGTGAAATTGCTCGTCATCGATCAGACACACGGCATCCAGAGCTCACTTCAGATTGAGCTGTTCGCCAGAGCATTGGTGGGTACTGGCAAGTTCAGCATTCACGCCTTGACGGATATTCCTATGGGGAAGAACACCGAAGAGCCATATAACATCGTCATCATCGTTCCTTCGACTGTCAAACAGGTGTGGATAATAACTCCGGACGTTCCGTCTCAACTGACACCAGCGCTTGCCCAGGCACTCTACGTAGTAGAAACCATCACTGAGAAGATGTACGGTGGAGAGCACACGCTCGATCCTCGCGCGGTTGTCGGGGTAACAGACGATCTGTTCCCCGCCGTGTACAGTGGTTTCCTAATGCGTAACGGCTGGTTGTAATTAAAGGGTCACCCCTTTATTCTCTTGGATGATAAGGAAGTGCGATGTTCAAACTACAGACACTGACTAGATTAGTGCGCAAGAAGCAGCAGATGCCCGATGGTGCTGTGGTCACGGTGACCACAGCCGACAAGGTACGTAACGCTGTCGGGCTCATGATAAAGCACGATTTCTCGCAGTTGCCTGTGCTCAACGAGCGAAGCGGCGAGGTTGATGGAGTGATCAGCACCGATTCCATCGTGCGCTGCTTGTATCACTTAACAGATCCAAGTGTGCAGGACAAATCGGTCATCGATATCATGGATCTCAGCGTTTCCCAGTGCATCGAAGAGGCTCCGATCCATACAGAAAAAAGCGACATGCTCGCCATGGGAAGAACGCTGGCTGATGTCCCATACGTTTTGGTTGGAAAGGACGGCGTGCTCGTTGATATACTGACCCATTCCGATATCGTATATCTCTTCCGTGAGCTTGCCGCCCACTTCTTGGCGATCGGTACGATAGAGCAGAAACTGCGGCTGTTGATCGCCAAGGTGCTCGATACCCAAGAACTGATCACTGAGGCAATCGACAACGCATTTAGCTACCGCAAGGAGAATCGACCGCACACCCTCGCTGACATG
Organism: Candidatus Bipolaricaulota bacterium; assembly: GCA_027007005.1. GTDB lineage: Bacteria > Bipolaricaulota > Bipolaricaulia > UBA7950 > UBA9294 > M55B144. The sequence continues at coordinate 9,100 of JALTFO010000053.1, read as the reverse complement.
ACGTTCGACGATTACCGTTTACTGATCATGAATAAGCACAATTGGTCAAGGTTCGAGCCGCTCCTTACCAACCGTCAAGCAACGCAGAACAGGCTTCTCAAACTGCGCGATCTAAGAAACGACTTGTTTCACTTTCGCCTGCACATCCTAAACGCCGAGCAACGCGACTTCATCCAGAATACCGTACACTGGTTGGATAACTTAGCATAGAAGCGACCTCGCGACAGAATCCACCTCTTGTACTCTGTGGCCAATGGTGCGGAGAACTGGGCACGTTCCCGTTATAATACCAAGAACAGGAGGTGGGGCAGGATGAAACTATACAACACCCTCACGCGCAAGCAGCAAGAATTTTCACCACAAGATGGAAAGACTGTGAGGATGTACGTCTGTGGCCCCACCGTCTATGATCACCTGCACATCGGAAACGTCCGTCCGGTGATCGTCTTTGACACGCTGCGTAAGTACTTCGAGCGCTTCCAGGGTTGGGATGTCATCTACGTGCAGAACGTCACCGACGTTGACGACAAGCTGATCAACCGCTCGATCGAGACGGGTGAGCCGGTGAGCGAGATCGCTGCCCGCTATACGCAGTCATACTTCGACCTATTGGTCGAGCTCGGCGTCGAGACCCCGTCGCACAGCCCACGCGCGACGCAGTTCATCCCGGGGATGATCGAACTCATCCAGGGACTCATCGATAAGGGCTTGGCTTATGAGGCAGACGGCGACGTCTACTTCCGCGTCTCCGGCTTCCCTGAATACGGAAAACTCTCCGGGCGCAAGGTCGACGATCTGCGCGTTGGAGCTCGTATCGCCGCATCGGAGAAAAAGGAAAATCCGCTCGACTTCACGCTGTGGAAGAGATCGAAGCCGCGCGAGCCGAAGTGGGATTCCCCGTGGGGAGAGGGGCGGCCCGGTTGGCACACCGAGTGCGTCGTTCTATCGCGCCACTACCTGGGCGAGACGCTCGACATTCACGCCGGTGGGAACGACCTCATCTTCCCTCATCACGAGAACGAGATCGCCCAAGCGGAGGGGCTTACCGGGAAGACGTTCGCCCGCTTCTGGCTGCACAGCGGGATGCTCATGTTCCACGGTCAGAAGATGTCAAAGTCACTCGGAAATTTCGCCTACGCACACGATGTAATCGAGCAGTTCGGCGCGGAGACGGTGCGCTACTTCTATTTGTCGCGGCATTACCGCAAGCCGCTCGATTACTCAACTGAAGGATTGGAGGCGGCGCGCGTGGCCATCACCCGTATCCAAACGCTGATCGACGAGGTGACATCCGAGCTTGCTTCAAGCGAGCTTTCAAGCACTGGTAACAGCGATACCAACGAGCAAGGTCACAAATTCCTCGCCTCATTGAGACCGCTACGCGATCGCTACATCGCGGAGATGGACTCCGACATGAACACCGTCGGCGCGATCGCCGCGATTCAAGACATCGTCTCCGAGACGAACAGGTTCCGCGCCAGCGCCACAGGTGATGCCCGCCTGGCGCTGCCAGAGGCGATCTCCCTCATCCGAGAACTCGGCTACCCCCTCGGACTGTTCCAAGGGGCGGAGAGCGAGTCCAAGGGGATCGAGGATGATCTGATCCAACTGCTCATCGACCTGCGCTCCGACCTGCGGGAGAAAAAGGAATTCGCCCTCTCCGACCTCATCCGCAATCGCCTAGCGGATCTAGGCATCACGCTCAAGGATACCGCGCAGGGGACGATCTGGACAAGTTGAGCGAGAAGATCGGCTACTTTCCCGATCGTCACAAAGGGCCGTCTGTGATCCTGCGTGGGACGAGCGTTCGTCCCTCTTCTGCTTGAAGGGAGTGCTTCGAACGAAAGTTTTCCTGCCTCCTGCACATTCGGCCTTCATGTAACCACAATGAGAGACTCTCGCCCACCCGCTTCCGATCGGTCAAGCCGCGGAGTTTACCAAAAGAAATTTCCTCATTTCGACGCTTCCGTTAGCATTCTTTGCGAAGGATGTCATTACCGTACGGTATCTTGGGCGAGCAATAAGGCGTTGAGCTTGCTAGAGAATAGTAATGCTGTATAATGCTGGTGTATACAGCATCGGAGGTGCGGTATGATACGAACACAGATATACCTGACACAGGACCAACGTGATGAACTGGCTGCTGTCGCCAAGATAACCGGGAAGAAACAGAGCGAGCTCATTCGAGAGGCCGTCGATCGCCTCATCGATCAAGCAGGTCACAGTCGGCGGGAGGCGGTATTGCAAGAGGCTGCCGGAATCTGGAAGGACCGTACGGATCTTCCTGACTTCAAGGCAACGCGAGCCGAATGGGACAGGAACTGATCATGGCGGAGTCAATCCTTGTCGACACGGACGTTCTCGTCGATTTCCTTCGCGGCCACAGTAAAGCGGTGGCCTTCGTCAACGCCCACTCTGCTTGGATCATCCTGTCATCCATCGTTGTTGCGGAGTTGTACGCTGGAGTGAAAGGAGATGCAGAGCAATCCGCTCTGGAGAACTTCGTCTCCCTTTTTCGTGTTGTCCCCGTCAGTGCGAAAATTGCGAAGACTGGGGGGCTCTACAAGCGCGATTACGGCAAATCACACGGCGTCGGACTTGCAGACGCCATCTTGGCTGCTACAGCGCAAGCCGAGAATGCGGAGCTGAAGACCCTCAACACGAAGCACTACCCGATGTTGAAGGGGCTCAAAGCAGCGTACCGCAAGTAGTTGCGGCACTCAATGGATCTGGACATCTGCTGCTATATTCCGAGCTTCCCGTGTGCTGGCAAGTTGCTCACCGTGCGTACGATGGGAGTCTTCACGACTATCCGCTACAACTTATCCACTTTTTTGGCTGCAGCGACACCCTTGTTCTCGTTTACAAAGAATAGCGCAACGAACCCAACAACGAGAAAGGCAGCAATCGAGAGGATGGCCATCCTCTGCCCAGATTGCTCAGCGAGTGCCGCCTCCTGCCCCCCTCTCTGATACCACAGGGCTGCATACGCAGCTATGAACCCGTATACGGTTGGGCCGATGAACGACGATGTTCGCCCAGTCAAGGCGAAGAATCCGTAGAACTCTGCGCTCTTGTTCGCCGGAGCGAGCTTGCCCACCAGCGTTCGGCTCACGGACTGCGCTGCGGTCAGCGCAAAGCCGGCGATCCCACCGATGACGAAGAAGAGTGTACGCGAGTAATCGAAGTAGAGCCACACAACGGCTACAAGCATCAGCCCTAACGCAATAAGAATCGACCGCTTGGCGCTGAACCGATCGGTGATATGACCAAAGACGTACGCTCCAGCAATGCTCGCGACCTGGACCATTATCATGAACATTATGAGCTGCTCCTGCGTTAGCCCGAAGAGGACCGCACCAAGGATGGCAGCGAAGTTGAGCATCATTAATATGCCATCGTTGTACACGAGGAACGCCAGGATGAACCTGCCGAATTCTTTGAAGTGGCGCACATTCTTCAGCGTTGCTCCCAATCGAGCAAAGGCCAGCGCAATAAAAGCGCTCCCTGATGGGAGCATCTTCTTCTCTGCTCTTTCGGGGAGGGATCTGAATATCGGCAGGGCAAATCCGGCATAGAACAGAGCAGTCAGTACAAACGAGAAGCGTACGCTCATCGTTCCTGGGAAGATCTGAATCAGGGCGAGGACGATGATCAAACAGACGATCCCACCCGCTGAGCCGATCGCCCATCCTCGCCCGGATATCCTCCCGATCTCATCCGCGGATGCAATTTCAGGAAGGAGAGCATTGTAGAATACCTGGGCACCGCGGTAACCGATCTCGGCAAGGATAAAGAAGACCATACCCATCACGACGTCTCCCTTTCCCACAAGCACGAGGAGCGCTGTAAATGTACAGGACATAGCCGTAAAAAAGAGCAGGAACCTTTTCTTGCTTCCCGAGTAGTCAGCGACCGTCCCCAGGATCGGAGCGGTGAGCGCGACAGCAAGCATTGCTATACCTACAGACAATCCCCACAGCCATGATCCCTGCGCACCGCCTACAACCTGACCCTTGAAGTAAGCTGCATAAACAGCAAGAAGTACAACCGCTGCATAGGCGGAGTTTCCGAAGTCGTAAAGATACCACGCGGTCCGCTCTCGCCTTGTAGAAATGCGATTCTCAGGTTTCTTGCTCATTTGTTCTCCCTCTCGCCCATGGATAGATCTCCGTCCCTTTGGCCGCAGCGCGTACATTCACATCTGCCGAGTAGTAGCCACGCCGCTCAGGCGGAATGAGAAGGGCAATGCGTTTCATGATTGTTTCACCGATCTTATCCAGTTGTATCCTTCGCACCCGACCGCGTCCGGTAACCTCAAACGGTCCAAATGGCTCTCCGATGCGCACTGTAACACGCGTACGCCGCCCACGGAAGAGAGCTGAAAAGAGGTCTACAAGGCCATCAATTCCAACCGGGAGGATACGTGCTCCCGTACGCACAGCTAGAAATGCCGTCCCAGGACGTGCTGGACGCAACACACTCGCCCAGCTTCCCCCTTCAGGGAAAATCCCAACGACTCCGCCCGCGCTTAACACGTGCTCTGCTCCACGCAACGCATCACGTGCTCCCGTTCCGCGATGCACTGCATGGTATCCCCACAACTTAGGCAGTACACGCACAATCCTTGGGGCGAATGGCATCTGCGCTCCTCCTATAAACTCCAACGGTCCGACAAAAGCACGGATCAGCGCAACTGGATCAACAAAGTGAAAGTGGTTGGCGGCGATCAACAGAGGACCGTGTTGCGGAATATTCTCCGCCCCAACGATTTCTAAGCGCGTCAGCAGGCGAAACATACATCGAATGATCAGCCGTAGTAGACGGCGTACTGCTCGCCGCAGCGGACCACGAGTTGTAGTCTGTAATTTTGACATCCTGTAATTCCGTGAAGAACAAGTGGAGGCGAGCGGATTCGAACCGCCAACCTCTGCGATGCGAACGCAGCGCTCTCCCGATTAGAGCTACGCCCCCGTGTTCATCAAGTAACTAGCGGCGCAGGGACTCGAACCCCGAACCTCCCGGATATGAGCCGAGCGCTCTAACCAGTTGAGCTACGCCGCCCTGCTGGTGGCGGGGGCCGGATTCGAACCGACAACCTCCGGGTTATGAGCCCGACGAGCTTCCAGTTGCTCCACCCCGCGATTCTTTTGCCGGGAGCGGGACTCGAACCCGCACGAGGATACCCTCAAAGGATTTTAAGTCCCTTGCGTCTGCCAATTCCGCCACCCCGGCTCTTCGGCAATTCCCCGGCTAAACTGTTTGGAGCGGGAAACGGGATTTGAACCCGCGACCCCTGCCTTGGCAAGGCAGTGCTCTACCGCTGAGCTATTCCCGCAACCTGCACAGGATTATACCTACAGTACCCCATTCCTGCAACTGCGAAGGGCGGGATTCGAACCCGCACGCCCGAAGGCACTAGCTCCTAAGGCTAGCGCGTCTGCCAGTTCCGCCACCCTCGCGTGCCACGGTGAAAGAGGTTACCAGGCACTGCCCCGTACGTCAATAGAAAAAGGGGGATGGCTGCAAAGCCATCCCCCGCTAATTGAGGCTATATTAGCCCTGTTCGCCCTGCTGATAGACACCGCGGAGCGATCCGCCGTTCTGTAGAATAATGCGGAGGATCGGATTTTGGACGATCCGCTGATCATTGGAGAAGGGTACCCACTGCTTGGTCTGCTCGTTGTACGTCTGCCAGCCCTTGAAGATGAAGTGTTCCTCTTTCTGCGTCCAGAAGTCGGCTTGCGCCTGAATCGTGAACTGTGTTCCCGCAGATCCACACAGGTCGTATGGAGTCGTACGCTGAAGATGTCCGTTGACAGCCATCTTGACGGCAATCTCCGTGTACTGCATCGTTAATGTCGGTGTAGCCATGCTCGAGTACCCCTGCGTACTGCTGGCAACGACCGCCGTAACATGGGCACACACCGAAGTCTGGCTAGAAGGAGGATTGCCCCCGGTTTCCCCTTTCACGGTCAGAAGCACTGTGAGGCGGATCACCTCACACTCGGACTGATCGGACAGGGCAAAGACTACCTGATAGGTCGCAGACTGTGCCGGGATGTACCCGGTGAGGGTGCCAATGTGGTTGTTCAGGTCCAGGTTAAACTGTGCCTTCTCCGGAAGGGTGCTCGATACAACATTAGCTGCAACGACACCGGCGGAGTTGATCTGGTACTGAAGGTTAGTCGGAATCTGACGCGCGGTCAGGAAATGAATGGTCCCTCCCTTCACGTCGCCATAGTTCCACTGGCTGGCGATAGCTCTGCCACAAGCTTGCCCCGGCTGTTCTTGACCGCCACCAGAGACCTCGATGGATATGTGAAGGACAACAACGTTACAGTTATTTGCATCGACAAAGCCGTAGACGACGTGGTAGGTCGTCGGGCTTGTCGGGAGTGTGCCTTGCAGAGTTCCTTTGTCGGTGTTGGTATCAATCGAGAAGGTCACCCCTCCTGGCAGATCGCTCGACATCTGGTTGGCGCTGACTATGTCAAATCCCTGGAGAATGCCGCCCACTTCGTATGGGAACGACTTGGTGGAGATGATGCGCATTCCACCGCGCACTTCGCCAAAGTCCCACTCCAGCTGTTCAGGCTCCGCGCACTGCGAAGGTTGCTGTTCTGGGCGGGGCTGATACTCCTGACACATATCGGACATACAGTCCGGATCGATCAGTGTCTTGGTCGACGAGTGGACATCAGACATCACGCTCACAGACGTGTCTGCACTCGCTGCAGCAGATGCTGCCGCGTTCGCCGCAGTCTGCGCTGAAGCGTAGGCCTCGGCCGCTGCCGTTGCTGCCGCTGCTGCGCGTGCATGCGCCTCAGCGATCGCCGTAGCGGATGCTTGTACTGCTGCGAATGCTTCTGCCACTAC
>JALTFO010000053.1:0-2211 GCA_027007005.1 Candidatus Bipolaricaulota bacterium | reverse complement strand
TTGCGCTGATGCAAACGCCTTGGCTTCAGCCTCCGCTGCCGCCTTCACTCCGACGGAAACGGATGCCTCCGCACTCGCCTGCGCTGATGCCGCCGCAAACGCCGCTGCTTGTGCCTGTGCGCTCGCTTCTGCAAACGCGCTTGCACTTACACTGAGGGCTATCTGGGCCCTCGCCGCTGCCTGTGCACAAGCTTGCGCTGCTGCATAGGCTGATGCCTGCGCCTGCGCCGCTGCGTGTACACCGACACTGACTGCTACCTGTGCGCTTGCTGCCGCTTGTGCCGCTGCATGTGCGGCTGCCTCAGCCTTTGCTTCGGCCTTTGCCGCTGCTTGCACACCTACGGTCACTGCCACCTCGGCCTTCGATTGAGCAGTCGCTGCCGCCTGCGCCGATGCCGATGCATCCGCTGCCGCCTTGGCGATGCTCTGCATTCCAGTCTGGATCGCTGCCTGTGCCTGTGCGTAGGCCTGTGCTGCTGCGAATGCCGCTGCCTGTGCTTGCGCACTCGCCGCGACCGCCGCATGTACCTGCGTCAGTACTGCAGACGAATTCATCGCTTCCGATGCGGCATATGCCGATGCGTAAGACGAAGAGCCCGCTGTTCCAGCCGAAGAAGCATCTGCCTGTGCAGTGGCTGTCGCACTGGAAGCCGCGCTAGCTGCCGCTTGAGCTGCTGCAGAAGCGTTGGCCGCCGCTGTTGCCGCTGCTTGAGCCTGCGCCTGCGCCGTTGCAAATGCTTGCGATACCGCGCTGGCAATCGTTGAAGCTGCCGATTGCGCGGATGCACTTGCGTTTGCTGCGGCTTGAGCCTGCGCACTGGCGCTGGCACTAGCGCTTGCAATCGCTGAAGCTGCAGCTGTCGCCGCCGCCTTTGCCTCGGCCACAGCCGATGCAGCTGCTTGCGCGTTGGCATTTGCCTGCGCACTGGCGTTGGCGATTGCACTCGCCGCGGCTGTTGCCGCTGCTTGAGCTTGTGCTACCGCGTTTGCCGCTGCCTGCGCCTGTGCTGATGCTGTAGCTGATGCCTGAGCAATCGCCATAGCCGCTGCTTGCGCGCTTGCATGCGCACTCGACTGGGCCTCAGCGATCGCTTCTGCCTGCGCCTCTGCTGCTGCCTGCGCTTTGGCTGTTGCCTGCGCAGCAGCGTATGCAGCCGCCTGCGCCTCTGCTTTAGCTGTTGCTATTGCTTGTGCAGTTGCCTTGGCCCGAGCGTAGGCTACCGCTGCTGCCTGTGCCTGTGCTTGTGCACGGGAATAGGCCACAGCCGCGGCCGCTGCGCGCGCCTGTGCTGAGGCTTGCGCGTGGGCTGCTGCCTGAGCTGCTGCCTGAGCTGCTGCCTGCGCCTGCGCTACCGCATACGCTGCAGCGGTAACGGTACCCCGGATTTCGGTAGTTACTGTTCCACACAGGACCGGTGTGTTGATCGTATCCGATACATCCTGTGTTATCTTTTGAGCCTTGGAGACTGACGTTGCTGTGGCCTGTGCCTGTGTCTCTGCACGGGAGTAGGCCTGTGCACACGCCTGTGCCTTTGCATCAGCCTCCGCAGCCGCGCCAGCAACGGCGCTTACTTCTGCTTGGGCATCGGCGTAGGCTCCCGCCGCTGTCTCCACCTGAGCCGATGCTGTTGCCTCTGCGCCAGCAATGGCGCGCGCAATGTCGGAGACATATGCCTGCACTTTCACTGATGCCGCAGCGCACGCCTTAGCAGAAGCATTCGCGGATGCTAATGCTGCCGCAAGTGCATTTGCGGAATCACTTGCCATCGAAGATGCACTGGCCTGTGCTGTAGCACAAGCGGTCACCCACGCCTTTGCCGCTGCTTGAGCGCTCGCCGCTGCTGCAGCCACATCTTCTATCATTGTCTTGACACTTGCGGCAGCTGTTGTGCACGCACTTGCCGAGGCGTTCGCTTCAGCCTGCGCTGCGGATGCTGCCTGCACCACCTGTGAAATCATTGCGTCTGCTTTAGCTGAAGCAGCACTGCACGCGTTTGCCGAAGCTGCTGCGGCTGCTTGAGCAGAGGCGATCGATCCAAGCTGGTCTGAGCAGACCGAACATGGATCCTTAACCTGTGTCAACAGTGAGCCTATGGCGTTTGCTGAGGCCTGCGCCTGAGATGCAGCTTGCGCCGCTGCTGAAGCCGCTGCCTGGGCAAAAGCTACGATATCAGGCAGGATCGGCTGGGACTGCTGATCATCTGCCACCAC
>JALTFO010000052.1 GCA_027007005.1 Candidatus Bipolaricaulota bacterium | reverse complement strand
TTGAGCCAGTTTTCGACGGCCTTCCCGACCCCTACATCGACCAGGAACTTCAAGTGAATACTCACCCAACCTTGATCGGAAGGACCTTCTCTTCTGAGATCAGTTCGGCAGCATAAGCCAGCGTTGCAAGGATGTCCTCGGGCTCAAGCTCGGGATACTCCTCAAGTAGCTCCTGCCTTGGGGTTCCAGCGGCCAAGGCTTTGAGGATCTGTTCTGCACTAATCCGCAGCCCACGAATTGTCGGCTTTCCTCCCATGACATTGGGATCAACCTCGATACGGTCAGCGATCTTGGACATGATCTTCCTCCTAAAAGATTATACACCAGCTTACCATGCTAGCCAATTGCGACGTACCAAGAGGTCCCTACGTCCCATCTCAAGGCGTTACGTGCAAATGTGCTAACGTTGTACAAGCCGCGGGTTCAGGAGCACGAGAAGACACAAGACCGGTGAATGTGTTGGATTGCAAAACCCAGACCCTAAAGCCGATCTCAAACGCCTTACGTGTGCTTTACCTTGCAAGCTGCGTGCCTTGCGCGCTTGTCAGGTACAAGCGAATGTTAGAGGAACGTCCAATCGAACTCTAAATGCCCGATATTGACCCGTCCCGACTAACTAAGATTATCTTTATTCCACACCGCTTGATAAGCGGCGCCTTTCTCCAACGGCTTGCCAATTCTTTGAATTTATCTGAATCTGGAACTGCAACGCCGAGGATATCATTATCTGATACATCGGGTACGGTTAACAACTGGCCCAAAGCCTCTCGCAGAAGAGGATACTCTTGCGACCCTTTGCTTCGTTGAAGGGTGCCCTTTTTTGATTCCACCCGGATGGTTTTCCCACTCGTCAATTTGGCAACAACATCACCCCTCCCAGGAAAAGAATGAACCAAAATATCGCGGAAACCATTTCGGGAATAACGCCCACGCCATTTATCCCCCTCAAACAACTCCCAGCCATGGTCATTCATAAACCCTAATAAAGGGAATACCAATGTATTTCCAACTTCAACCTGGGCACCGTCAATAGCAACCTCAACGGTTTCAACGGCCCTTGAGGGAAGAGCAAGAAACTCGGCCAATCTCAGGCTAGCTTCAGCCTCCGACATTTTCCCAGGGTCGAGATATTTCATATTCCCTCTAACGTTGAACTATGCGGCGCGGCTTGCCGCGTCCGGTGCAGCCAGTGGTTCGGTCGTCAGAATCGCTATCGAGGCTCTTGAGAAAGTCGAGTGTCGTTTCACTCTTCCAGTGCACAGTCGCCCCTTGAAAGAATTCTGTCGCATGATCCGCCGCCGTTTCGCACGGGTTAACCACCACTATGGTACGTTCAGGCATGCTCACATTGCCCGCTCCGAGAGCCTCCGTCATGAGCGCCTCGAACAGAAAGTCAGTTCGTGGGAAGGAGTAGCCGATGAAGACAATCTTACGAGCGTTTCGTAGGGTTTCTCTGGCAATGTGCCACACGTTTAACAAGAACCGATTCGAGAGTAGGTCGGACTTTGAGGCCACTGGAGGCACTATTGCACAGCGATACGAATAGCGGTAGCCCAACCCTGTATCGCCCCAATTCTCTATTGTCGAAATCGGCACATCGCCCCTGACCCTCTGCACCTCGGACCCGATTACTTCATATTCTAAATCCGGAAACCCAGGCCACACGAAGAAATCATTGCCTGTCACGCCATCTGGTATGCTGCGACGACCCCAGTTGAGAGATCCATGCAACTTGAGAAGGAAAGGAGACCCAGCATGCACTTCCATGGCTTGCGGGGTCGGTCCAAAACGTGGCTCAATACAGGATTGTGGCAGGGGGACCCCGTAACCACTTATCGGAGACCACTTGCCTGTCTTGGCAAGGAGATTATCGATGATAACATCGTAGTTAAACGTAATGAAGGTACAACCACCTTCAACCGCATGCGCTACGAACTTCTGGTATAGGCTTCGCCTTTTCTCGGAAACGGGCGTGTCGTATGCGCGACATAGAGTCTTCTTGATCACCTGTACGAGATCATCGAAGCACGCCCTCTTCTTCTCGGGGATCAAGTAGGGGTCCGGCAACTGCTGGAAACTCAGGAATGATAGGGCACGCTCCAAGTCCGGATATTTTGATCCGAAATAGTCCTGTAGCACGCTCGCGAGCGACCGATGCTCATGTTACGGCCTGTAGGCGTGTTGCTTCGCCGCCACGTGCAGAAAGTCCCCAATAAGTGGTAACGCCTCCGGGTTGTAGTCCTTCGAAAAACCGGCTCCTAGAATATATACAACGCTCATCGCAGTCCTCAGGTACACGTCCATATTGGGCTCAGTACCACCTATTCAACGTATCGGCTGGGCCGAACTAGTTATTCTACCCAAGATTCGCGTTTGCCTGATACGGATCACCTCATAGCCAAGATTCTACTCCAAACATCCGTGAGATCAAGCAAAACTGATAAAGACATTCACGAAAGCTGTTTTTCGGACTACCGCAAGACTGATGATTCTGCAGTTTTGGGGATTTAGATATGACGGAGATTGGCAAGAAACTGAAAACCATGCTGGAAGGCCATGCGAAGTTCCTGCGAGATCGTGGCTTAGTGCCCTCCAAGCATCAGCCACACTTGGTAAGATGCGTGCGGGAGTTCCTGCTATTCGCTGAGGAGCATGCAGTTACACACTTGAGCAGACACTAGACCTGGTTATTGAAGGCAGCAAAGCTTCCAGATTTCCCTCGTTGCTACATAAGCATCTCTTCGATGAAGTCAGCGATCTTCTCTGGGTCACGCGGGGAGAAGACCTTCACCCCCCGTAGGGAAGGGCAACCTTCTCTTTGGTGATCACCTCAATCACGTCGACCTCGCCGGCGAGCGGGTCAGCGCGTGTCTCCAGATGTCGGTAGACCTCTATCTTGGGACACGGTCCGTGTTTGTACCCTTCGACAAGGACGAGATCGTAGCCAGCAAACAGACGTTCAATCAGTTCCTCTATTGCCTCCTCGGGGTCGGTATCCCAAAAAAAAGCGCAGGAATCCTCTGAGATGAGGAGCGTCTGCTCTGCTCTCGCCTCATGTTGGTAAAAAAGAAGGCCATCAGCGTGAACTTCTTGGTATAAACGGTCTTCAAATAGGTAGCTTCTCATTCGGCTGAACCATTTCTAATCAGCGTTGAAGGAAAACAGCCAACATCAGCCATCTGAAAACCGCAACGGAAGCTTCAAATTGCCAAATAATCTCGCGCCGTTTTCAGGTCGGATGAATGCGTTTGTCGGGCGATTTTGCAATCCTAATTTACAGTTTGACCTCTTCCATGGGGCCAGCCGAACGAATCCCCCTGAAAATGATTTCCCATTCTTCAGGGGTTACTTCAAATTGTGTTGTATAATCCTGATACCACTTGTGATTTCTAAACCGAGAGATCTTCTCTTCAGCATTTATATCTTTCTTGAGAGTGATATTCAAAGGTTCTTGCTGACGCAAACATTCTATGCAATGT
>JALTFO010000051.1 GCA_027007005.1 Candidatus Bipolaricaulota bacterium | reverse complement strand
GATAAGAAACTGCCTCTCATAGGGTATCCTGTACTGCTGAAGCATGTTGTGGCCAAGAGTGGCTGGAAAGGGTACTTCATTGTGCCGGTGCTGTACCAGAGACTCGAAAGCAGCAGCGCACACACCGACGCTGCTGGGCAATCTTTCAACGACGCTCCCATACTTAATCCTCAGGCTCTTCAGGATTTATCAGGACTCCGTCGCTCTGATCTGATCAATGAGCTCATGCATCTGTCCGAAGAACTTGGCCTGAACTCGGACGCTTACTACGGAGAGATTGACGAGATTGTTGAGCGGCTTCAGTTGCTACGGCCAAGCTGGCCATGGCGCGAGGATATGAGACCAGAAGCAACAAGCAAGGGGTTACCTATCCGAGAGCTGCAGGAAGAGGGCATATACAACCGATGCACTATCATGCTCGTCAAGCGGCCTCCATATACCGTGGGTCTCGAAACAGAGCTCTTGCAACTAAGTAAGGCGAGTAAGTCACTGTGGCAAGGAACAGCCCTGGATGACTGGGTTAACGCTAAGGCAACTCCTGTTCAAACCAAGCGTAGCCAGCCACTTATCGAGATCGTTCCGCTAAACACGGAGCAGCGGGCGGCAGTGGAGCAAGGATTGAGCCGTCCTCTGACTGTAGTGACCGGCCCACCGGGTACAGGAAAGTCTCAGGTTGTTCTGTCTCTGTTACTAAATGCAGCGTGGCAGGGACAAACCGCACTGTTTGCTAGTAAGAACAACAAGGCCATCGATGTAGTAGAAACGAGAGTAAATGCACTTGGGAGCCGACCTAGCCTTCTGCGTCTTGGGAGGGGAGATATCCAGGCCGCTCTCTCAGAGTACCTGATTTCGCTCCTCTCTGTCTCGGCTACGGACGAGGATCGTTCGTCATTCGAGCGTGCTAAGCGAAGCCACGAGGAGATCAAACAAAGGTTTGAGCAGGTCACTGCAGAGCTAGAATCCATCGTAAAACTAAGGAACTCCGTGGATCATCATGAGAAGCTGGTTGAGCCGCTTCGTACTCGCTTGGGTCATATGCAATTCCTAGCGTACAAGAGCTTGGACAAGGATAAGATTGGTGGCGAACTGCGAACAATGGTGGCACAACTACGCCGTGCCGACAAGGAAGCACAGCCTATCACTGTTCGCCTTGCGTGGTTCCTTGTGAAGCAGCAGCGATATAGGGAATTGGCCAAGTGCTGCCAGAACTTTATTCCCACACTGGAGACGCTCAAGCAGACACCACCGGCCGAGCCACCGGGAGACAAGAGCATCAGCAAATGGCGCTCTTTCGTAGAAGATGTGCAACACTCCTTTGATGATGCCTCTGCAATCCAAGAGTACTTTGCTCTTCTTGATACACTTCAGAGTATGAGAAGCATCGAGGCTTGCTATCGGGAATACACGCTCCTAATTGAGCAAATGTCGGCCGTTTCTCACACCCTTTGGAAGTTGTGGCTACGAATCCAGCCCGATCGCCTCTCCAAGGAAGAGCGTGGGAAACTCCAGGAGTACAGCACGATAATCCAAATGCGTGTTTCTGCTGACGAAGAGGGGCGCCCACTACGCAAGTCGAGCTTCCATCGCCTTCAGGATCTCTTCCCTAAAGTTATTCGAAGTCTCCCTTGTTGGGCTGTTACCTCGCTGTCAGCTAGAGGCAGGCTGCCTTTGGAAGGAGGGTTATTCGATTTCCTTATCATCGATGAAGCAAGTCAGTGTGACATTGCCTCTGCACTTCCGCTCCTCTTACGCGCCAAGAGAGTGGTGATCATTGGTGACCCAATGCAGCTTCGCCATATCACCGGGCTAAGAAAGCAGAAGGATCAACAGCTTCTGGCAAGGCATGGCTTGATCGATACACCATACATAAGGTGGGCGTACTCTGTCAATTCGCTGTTCGACGTTGCGAGTGGCCTGTGCGACAAGGAAGATATCATCAACCTGAGAGACCACCACCGTTCTCACGCTGACATCATTTCCTTCTCGAACGAGGAGTTTTATGAAGGGCGGCTTCGTATTGCTACAAAGTACGACAAGCTCCGGATGCTCCCTGGGGAAGGGCCAGTCGTGCGATGGGTTGATGTGCAGGGGGAGGTCCGTCGGTTGAGCGGTGGTGTTGTGAATTATGAAGAGGCGCAGAAGGTAGTTGAAGTACTGGCGAAAATCGTTCTTGAGCAGGAGTATTCAGGATCGATTGGTGTGGTCAGCCCGTTTCGCGGTCAGGCAAACAGGATTCTCGATCTGGTCAAGCAACGGCCCGAGCTGCATCGTCAGCTGAATGTACATGAGTTTGAGTCAGAGACTGTGCATAGTTTTCAAGGAGATGAACGCGATCTCATGATCTTCTCCCCGGTCATATCGCATGGTGTAGACGAAAGAGGATTCCTGGAAAGAAACCCGAACCTTTTCAACGTGGCGATTACGCGTGCTCGATCAGCGCTCGTGGTGGTTGGTGACCGGCAAGCCGCTCTTGAGTCAGGTGTGAAATATCTGGAGCGCTTCGCTCGGTACGTTAAGCAAATTGAGCATAAGACTGAACCAAGAAGTCAAGAAGCTGCTGAGATTGGAGAGGATTATGCACCCCTCGATCGTGGCCAGTGGGTCTCTGATTGGGAGATAATACTCCAGAGAGCCCTTCAGAAAGCAGGCGTGAACATTCTTCCCCAGTATCCAGTAGATAAGTATGTGCTCGATTTTGCTGTGCTTGTCGGCGATCGCAAGCTGGATATAGAGGTGGACGGTGAGAGATATCATCGTGATTGGGACGGAGAACTCTTGCGGCGTGACCGCCTTCGGAATATGCGCATGTTTGAACTCGGTTGGGATGTTATGCGCTTCTGGGTCTATCAAGTTCGTGATGAGCTGGAGTGGTGCACCGAACGCGTTCTGAATTGGGTACAGAAGGCGAAAGTAGAGCAGTCGGAGGGCTCTGGCTCTGTCAGTATTGAGAAGTAACATAAAAGGGCACTAGGCCTCCATTCTTGGTCTTTCTGCGCCTCGGTACCTGGTCTTACGATAAAACCGCACCCCACTTCGGTTACGGAGTCGCGCCAAGCCCGGTGGCCTGCCCCCTAAGATTGTACCACCTGCAAGTAGAGATCGGTCGTCTTTTGTTGTTGTCGCTCCTTGTGGATCTCACGACTTCGTCGATGCGACGAGGGTTGTCCCCGCTCTAGAAGAGGGATCCTCACCCCGTTACGGAACTGTTCCGGCGTCAGATATCCTAACCCACTGTGCGGCCTCCACTGGTTGTATCGTTGTCGCCATCGCTCCATCTTAACCCGTGCTTCCACTACGCTGTGAAACAACTCACGGTTGAGACACTCTCGTCGCAAGATCGCGTTGAAGCTCTCTCCGTACGCATTCTGCCATGGACTCCCAGGATCGATGTGATGCGTCTTCACACCCTCTTCCATCAGCCATTCCGTAAGTTCCTCTGCGATGAACTCCGGCCCGTTATCACTCCTCATATACTCTGGGG
>JALTFO010000050.1 GCA_027007005.1 Candidatus Bipolaricaulota bacterium | reverse complement strand
GTTCTACGGCAGCGAAAGAGACAGTGATGGGCAGATGGTTGATCGAACACTTGTTGTCTCTCCTAGCATGACACATCAGACAGACTGGATCACACGTTGGGGGTCTCCAGGGACGACGTTGCTCTCGATTTACGTGACAACGCCGAGTTCAACCCCTGCTGGTGTGCCCATTGCTCTTGAGAACGGGCCTAGTCATTGGATGACCCAGGTTGGCAGCAATAGATGGGTGTTCTATGCATACAGCGGCCCAGGCGATTCATTCAGTTATAGATATGTGCTGGGGGCAGATATGGATGGGATGGAAGCGGGAGAGCCAACTCATACGGCTGTATTTGGGTCACATGATACAGTTGTAGAGGACACCATCTCCGCATGGGCCTACATCCCAGATGATTGGACAGGCGCTGACGCCTCGCGCGCTTCCTCCGATGGACCGACGCCGCCCGACTTCATCTGTGGATACTACCCGGTCGATTACTGGTCGCAAAGCTTCGTCCCGTTGCTCCCCACAACCTTCAATCGCATACGGAACCACAACGGGACATGGGTGGCCGTATCTAGCATATGGTCGTACGGGCAAGTGTCACCTGTGCCGACGGTGGAACCCAGGCCATTGCTTGCAGATAGTGTATTAACGCCTCGCCAAGTGATTGCCGATCAGATCAACGAAGCTCACACCCATGGGTTGCAAGTGCTCCTGGCTCCTCAATTCAACATGGAGATGACCCCGGGGGGAGGGAGCGTATGTGGGAGCCATTCCGATGAATGGTGGGATGGCTGGATAGCGGCAGCAAGAAAGCTGTGGATGTGGAACGCACAGGTAGCAGAAGAGACTGGAGCGGAGGCATTGCTCTTGCCTGGGTACTGCTTTCATGCCTTCCCGTCCACAGACGCGTTTAGTGGTGAAGCAGAGGCACAAGCGTTCGATCAGGCGATACAATCCCTGATCGCAGACGTGCGCACAGTTTTCCACGGTTCCCTGCTTATTGGCGAGCCAGGAACTGCCTTCGACTTTCCTAGCCTAGCGGATTGGGTTGGGGTCACAACCTACACAACAGGACATCCAAATCTTCCCACATCGGCCAGTGTTGAAGAGTGGGAAGCCGCTTACGACACACTCTTTACTACCAAATTGGATCCTTTTTACACTAGATATCAGAAGCCGGTTGTTGTCTACCAAGTGCAGGTCCCATCTCGTCCGAGCACAGATGACCCGGATGGTGAGCAGGCGCAAGCGAAGCAATTAGATGGATTGATGCAAGCGTTGCACAAACGCCCATGGGTTATTGGAACGTTCTCATTCGCGTACACTATGATAGATGTTCCGCTGAAGCCCGGAGATGGTATACGTGCTAGGCAGGGAGAAGAGATCCTGCAAACTCTCTACGACATGGAGACATCAGCGGTGTTTCGTGTGACAAGCAAGGGGAATGTATGTACTGACAGCGCTTACTACGGCGCGACATTCAACTCCGGCTCAGCAGACGTAGCCGAATGGGTACCAATTTCGGAATCAGTAGAACCTGGAGACGTACTGGGACTCGATCCCGACAATCCAGGCCACTACCGCAAGTCTCGCGGACCTTGTTCCGACTTGGTAGCGGGTGTCGTCTCAACGGAACCTGGTTTCATCCTTGGTTCTAGTCCCTCGACCATGGACTTTGGACCTTGGACTGATGACTCCCGACAGGCGACTGGCGACGCAGCTCTCCTCGCACTAGTTGGCATCGTCCCCGTGAAAGTCACCAATGAAGGCGGCCCGATTCAGCCCGGTGATTTACTTGTCGCTTCCTCTACCCCCGGCTACGCCATGCGCTGGAATCACGAAGATGGCTCTCCTTGTGATCTCGTCGGAAAAGCACTTGAATGTATGAGCGGAGACCAAGGAGTGATAACTGTTCTTCTCACAGTTCATTGAGCGGTACTCCCAGTAGCACATGGGTCTTCAGTTGCCGATTGGGACTGAGCAACGACGGAGAACCGCGGACGAGAAACTTGGATGCCTGGTCCAGGGATGCTAGAATGGAAATCATGCAGACAACAAATCTGGGATCAGCGAGCGTTCAAGGTCGGCGTATGAATGGTCCGCGTTGATGAGTGTGGCAATACTGTGAGTGCCCACGTTCAAAGTCGTGGGGGAGACGGGCTTTTGTGGACTGTCATCCTCTCCCTGTTGTTCTCTCTTGTGCTCGGACTTACTGCGATCGCTGCAGGGTCCCAGTGGAGCTTCGAAACCGTGGGAGATGGAGCAGGTCATCTTTCCATGATACGAGCTTCTGATGGCATACTGCATGCGTGCTTCAAACTCGATGATCCGTGCTGTTCTCCTGGATACGCGTATCGGGATGCAAGTGGTTGGTCTGAAATTGAGGTTGTCGATCCGGAGAATCTCGGTGGGGATTACGTGAAGATTGCTCTCGATGCTGCTGGGTATCCGGTGATTGCATACCAGAAAGAGAATCATCTTTGGGTTGCCGTGCGATCTGCCGCTGGATGGACATCTGAATTGGTCGATGGCAGAGAAGGCGCTGGCAGCTATTTAGATCTGGCGATAGATGCATCTGACCAATACCACATTGCTTATGCAGTTACTGATGGCCTCTACTATGCATTATTCGATGGATCAGAATGGACACTTGAGCAACTACGAACTGGTGGAGAGGCGTACAAGACATGTGGTATTGCCATCGATTCAAATGGTTACCCGCATATTAGCTACTGGGCAAGGGTAGACAGCTCAATTGAAGCACTCGGGTACGCCTTCGAAGATGTGCTTGGATGGCATTTCGAGACGGTGGATACCCCTAAGGATGACCTCGGTGCTTACTCAACTATTGCTCTCGATGCGTTTGACAACCCACACATCTGCTACCGCGATCACTCTGCTGGCAAGATGAAGTATGCAACTAAGAATGCGGGAACCTGGACGGTGGAAGATGTGAGTAGCGCGGGTAACGCAGGCATTCTTAGCAGCATTGCTATCGACTCAAATGGGAATCCCTGCGTTGCCTATAGGGCCATTGGGAGTGAGACCCTTGGGTATGCTAGACGGATCGACGGTACATGGTCCTCCGAGACAGTGTCTCCCCTCACTTCGCCCTCAATGTCACTGCAGTTTGATGACCAGGGGGTGTCTCATATCCTCTACATCTTGGATGGCAAGATTAGTTACGCTCGTCAGGAAGAATCAACGACACTACCGCCATTACCCAATCCTACAATCTGGGAGGTGTTTCCGCAAGCAATAGGAGAAACGACGGTTCAGATGACTTCTACGGCCGCCACTGATCCAGACGGAGTGGAATACTACTTCGAGGAGACTACGGGAAATCCGGGAGGTAGCGACAGCGGGTGGCAGGATAGTCCGGTGTACACCGATACTGCCTTATCCTCTGGCGTAGAGTACTGCTACAGAGTGCGTGCGCGTGACAAGTCACCTAATCAGAATGCAACGGAGTGGTCAGCACTATCCTGGACATCAATTGGCCCTCCG
>JALTFO010000049.1 GCA_027007005.1 Candidatus Bipolaricaulota bacterium | reverse complement strand
ACTGAGCAAGCTTGTTAACCAGATCTTTCTTCTCTAGCGGGATGGGAAGGCTCATGTACGCAGACTCGTTCGTGTAGTCAAAGCCAGAGGATACGCCGACGGCCCTTTCAAACGCAGCGATCGCTCCTTCGAGCTGGGCCTTTCCGTTGTCTGAGTAGGGGATCATGGGATCGCTACCGCTTCTAAACAGCGCAAGCGCATCATCGAGGCTCATCGCAACAGCCACCGTTGACGTCACAACCAGCAGCAACCCCAACACGAGTCCTACCAGCTTCATCCCTCTTCTACCTCCCAGCGCAAGAGCGAGTCCGTTCCGGCCTTGGAACCAAGAAAAAAGGTTCGGTCCGCATACAGGCCCAGAGGTTCATTGCACGAATTATACCATTCCGCGCCCGAGAGACCAGCCTTGTTCAAGGCACATACACGCGACTCAATCAGTGCATAAAGCATCGATGATTGCGAGCATCTTTATTGGCCCAATCCCAGGAACACGGTCGAGTGCATCGATTGATGCGTAAGGCTGCGCATCCGCCAGTCGTCGAGCGAGTTTGTCACCTATCCCATGCACTGAATGAAAATCAGTGTATGTGGCCGAGTTCAAAGCGTTAAGCCAAGAGTGACATACGGGTGCAGCATTGGCAAACGTCACACTCGTGTTCCAAGAGAACGAGAGCAATGCCTTCGGCGGCCATGTGATGCTATCAGCGTATCTTTCATCCGTACGAAACCAAGCGATCACTGGGCGGTGATCGGAGACCCTCCTCGCAACATCAACTTGTCCATCACCGAAGACAACGATGTGACTTGTACCCAGCGCTTCTTCATCATATAAATCAGGCGAAACCAGTATAAAATCGTAGAGACTCCCAGCATAGGTTGTTCCAACATTTGCATTATCCGAGGTGAGGATGCTAAGCCCCAACAAGGTAGCCAAGCTAGATATCGTATCTCCTGTCTTGCCAGTTGTGTTGAAATCACCAGCGATTATTACATCTGGATCAACTTGGAATGCTCGCTTGACGGTCCCCACAAGTAGCTCCCGTTCCTTCATTCGTCTCGCACTATCACTCCACGAGAGATGAACCGTGATGAGCACTGCATCTAGCCCACGATAGCGAAAATAAACGGCCTGCGCTGGGTGCTGAAAGCCCTGTGGATCGGGGATGTCCACGATTTGTATGCCCTGGGAAAAGAAAATCGCATTGTCCATTCCATCACTCGAATCGTCGAATGCTGCCAAGGTGAAGGTCCTTTCCCTGTTCAGGAAGGTGTTGACATCGGCCTGATTCGCAATCTCTTGCACGCAAAGGACACCTGGGGCTATCTTCGCAAGCTCTCCACTGAACCACGAGGCTATACCTGGTGTCTTCTCTGGGTATCCTCGTACGTTCCAGGTTTCCAAACTCAAGTCTCCATCTGGAGTGACAGCAAATGCTGTAAATCCTGCACTAATCACAACCAGCGACAAGAATAGAACCGTCACAATTCTGCATTTCTCTAGCACTGCCACTCTCCTCCTGACCAAGATGCTGTACTATTACTGGTTCAACTTGGGTATAATTACATGCCTTAGTTCCATAAAGCTCCTAGACTGTTACCTAGTTGAATTCCTTGTCACCTTCTGTTCTGCAATGTAAAGGAATTCTTTCTCAAGGACGTGTTTAAGCACGATATATTTGTCCCTTCTTAGTCGTAAGTACTATAGCAAATTCTCATCAATGAAACAACGTAGAAGGTGATTAACTATGGAGGTTAGCTTGATCAACAGTCATCCACGTGCGCCCGGCCCTTGACAGACACTGCACACACATTGATGAAGCGCTATCGTCGACTGCACGCCAGATTGACTTTCAGATTTCGCTGGAACCACGGATCTTTTCGATTTGCTCAGTCACGATTCTTGCGTTTCCGAACGAAGAAAGACCCAAATCATTTCTTTCATTGCGGTGCCAGCAAGACTTGCTCTCCGCGCAAGTGATCGCCATTCTTCCTACATCAACTTCCTCTACGACAGCCCAACGATCTGTCCATTCTCGTCAAGATCGATGTGCATGAACGCTGGTTCCGATGGAAGACCGGGCATGGTGCGCATCTCGCCGCACAGCGGGTAGATGAATCCAGCTCCAACGCTTGCTCGTACCTCGCGTACCGGCAGGGTGTACCCACTGGGGACGCCCTTTATCTTCGGGTCGTGCGATATGGACAGGTGCGTCTTGGCCATGCAAATCGGGAGATCAGCGAACCCAGACTTCGTGTAGCGCTCAATCTGAGCCCGTGCCGTCTCGGAGAAGGCAACTCCGTCCGCGTTGTACACCTCGCGGGCGATCGTCTCCACCTTTTTCTCGATTGGCCAATCGAGCGGATAGAGGAGATGGAAGTCCACCCCTTGCTCACACGCCTCACTAACGGCACGCGCCAGGTCGATCGCCCCTTCGCCTCCACGCGCCCAGTGGTCGGCAACGACGGCTGCGTATGCTCCAGCGGCTTCCGCTTCTCTGCACGTTAACTTGAGCTCCGCATCGCTGTCCTCGGGGAACCGGTTTACCGCAACGACGACTGGAACGCCAAACTTGCGAGCAAGACCGATGTGATGTGTCAAATTAGCCATTCCCCGCTGCAGAAGGTCTGTGTTTTCCTGCGTGTACGCGGGATCGAGTGGCTTTCCCGCAACGACCTTCGGCCCTCCACCGTGCATCTTCAGTGCTCTCACCGTGGCCACGAGGACGACCGCATCCGGGACGAGGCCGCTTGTGCGGCACTTGATGTCGAAGAACTTTTCCATCCCGATGTCCGCACCGAACCCGGACTCGGTGACAACGTAGTCAGAGAGGAGGAGGCCCATCCGATCGGCGATGATCGAGGAGTTGCCGTGTGCGATATTGGCAAACGGTCCCGCGTGGACAAAGACCGGTTGCCCTTCCAACGTCTGCATCAGGGTCGGCTTCACCGTCTCCTTCATCAGCACCGCCGCCGCACCGGCAACGCCGAGGTCCTCTGTTGTGACAGGGTTGTGCTGTCTGTCGTACCCGATCACAATCCGCCCGATCCTACGCCGCAGGTCTTGCAGGTCACTTGTCAAGGCGAGGATCGCCATCAGTTCCGAGGAAACGGTGATGTCGAATGCGCTCTCCCGCGGGACTCCATCCACGCGTTTGCCCAGCCCAACAATCACGTGGCGTAATGCACGATCGTTCACGTCGAGAACCCTGTTCCAGGTGATGGAATAGGGGTCGATGTCGAGCCTCTTCAACCCTCTCTTCTCCCATGCGGCTTGTGACTGATTGCGCTCGTGCAGCATGCGCGCATCTATTGCCGCGGCGATCAGGTTGTGCGCCGCACCGATGGCGTGGATGTCACCGGTCAGGTGAAGGTTGAACTCCTCCATCGGGATCACCTGCGCATGCCCGCCACCGGCAGCCCCGCCCTTGATCCCGAACGTTGGTCCCTGAGATGGTTGGCGGATGCAGGCCAGTGACTTCTTACCGATCTTGCCCAGTCCCTGCACCAGGCCGATCGTCGTCGTTGTTTTTCCCTCGCCAAGCGGAGTGGGAGTGATCGCGGTAACGTCGATGTACTTACCTCGCGCAGCACCAGCAAAGCGATCCAGCACGGAAAGCTTGACCTTCGCCTTTGTCGAGCCATATAGATCGAGGTCATCTGGGGCAAGTCCCAATCCAGATGCAATCTCGACTATTGGGTGCACCCTAGCCGCCCGCGCAATCCTTAGGTCATCGTTCAATTCGTACCTCCCTTAGAAGAAGAAACCTGCACGGCACTCTCCTTGGCGTCCAAGTAGATCCTCGTAAGCAGAATGTTTGTCCAGGCAAAGGTAAGTGCCGACGCGAAGAGAGCATACAGATCCCACGCCAGGCTCACCGGAACAAAGAATACAGCAACAGCCGGCAAGTAGAACAGCGAAAGAGAACCAAACAACGACAAAGTTCCTTGCCACTGTCGTGTGCGGGCGACGCTCATCTTCAACGCTGCCGTCCCATGCGCACCGCCGATAAGTATCTCTTGCTTGTAGAATATCAAGCGAAGACCAAAGTAGATCCCTGGAATGACGAATAGGATTCCACCGGCGACGACGATCAGGTTCACCAGGAATTCCCCGGAGATTAAGGAGCCGTAATTCTGTGTTAGGCGAGACATCGCTTGTCCAAGCGAGAACTTCTCCCCGTTGCGCCGAGCCTGAAGCAGGAGAATGAATCCGCCATTGAAGAATGGAGAGACGAGGATGAGAGTGGCCATCGTGATCACCCAACGTGGGTTTGCAATGTCATACAAGTTTGCCTGCCTGTTCACCAGGTAGAATATACCGGTGAAGGCGAGCGCCCAGACGAGGAGCAGCGGCTGTCGAAAAGGATGGAGGAAAGTCTCCTTAAGTTGAAGGGAGCTCATCGTCCTCGTCTTGCAGCAATTTACCTAGCCGCATCGCCCATTCCACGGTCTCGTCCAGGACAAACTCTATCTGCGGCGTGTAACGGGTAGTTAGCCGCTTGGCAAGCTGGGTGCGGAAAAAGCCGCGGTCGCGCGCAAATGCCTTGATGATTTCCGCCTTGTCAGCCGTAACATCACCGAGGGCAATGTACACCTTGGCGTAACGACCATCGACGGAGAGTTTGACGTCCATCACTGTAGGAAAGGCATCGCGGATTACCGGGTCACGCGCCTCAAACTCGACAATCGTCGATAGCTCGCGCTTGATGTCTTCGCGCGCTCTTGCTCTCCCCCGTCCGTCAGTCATCGTTCTTCCCTCTTCCTCGACGAAAGCAAGCACCCTCCAGGGTAGAGAGATCGATACCTATCTCTCAATCTCTTTTAGAGTAAAGATCGCCAGATGATCACCCGGCTGGATATCGTTGAAGTCCTTGATACGGACGCCACACTCGCGACCGCTCTGCACCTCGCGCACGTCCTCGGTGAAGCGGTGCAGGGAGAGTATCTCGCCGGTAAACACTTCCACGGCATCTCGGAGCACATGCACTTTGGCCTTGCGCTCGACCTTGCCGCTGGTGACATAGCACCCCGCAACGACTCCATCAGGAATCTTGAATACCTCGCGTACTTCCACTTCTCCGATACGCGTTTCTTCGTACTCGGGGGCAAGCATGCTCTTCAGAGCGTGTTCAATCTCGCCCAATAAATCGTAGATAATATCATAGGTGAGGATAACAACCCTATCCCGTTCAGCAAGTTTGGATGACTTGGGGTCGGCCTTCACACCAAAACCAACTACCACGCACTCTTCATCGATACTCGAAGCTAATAGCACATCACCCTCGGAAATTGGGCCCACGCCGGTGTGAACAAATTCTACCTTAATCCCCTCTACACCAATACCTTCAATTTCTCGCTTTGCTGCCTCCAGCGCCCCGGTGGAAGAAGCCTTAAGAACTAGCCGCAGCTTCTCACCTTCCATCGCCTCGCGGAAGAGATCTTCCACACTCATCTTCGCTCGTGAGCGCCGCGGAGCTGCTTCTTGTTCCTTCTGCTTAGTGGCAGCCGTCTTGGCAGCGTTCTGGGACTTCATGACCTCGATCGTCGTTCCCACATGAGGAACATCCTGCAAACCAAGGATCTCCACCGCCCTGCCGGGCCCGGCTTCATAAAGCCGGGAGCCGGTGTCATCGGTCATCGCCCGCACTCGTCCCCAGGTCGAACCGGCTACAATGACATCTTTCTCGCGCAGCGTTCCATTCTTCACAATAGCTGTAGCCACTGGACCACGCCCCTTGGCAAGATGGCTCTCGATGATCACCGCTTCCAGGGTCCCAGTTGGGTCACCACGGAGATTCTCCATCTCTGCTACGAGGAGGATCATCTCCAATAGTTCGTCTATGTTTTCTCCCTTCAACGCAGAGATGGAAACTGTTATCGTATCCCCTCCCCACACTTCAGGAGTAAGGCCATGTTTGGTCAGGTCGTTCATCACTCTATCGATATCTGCGTTGGGCTTATCGATCTTGTTGATGGCGACAATCATTGGGATGCCCGCTGCGTGAATGTGATCGATCGCTTCCACTGTTTGCTCCATGATCCCATCATCAGCGGCAACCACCAAGATAGCGATATCGGTGGCTTTAGCACCGCGCGCACGCATCCCGGTGAAGGCTTTGTGCCCCGGGGTGTCGATGAACGTGATCGTTTGTGCACCCAAATTAGCCTGGTAGGCAGCCACTCCTTGTGTTATTCCCCCCACTTCCTTAGAGGTGACGTGTGAGTGCCGGATTGCGTCGAGGAGTGTCGTCTTGCCGTGGTCGATGTGGCCGAGGACAGAGACAATCGGAGGACGCGACGGCCTGTGGTCCACCTCTTCTGTTTCCTCGGTCTTCCCTGCAGATACACTTTCAATCTCTTTCGCAATCGTATCTGACTGCGGAGCAGTCTCTTCCTGATATAGGTTGGTAATGAGCCCGTATTCCTCTTCATCAACAGAGTTCGCCGCCTTGAGACCGGGCATGCCCATCTCCGCAAGCTTGCCGATCAGCTCTTTGCTCGTAATTCCAAACTCTTTTGCAATCTCGTATATTCTCTTCCTTGTCACGCTGATCCCTCGCTTAGTTTTTGCAGATACAAATAGCTCTGCAGACTATACTCTATCACACAGGAGGCGTCAAACACCCTGTTTGAAGAGGCTTGCAAAAAAGGTCCATCAGTGCGCAACAAAAAGCATAACGATGACTGCGATTCCACCTGTAACAAGCATCCCCAGCATGATCTTCATGCTAAGGTGACGAAGGTGTTTTTTCTGAGCCTGATTGAGATTACTCTTGCGCGGGTGGCGGATCTCCATGCGTTGTGACTTCTTGTAGGTCTTCACGTAGAGAGAGATTTTCTTCTGACGCTTGTAAACGATTGCCAGGTTATGCATGGCGTTTACATAGTGGGGATCGATATCAAGTGCTCGCTTGTAGGCGTACTCAGCGCGGTTGAAGTCATCACCATCAATGTAGATATTTCCCAAACGATAATAGATCTGGGCCTTGTCGATACCGTAGCGCAAGGCTTCCACTAATAGATCGATCCCCTTCTTATACTCCTTCTTCTTGCGGTAATTCTCTGATTGAACAAGCGCCTGTTGGACGAACTCATGTTGCTGTTCAAATGTCGTTAGAACTTCTGTCTCTTCCATGCTCATCGAGCCATTCCTTCACTTTCTTGATGTCCATCCATGTAAGATACTTCGGGCTCCCTTTGCTTCTCGACGGATTACGCAAGAGATAGCTGGGGTGGAACATTGGCACAATCTCAATCCCTCCGCGCCAGGGGATAAAACTTCCGTGAATGTGTGTAATCCCGCCTGCTCCTGGAATGAGCCACTGCGTAGGCGTATTCCCGAGAGTGATGATCAATTTTGGGTTGATAAGCGCAATCTGTGCCTCCAAATACGGATCGCAGGCTTCCATCTCCTTCTTCGCCGGTACACGGTTCCCCGGTGGTCGGCACTTGACCACATTCGTGATGTATATCTCCTCACGCGATATGCCGACGGACGCAAGAACATCATCCAACTTATGTCCGGCTGGACCAACAAACGGATGTCCCGTATTGTCCTCGACTTCTCCCGGTCCTTCACCGACAAGCATCAGCTCGGCGTGCGCATTTCCTTCACCGAACACAACGTGCGTGCGTGTCTCGCTGAGCGGACACTTGACGCACTTTTTCACCCTTTCTTCCAATGCTTCCAGGGTCAGAGCGTAGGGATCATCGATGTGTTTCATCGTCCTCCTTGACTAAGCTCTTCTTGCGAGGAGGAAAGGACCGAGCCGACTTCTGGTCAACAGCGGGCAACGGGATTCGAACCCGCGACCCCCAGCTTGGGAAGCTGATGCTCTACCACTGAGCTATGCCCGCGACAAGGACCATTGTAGCACGGATCAGCAATGCCGGCAAACTAGTCCCGCAGCGCCTCCAGAGCAGGAAGGGACTTACCTCGCAATAGGGCAAGACACGCTCCGCCCCCTGTAGAAATCCACGAAATTCCCTCTGCCACTCCTAGCTTCTTCACCGCCTCGCCTGTCTCCCCGCCACCGACAACAGTGAAGGCGTCACTCTGTGAGAGGGCCTGTCCGATCTCTGCTGTTCCAGCGGAGAACGGGGAGAATTCAAACGCCCCCATCGGTCCTGCCCACATAATGCTTCTTGCAGTAGCAACCTTCTCACGGAACAAAGCGATCGTCTCCGGGCCGATATCCAGGCCCATCCCATCTGCTGGGATATCGTCTATTTGTACAACTGCGGTCTCCACCGAGTCTGTCAACTCAGCAGCGACAACAGCATCACTCGGCAGCACGATGGGCACATTCTTCTCCTTGGCTTTCTCGCTGATCGTGAGGATCTCATCGAACAGCGATTCGTCCACAATGGAGCCTCCCACGTTGTGTCCCAAAGCCCTCAGGAAGGTGAATGCGACGCCCCCCCCAATAAGGACCGCATCAACTTGATCGACCAGATCGCGTAGCGTCCCGAGTTTGCTGCGGGCCTTCTTTCCCCCAATGATCGCCACATAAGGGTGATCCGGGCTGTCTGTTAATCGCGACAGGGCTTCTATCTCCTTCTGGATGAGAAGACCAGCGTACGCAGGAAGATAATCAGCAATTCCCAATGTCGAGGCATGCGCACGGTGCAGTGTGGCAAAGGCATCGTTTACGAAGAGGTCACCAAGACTGGCAAGCTTACGAGCAAAGCCTGCTTCATTGGCTGTCTCTTCAGGGAAGAAACGCACGTTCTCCAGCAGGATGACAGAACCTGGCTCCCATTCATCGATCGCTTGGGTCACCTCATCACCGACACAGGTATTGAGCTTCTGCACAGGCTTTCCTAATAGCTCACCGAGAGACTGAGCAACTGGATCGAGGCGCAGCCCTTCGACCACCTTCCCCTCCGGGCGGCCGAGGTGGGTGAGCAATATCGGCACACCTCCCCGTTCGAGGATGTTCTCCAGCGTGGGGAGTGAGGCACGAATCCGCGAATCATCTGCCACCCTTCCATCCGCCAGCGGCACGTTGTAGTCCACACGTACCACCACCCGTTTCCCTTCCACCGCAACATCTTGAACCCGCCGTAGCCGGTCGAGCAAATTTGCCATCGGCTCCCTCCTTCCTCAGTTGTGACCGAATTGAACACCATTACCAAGGCGATTATAATCGTCTGTGATGAACAGTCAAAACTTGATCCTCTTGGGGATCGCCATCTTCGTCAGCCTAATCGTTGCAGCCGTCGCGTTCGATCAAGCATTCCTCGCCAAGAACAATCCGATGGACCCTGGCGGCTTACTTGCGCGGACCGAGGCCGCGTTCAATCGTGTGCAGGACCTTGAGATCGTTCTAGATATAGTTTCCACCGGCGAGGAAAACAATCCACTGCGCATGCGCGTGTGGTATGTCAATGGGCCAGACCCGGCAGCACGGATCGTTTACCTGGCCCCATCAACGCTGAAAGGGCAGGTATACACAGTGGACCGTGACCTGTTGTCGCACTACCTTCCGCAACAGAATATGACAGTCATCAAGCGATGGGCGGGCTTTCCCTTGACAGACCTGGGCCTTTCCAGCTTTGATCTAGGTGGCATCAAGCAGCAGTGGAGAGATGGTAAGATCACCCTGCGGGTCACGCAGAACATACCTAGGTTCGACATGCAAATCTTTCCGTGCGATCTGCTTGTCACTGAAACAATAGCCGGTTGCGTTCAGTGGAGGCCGTTCTCTATTGCGCTCGGCGAGACGAAAACGAGCAGGCTGGTTCCAAGCATATCAGGGGTAACGAGTGACACTGGCTTGAGCCCCATCCCAGGCGGGTTTGTTCTACGGGTATACGACAAAAGCACAGGCGAGATAACCAAGATGATATCGATAGATCGGGGAACCTTCCTCGTAAGACAGGTTGTCATTTTCAGCGACGGGAAACGGACAACGACCCTTTACGCATCACAGATCATCCTCAACCAGAACCTGAACCGTGACGAGATTCTCGTCCTCCCTCGGGGGACACAAATAATCCGAGGCTAAGCAATCATCCAATCAGTCGTTTGAACTGCCCGAGGTTCATCTTCGATTCGACAAAGTCCTTGAACTCATCCTCTTCCGCAAATGGCGACTCAATCGCCGAGGCCTCGAAGACTTCATCGGAAATGAATATCGGGCTTCCCGTTCGCAGGGCTAGAGCGAGGGAATCGGAAGGGCGGGCATCAATTTCCGTTGTCTTCCCGCCGGCATTGGCAAGGAAAATTGACGCATAGTACGTTCCTTCCTCGACCTTGCTGATGACAACTTTCTGCACGGTACCATCCAGGTCCTCAATTATCGTTTTCATCAGGTCGTGTGACAGTGGCCGCGGAAACTGATTACTCTGCAAGCTGAAGGCAATCGACATCGCCTCAGACTCGCCGATCCAGATGGGCATCGCCTGGTTCGAATTCCTGTCCTTAAGAAGGATCACCGGGGCATTATTGAATGGATCAACTAATAGCGCCTTTATCTCCGCCTCTCGCATCGCTCTTCTCCTTATGCTCCTTCTACGTACGTTGGCATACCATTATAGCAATGCCATGGCCGATAGACAATCCCTCCTTGAGGTTGCAGCACGACTCACATTGGTTGTACTATCGAGCTACTATGGATAAAAACGAGAGTATGTTGTTTGACGAGGGTTACGACAAGAGCAAAATGATCGATACTATCGATTCATTCGACGGACAGTGCCGCCAGGCGATCAAGCTTGGTGAGGAATTTGCCTTCTCTTCACACGGGCAGATCGACAAGGTGATCATCTGTGGAATGGGCGGCTCGGCGATGGCAGGCGATGTCGCCCGGCGCTTTGCCAAGGTCCCGATTATCGTCAACCGTAGTTACACATTGCCTGCCTTCGCCGATAATCGAACGCTGCTCGTAGCCATCAGCTACTCGGGAAATACCGCCGAGACGATCTCATCGCTCACCAGTGGAATCGACAAAGGTCTACAAACTCTGTGCATCGGAAGCGGCGGGAAGATGCAACAAATCGCCCGAGAAAAAGACATCTCGTTCCTGCAGGTGCCATCCGGCTACCAGCCACGAGCAGCGACTGGCTACCTCGCGCTGCCTCTTCTCATCATACTCTCACGCCTTGGTCTAGTCGAAGGGATGGGCCAGTGGGACGACATGTTCACTGCCCTTGGCAAGATCAAGGAGGAGTGCACGGCAAGTGTGCCTCTGAACGAGAACCGAGCCAAGGACCTCGCCCAAGCTCTGCATGGGCACATCCCAATAATCTATGGCACCGCTGGCAATACCGATCTAGTCGCGATGCGATTCAAGACACAAGTAAACGAGAACGCCAAGCAGCCCGCCTACTGGAACGCATTCTCCGAACTCAACCACAACGAGATTCTTGCTCTGGTGAGGAGCGACCTTCTGAGGAGCCAGCACATAGTGCTTCTTAAAAACTCTTACGATCATCCTGAGAACAGGATCCGGATGGAGATCATGACCGGCTTGTTCGATGAGCACCACGTTTCCCATACAGATGTCGCTTCAGAGGGGGAAACGGAGCTTGGGCAAGTCCTATCTCAGATCTACTTTGCGGATTACGTGAGCTACTACCTTGCCCTTACAAACAAGCTCGATCCGACACCGGTCGAGCTGATCGAGAAGTTCAAGGTTGATCTGGCCAAGAGGACGGCCCAGACCTCCTAATCGTGTCCTTTATCGCACGCGATGAGGCACAGATCGGCCACGTTTGTCCCTGTCGGACCGGTGATGATAAGGTCCCCAGATGCTGAAAGAGCATGGTAAGAGTCGTTCTTTGCCATCGCTTGAATCGGATCAAGCTTCTGCTGACGCATCCTTGAGATTGTCTCACCGTCGACGATCCCACCAGCAGCGTCAGTCGGGCCATCGCGTCCGTCCGTACCTACGGAGGCAATTACCACGCCGGGGAGCCCTTCAATCCCCAGTGCTGCGGAGAGGGCAAGCTCCTGGTTCCGCCCTCCCTTACCCGATCCAGTAACTGTGACCGTGGTCTCGCCGGCTGCGATAATCAATGCAGGAAGAGGCAAGGGCTGAGAGCTTTTGATTTCCTCCCTGGCTATGGCCGCGAAGACCTTTCCCACCTCGCGGGCTTCCCCCTGAAGCGTCGTCGTAAGGAGAAGCGTATGATATCCCAAGTTCCTCGCCTCGTTGAGTGCGGCTTGCGTAGCAAGTGAGCCCGATCCGATGATTTCCGTTGTGACACGCGAAAACACTTTTCCCCCCGGACTCGGTGTCTCCGGGATCGCACCACTCAGGCCAAGTTCAATGTGATTCCTGACGGATTTTGGGATCTCGCTCCACAAGCCATGATTGCGAAGGATGCGCGCCGCATCTTCGTAGGTCGTTGGGTCACCCACGGTCGGACCGGAGGCGATGGCGTCGAGCGGATCGCCAGCCACATCGGAAAGGACCAAGGCGAGAACCGTGGCAGGAAAGGCATGCTGCGCAAGCTGTCCCCCCTTCAACTGCGAGAGGTGCTTGCGCACAGTGTTAATCTCCTGAATCGTCGCCCCCGAACGTAGCAATAGCTCATTTGTCGCCTTGATATCATCGAGTGCAATTCCAGGAGAGGGGAGCGTGAGAAGGGCCGACCCTCCGCCAGAGATGAGGACGATCATCAGATCGCCCTCCTTCGCGCTTTCTGCTAATTGTTCAATCCTCTGCGCTACAGCTAGCCCGCGCTCGTCCGGGACGGGATGAGACGCCTCGACAATTGTAACCCGTTTGGTTGGTACCCCGTACCCATCAACAGTCACCACGAGCCCGTCATCGATCCGCTCGCCGAGCAGCGCTTCGAGAGACGCGGCCATCCTTGCTGAGGCTTTGCCCATCCCAACAACGATGATGCGTTTGGTGTGTGAAAGATCTATCGATTCTTCGAAAATGTGTAGGCGTTCACCATCGAATTGCAGCGCTCGTTTCAGACAGGTCTCCGGCGAGACAGCCCCCAATCCAGCATGGATGATGCGACCCACATCAGCGCGAAGGCGCGCTGCTACACTCATAGCTTGCCCTTCTTAAGCATGTACAGGATCAGCGCGGACAGCATCCAGGATGTCGCTTAGGTTTCCCGTCGCTAGGCAGATCGAGGAGTCGGCTGCCCCGTAGTAGACCCACAGGTCATCGCCACGCACGAATCCTCCACACGGGAAGACAACGTTTGGAACGTCACCCGTCCTTTCGTAGGCCTCCTCAGGGCCGAACAGCCAGTGGCGCGTGCGGGCGAGGAGGTGGTGTGGCTCCTCCAGATCGAGCAGCGCTGCGCCGACACGATAGATCGGACCGCTGGGCATGTTCTTTATCCCGTGATAGAGGATGAGCCACCCATACTTAGTCTCGATCGGGGGGATCCCCGTGCCCACCCGCGATCCATCCCACCACGGGCCATGGTGAAGCGGGAGGACGACGTCGTTCTCCCCCCAATGAATGAGGTCGGGTGAGTAAGCGATCCAGATGTGTCCGTCCTGTCCCAGTGGCCGGTGGAGCATCGCGTAGCGACCATTTATCTTCCGTGGAAAGACGGCGGCGTCCTTGTTGCTCGGTGGGAAGGCAAGCCCCAACGGTTCCACCTGAACAAAGTCGTGCGTGGTAGCGACCGCAACCGCGGGCCCATACTGAGAGTAGGCCGTGTAGGCAAGGACCCAGGCACCAAGCTCATGGACGCGCGTGATTCGGCAATCCTCAGCACCATATGCCTCGTAGGGGCGGTGATCCCCGGGTGAGAGCGGCTGTTTCTCGATTTGCCAGTTTGTAACCCCGTCACTGCTGCGAGCTACAGTAAGGTGAGAACGGCCGGAGCGGCTCTCCACCCGCAACAACAGCAGGACCTGATCCCCCAGATCGACGCTTCCCGCGTTGAACACCGCATTAACTGGGTAGGGCATATCCGAAGCGCTAATCAGCGGATTATGCTCACTCCTTACAAGAAGTTCCTTCATCCTGACTCCTTTGCAGACTCACTGGGCATGATCATCAAGCAATTCATGACGTTGGTAGTGTCATCTATTGCGCAGCTGTGTCAAGCCCTTCTTACCCCTTTAGCCGGTACATTCTTCTCATTCTGCACCCATACGAGAGGGCGTATATGATCCTCGAATCTCCCCCTACAATCAAACGCTCAAAAGCACAACCGTCATCTCCGGCCATCCCGATTTGGGCTGTGGGTCACATGGTTAGAAGAGCATGGGCCACAGGGCCTGGAAGGTGGTAAGCTGCCCCTGGATGTAGGCTTCTGCCTCATCGTCTGACATCTCCTCTGTCTCTGAAACGAGGCTGAGGAACCGCCCCTGCCACAGGACACGCAGCGCATCGAGGACCTTTAAGTCATGATCTCCTGAATAGGCATCGATTGCCAGGTAGACTGACTTCACCCACAGATCGAGCGGAAATGAGAACTCGGAGAGATCGAGTGAGTAGACCTCCTCAAGATCCTCTCGTAGCTCATCGAGGAACGCCGCCTTCCCTCGTACGAACTCATCGTACTTAGCGTGGAACTGTCGGTAGATTCCTTTCTTGTCAACTGAGAGCTTGTGTGGCTGCACAGGCGGAATCTCTCCGAGTCGCTCCACCTTCTCAATGCCATCGACTCCCTCGATGTAGGAGCGATAGTGATCGATCAGCTGGAAGAGCGTCCCCACGACCTGGTAGAACATAGGGACGAGGAGCTCCTCTGGGTCAGCGTACTGTTTCGTTGACTCGTGCTCCTTCACCCCGAGGACTGCCTCCACCAGATTCATCCCCTCAGCTCCGGATACGAGAGTAATGAAGATGTCGATACCGAACTTGGCCGGGAAGAGAGGATGCTGCAGCAATCGTTCGATGAGCCTCGAGGAGAGTCCGTACTCCCCGCCGATCGGCTGGCGCACCCCAAAACCGAACAACACGTTCGTCAGAGGGTAGGCGATCTGATTTGTGATCACCCCGTCGTAGCGGTAGCGCAGATAGTAAGGGACAACGAGGTCCTTCCCATCAACGATCGGTGACACGAGGCGCTCGATCCAATCCGGCCTGATGCTCGTAAGATCACCATCGACCAGCCCGACAGCCCTGGCACTCTGCGCCTGCGCTGTCTTGAAGATCGTCCTGATCGCGCTTCCCTTCCCCGGCTCACCTTCCTCTGTCAGCACAATCTTCTCTGCGTGCGTCTCCGTCCCGGAGGCAATATCTCGTGTTCCATCGGTGGAGAACCCGTCCGAAACGACGATCAGTCCTTCTTGTCCTGGGAAGAACTTGGTTAAGCCCGCGTCGACCGTCTCGATCACACCTCTTATTGTATCAGCGCAGTTGCGCGTACTTATTCCAACCACGATATCTGCTGTTCCTGTTGCCATAGCTTCCTCCACTTGATTATCTTTGTTCAATTTATAGATCTATTATGTATGATGCCTTGTAGATACCTTACCAGGCTCTCCAGACTGTAGTAGCGTTTTCCCCGAGCGAAGTTCTTCTCTACCATCGTTTCGCGGAACGCACCGTCCGTTAGGGTACGTAAGCTATCCTGCGCTGCGCGCTTAAGATGCTCTTCGCTTGCTCGGACCAGGCCCAGCTCATCCTTGCCCTCGATCTCACTACCTAACGAGATCACTGAGAAGCCCTTATCCTTGATATCTTCCTTGTATACCGGGTATTCGAAGATAACAACCGGGACTCGCGCACGTAGCGCCTCGAGAAACTGGTTTCCCCACCCTTCATACAGCGACGGGTAGGCGACAAGATCTGAAAAGACATAGCAGTCCCAGAGAGAGTAGATCTTCTTCCCACTTTCGGAATCTCTTCTAGATTTGACCCGATCGGATATAACGACAAGATCCACCCCTACGCAGTCTGCCTTCTCCCGGAGCCGGTTCAAGTAGTCTTTCTTTGGGTCCTCTGAGTAGCCAGCAAGGACAAGGACGATCCGGTTCTCCGAATCGAAATTCCTCCCGTCATACAGGCCGCATCTTGAGATCTCCTCACGATATTGCGCTTGATTGAGTGTCGCCACCAGGTCGATTGCCAACTCGATTCCTTTGCGCGGAACGATGCGCGTTGCTTGCAGGATTAAGATATCGTCTGCTCCCACGCCGATCTCCGATCGGAAATCGCAGTTGTAGTCGTCAACCTTCCAGTCATCACCGGCAAAGTCGAACACATTGGGGACTATTGTTGACGGGACGCCCCGCTGCTCTAGCAGCTCCTCTTTGGCAAAGCTGTTTATCACCACGTGTTTGATCAGCGGATCAGTTGGGGGCAGATACTGGTCAATGATCCTCTGTGCCTCCCGGCACGTAGCGCGCATCCTGCGGAACGATTCCCAGTGAAAGTCGTGATGATGTCCGATCGCTGGAATGCGCAGGTTGCGCACAACATTGGCGAACGCGATCGCCGCTGCTGGGTTCGCCCCGATCGACCAGATGTTATTTGGGATGAGAAGGTCAATCTGTTTGTCCTCGATGAACGCAATCAGCTTCTCCTCGATCACTCGGGACAGATCAAAGATCTCGCGCTCGAGGGCCGCGCCGCCCGGGTAATCGCTCAGCTTGTAGAACGTGTTCTTAGCCATGCGCTCCGCATCTTCGCGATGGTGGTACAGTTCCTCAATCAGGTAGCCTTCGCTTGTACCCAGATCGCCTCCACACAGGTAGACCTTGTGTCCCATCCTCTCCAGGGCAAGCTTCCACTTGTCCATCTCCAAGGAGACACCATCCGTTCCCCCAACCTTGTAGTGGCATAGTCCAACAGTTGTCATTATCAGTCCTTATATCTATACGTACCGGAGCTTTCTTAATGTAAGTTCTCAGCCCTTCACACCGCCGGAGGTGAGCCCCTTTGTCAGGAACCTCTCCAGGGCAAGGAAGAGGATCACAACTGGAATCGTCATCACAGTTGATGCCGCCATTACCACATTTGGCTGTGGACTTGGACTATTGAAGATCGTGTTAATCTTGATCGGCATCGTAAACATCGAAG
Source organism: Candidatus Bipolaricaulota bacterium (assembly GCA_027007005.1). Lineage (GTDB taxonomy): Bacteria > Bipolaricaulota > Bipolaricaulia > UBA7950 > UBA9294 > M55B144. Next base: position 13,974 of record JALTFO010000049.1, on the reverse strand, counting down.
GGCTGTTCAGGAAGACGAGCGCATACAGGAACTCGTTCCAGGCGATCATGAACGTGTAAATTGCAACTGACACCAGAGCTGGTACCGATAGAGGAAGCGTTATCCTCCAGATAACACCCAATCTACTGCAGCCGTCAATCAAGCCCGCCTGCTCGATTTCGGCTGGTATTGTCCGGAAGTAGTTGGCCAGCATATACAGGGCCACAGGAATCGTTTGAGCTAAGTATGTAATGATCAGTACAGGAAAGTTATCTTGAACGCTAAAACCAAGCCTAGCTCCTATTTGGGAAAAAACAGCAAATAGCGGGATAATTAAGAGGACAGCGGGGAAAAGATAAACAAGAAGGATACCATTTACAAGCATGTTTTTCCCACGGAACCGAAGGCGAGCAACTGCGTACGCGCCTAAGGTTGACAAGATGACCGCGATCACTGCTGTGGGAACTGCCACTTTGATGCTATTCAGAATATTAACGCCGAAATTATGAAAATGTGCATCACTTGGATCGAATAGTTGACGATACGCATCTAACCGCAATGCACTCGGAACGTAGACTGGATGCCTGCCGCCAATCTCTGCATAGCTCTTGAAGGACGAACTGACCATCCAATAAAATGGGAAGAGAATGCTGCACAGGAAGAACGTCAACGTTACAGCAAATATAAATCGTGGCCAAGTTATCGAACTAGCAAGTCGCTCAATTAGATTCAAACGATTGCTCGATGATGAAGGAATGCTTCGGTTTCTTGTCACATGCACTCCCGTTAGTCGGTGCTCCGCATTACAGTGCGCACGTACACCAGCAGGAAAACAAGTAATATAGCCAGCAGAATCATTGCGTTTGCAGCTCCTTTGCCGAAATTATAAGCACCAAAGCTAAATTGATATGTAAGAACCGGCAGAACATTCGTGCCGAATCCCCCCCCTGTTAACAAGAAGATGTCATCAAATTTGTTAAATGTCCATATCAAGCGCAGAAGGAACACAGCACCCAATACGTAGCGCAGTTCGGATAAGGTAATGTATCTGAACTTAGGCCAGGATCCAGCTCCGTCTACGCTGGCTGCTTCATATAACGTCTTGTCGATTGCCTGCAGGCGAGCGAGGATCATCAGCATCGCAAAGGGGAAGTACCGCCACGCTTCGAAGAGAATGACTATCAACAGTGCGAGCCCTCTGGTAGCCAAGTACGCTTTCGGAACTCCAATGAGTCCTAGCTTCATGAGAATGTCATTTAGCACCCCTGATGGTCGCGGGTCAAGTATCCATCGCCAAACAAAGGCGACGCTGACAATCGGGGCCACATATGGGAACAGGAAGATGGCTCGCGTCGCTCCACGTCCGCGAAATGGCTTGTTCAGCAGTAGTGCAGCGACAAGACCAATTGCCACTGTAAGGAACGTCGAGGCAAAGGAATACACAATACTAGTAACTGCCGCTCCCCATTGATGAATACTCTGAAACTTGAAGGCAAAATCGTTGACCACACGAACATAATTCTTCCACCCCACGAAGGGAGCATGAAAGACATCGTTCAAGTTCCTTAGGGTTACATCATGAAAACTGATCCAAATGCTAAATATAGCGGGGAAGATAATGAGGCCAAAGACAATCAGAGCAGTGGGCGATGTAAGACCCCAAGCGAGGCGAGATTCCCGTGCTTGCAGTGAATCCCAGCGATTCGAAAGTGGTTGTCCACGCCTCATTCTGCTCCCGTTGCGATCGTGGCTTGTCCTATCTTGCAATCCATAGGACACAAAATTGTGCTGGGGGCAATGCTGCCCCCAGCACTCAAGAGTCAAGGTTACTTGCGCTCAGCGAGCATCGCCTCAACCTGCTGCTGCAACCACGCAGCACCGGTCTCTGGAGTCATGGTGCCCTCCAAGGCGATATTGCTGATAACCTGCGGAATCAGCTTACGACCTTCGATATCACCGATCACAGCGCGTTCCGTCGCGTCATAGTCTGGACGGAATAGCCATCTTTGCATCGTCTCGTAACCATTGGCAATTTGATCCAGTGTCTCGCTTGAATAATGGGCGAAATACGGGCTCAGCTTTTTCCACCCGTCTACTGCACTAGCAAGGACTGGGATTTTTCCAAATGGAGCGAGAGCTAGGATATCCTGATAGTTCTGGCCAGTAAGGAAATACTCAACAACCTTCTGAGCCGCTGCGTCTGCGCCCTCCATGATTCCCAGAGTGACAAGCTGCCCGTACGAGGCCGATCCGTTCGGCCCGACCATCTTCGGGGCAAATCCTGTCTTCCCAGGCAGGTCCGCTATTGGAATCTGGACCTTGCCGCCTCCTTCCATACCCGATCCTTCAACCAGATCGTCCATGATGTAGGTGCTGTAGAAGAGCATTCCAGCCTCACCTAGTTCGTAGGCCTCACGCGCTCCACGCCAGTACTGCGGTCCAGGGACAGCCGCACGCTGCAGGCTGGTATAAAATCGGAGAGCTGCTATCATCTCTGGGGTGTCCATGGTGACCTTACCGTCCTTGTCAAACGGCCACGCATCGTTCGACATTGCCACCTGCTCAAAAACCTGTTGTCCGTAATTCTGCCCAGGATCTGTCCCCAGGGTAAGCGCGTATAGGAGCCCGCCTGTACCGGGGAGCTTGTTGGCTGCTGCATTGATGTCAGCCCAGGAGACCGGCGGAGTCAGCCCCGCTTCCTTGAACAGATCAGTACGGTACCAGATAGCTTGAATCCAACCATCGTAGGGGACCGCCGCGTACTTACCGGTGGCAGGATCCGTCACCATGTTCAGCGGACCAGCACGGAAGTCGCTCTTGCCTATACTGTTGATTACGGCCTCTGCTGCGTTCTCGTCAAGTATTCCGTCCGCCGAGAAGGTCGCCACACGTTCAACTCCCATACGAACGATATCTGGCAGCTTGTTCGCCGCTCGTGCTGTCGAAATCCTTTGGCTTATGGAAGCCTCGTCGACAGGGACGATTTTCACTTCGATTCCAGGGTTGTCGGCCATGAACCGCGCTGCTACCGCCTCGTAAGCGGCCACGCGACTTGGTTCGTTATCCGTCGTCCAAAATTCCACCACTGTCTTGTCAGCAGCATAAACGCCTACAGCTATAGCCAACAACAGACCAATCAACAGCCCGTAAACCAGACCTTTTTTCATTTCTTTTCCCTCCTTGTTATACATGTTCCATACACAACAACAACCAGTCAACTGTCGCGCTTAAGCAACTCACCTCCAGCAGAAGCAGTAAATTTGTTATGACAAATATAGCATTGGCCACCCGTGCTGTCAAGTGGTCAAAGAGGTGCACAGCAGGACGAGACGCGTGTAAAAGGTCTCCTCTTAGGAGAAGATGGCTCGCAGAACGTCACGCGCCCTCGCAACCGCCTCCTGAGAAGTGACGCGACCGGTGACTGCGTTTTCGATCATTAGTTGAATCTGTCCTGAGACACGCACGTACTCTGGTATGTCCCAGCGCGGGCGGGCACCGTGCATCAACTCCGAGACTCGACGAGAGAACCAGCCACGCTGCGTGTCGAGTGTCCTGGCGACAGAAATCCGTGTTGGGCTACGCCCAGTCTCCACACAGAATTCTCGCATCAGATCCGGGCCGACAACGAGCTTTAGCACATCAAGCGCAAGCGGGGCCACACGCGTCTGGCGGAAGATAACATAGACCATCCCTCCAGCGACCGCTCCTTGCGTACCGCCCGGTCCCGCGGGAATGGGGATGCAACCGACCCTCTCTCTGAACTCTTCATCGTTCCATCCGGATTCCTCTTGAATCAACGGCTTCTCGTAGCTTCCTCCCACAGCGAGAGCCGCTCTTCCTTCGGCAAACAGCTGTGCCGGTTGGTCCCAGGCATACGTTGCAACGTCTGGAGAGGCAATGCGGTACTTGTGTACGAGATCGACAATAAACTGAAGCGCCGTGACCACTCCGCCATCGAGATCAACTCTGCCATCGAATAACCTCCCGCCAGCGGACCAGAGGAACGGAAGCATCTGATAGGTCGTCGTCTCCTTCGCCTTGCGGCCCGCGGTAAACACCAATGGGAACTTAATGTGCGGCTGAAAGTGCCGCGCGACCTGCACGAGCTCGGGCCACGTGTATGGCGGTTCCAACCCCTCTTTTTCGAACCAGTCCTTCCGATACCAGAGGACCGACACATTCGCCTCTGGCTGGGCACCATACAGATCTGGCGTTGCCGAGTCAGCAAATGCTGGGAAGAGATCAGCCTTGAACGAGGAAGCCCAGTCCGGATCGATGATGTCCAAGCGTTTCAGAAAGTGAAGATCGGCAAATTCCCTCACCCATGCCCAGTCGATCAGTGCGAGATCAGGGGCCTCTCCCCTGCCAACAGCGGAGAGTATCGTCTCGTGCAGCTGTGGCCGTCCTACGGCACGCACGTCGAGGCGAAGTTCCCCTCCTACTTTCTCCGGGTTGCAGCGTTTAACTGCTTGGCGCAAGGGAGCGATCCAGATATCCTCAGGAACGATCACACGAAGCGATGTTGCTTTGTCACCGAACTTGTGATTGACAAACGTTCCGCTTCCCTGCTGACGATTTAGCAGTCCCTCGTTGACGAGTTCGCTCAGTGCCTGCCGCACCGGAGCACGACTGACGGCAAACATTTCACATAGCTCATACTCGGTGGGAATGCGTTCCCCAGGCATGAAGTTACCGTCCTCAATCTTGCGCTTGAGAATTTCCTTTAGTTGTCGATAGATCGGGGAAGGCGAACTTCTATCAATCATGCTCTCAAATTCACTCATCTCATCTCCCCTCACATTTGGCATTCCCACCCTATCCAGTACCCATAAGTTTTACCGCGAACGGGCACAAAGGCAAGAATCGTGCCAAGCCCCATATTGCACTCCGATCACCGCTCTCTTACGATTATGCTCTAATAGGAAAATGAATACGCAATCGCAAACCAGATTGAGCCAGAGAGAGCTGGCCTCGGATCGGGAGGATCATCGATGACGAAAGGGAGCTACCTCGCTGCGATCGATGTCGGCGGGACAAAGGTAACAACGCTGATCGCAGAGCGAAACGGGAAGATCATCGCCCGCCAAGAAGAACCGCTGTGCACCACAAGCGGAGCCTTTGTTCCCAGGTTGGACAACGCTGCAGACAACATCGCAGACGGGGTTGCCTGGTACGGCCCCTCCTCGCAGATAGAGTCGATGCTTCGGGGGATGATGGGCGAAGCTGGAGTGAACGAGCTGGCGGGGATTGGCATCGGCTCAGCCGGACCATTGAAAGCCGGCGCGATCAAGAACCCTCCCAATTTTGCGGTTAACGTACCCGAGGGCATGTCCGGTTCACCGTTGTACGTTCCGCTGGTTGAACCACTCGCGAGTGCCTTCTCTGCGCCGGTGCTGTTGGAGAACGACTGCAACACCGCGGTCCTCGGAGAGGCATTCTTCGGCGTAGGACGTGACGTTTCAGACAAGCAGAGTCTACACCTTGTCTACGTCACAATGAGCACAGGCCTTGGCGGTGGAGTGTGGAGCGGTGGACACCTCCTGCTTGGTAAGGAGGGAAACGCTGCCGAGATCGGGCATATCCTGGTCAAGGAGAACGGCCTGCGCTGTGGATGTGGAAATGATGGCTGTGCTGAGGCCTACTGCTCGGGAAGAGGTATTGTGCAGAATGCTCGTGTTCGCCTGGTGAACGCAGGATTACGCACGCAGTCGCTCCTTCTTGATCTTACTAGACAAGAGGTAGGTAACAACGACGGTCGGCAAGCCACTGAACCAAGAGCTACATGGGATCTACTGGAGTTTATTAGCCCGCAGATCGTCTTTCGGGCTGCTGAGACGGGTGATGAGATTGCGGCCAGTGTGATCGGTGACTTCATCCATTACGGGGGAATCGTGCTATCAGCGATCGCTAACGCCTACGACCCCGCGGTCATCACCCTCGGAGGGAGCATCGCCGTCAACCACCCGGAGATTGTCGAACCGATGCACATAGAGATGTGCAAACACCTCAACGTATCGCCACCTGACGTGCGCATCACCCCGCTTGAGAAGAGAGCCGTAGAGTACGGCGCCATCGTCCTTGCACAGCGAGCGGCGTCTTAGTTCGCGATTTCGTTGATCAGGTCGTAGATCTCCGGCTTGAAGTTCTCGCTCGGACGAATGATCTCAGAGAGGGGTACGCTTGTCAACTCCTGACCGGTGAGTGCAACCATGACTCCAGACTTTCCTTCTGCCAAGATATGCACGGCAGCATTTCCCAATCGAGAAGCAAGAATGCGGTCGAACGCGCTCGGAGATCCCCCACGTTGCAGGTGCCCAAGGATGCTCAACCTGGTCTCGATCGTCCCTGTCTGCTCAAGGAAATTGCTCACAACTCTGCCAGAAGACTTCTCCGTTTGCCCAGCACCTATAGCGGCAAAGCCTTCGGCGACAACGATGATCGAGTGGTGCTTCCCCTTGCGCAGACCGGCGAGGACATGTTCAGATACATCTGCAAGCGTTTCTGGAAACTCGGGAACAAGCACCACTTCTGCCCCACCGGCAAGGCCGCCCATCAGGGCAATGTAGCCCGATTCTCGCCCCATCACTTCAACCACGAACGCGCGATCATGTGAGATCGCTGTGTCGCGGATACGATCAAGGTTCTCGACGACTGTGTTCAGCGCCGTGTCCACTCCGATCGCCATCGCCGAGCCGTAGATGTCGTTATCGATGGACGCAGGGATTCCCACCGTAGGAACGCCGTTCTCCTGTAACCAGCGGGCACCGGCAAGGGATCCATTCCCGCCAACAACAATTAGGCCGTCGAGGCCCGCGGCGTCGATGGATGTAAGCGCCTTCTGCCGGCCATCCGGCGACATAAACTCTTTCGAACGTGCGCTCCCGAGAAACGTTCCGCCACGCTCGATAATTCCGCCAACGGCACGGCTATCAAGAGGGATCACATCCCCTGAGATCAGCCCAACGTATCCGTGCTTTATCCCCGCCATCTGCAGACCGTGTGCCGTGCCGCAGCGCACAGCGGCACGGACAGCCGCGTTCATCCCGGGAGAGTCGCCCCCGCTTGTGAGTATTCCAATTCGCATAATAACTCAGCTTACTCCATCCACAGTCGCATCAGCAAGCATCCTGAAGCGAACCAGAAGGGAACGACTCAGTGTTGAATCTCCAATCCAGCCGGTGCCGCGCCGGGGAAACCAGTAATCTTATTCCCGGTAAGGACTCCAGTTGTGGGGTCCACCTCGATGATGGCGTGCGTGTCCACGTCGATCACCCATAGCATCCCCTCGTACATGTCGATCGCCGAGGCGGAGAAGATCGGGATATTTACTGGATCGCCGACGATCTGCAACTGTGTATTCGACATGATGTCATAGCCGGAGATGATCTTGATCTTGTACAGCATCCGGTTCTGCCCCTCAAAGTACCACAGGTAACCGGCGGCGTTCGTCTCCGGCGTCCAATCAAGGCCCTGCGGGTTCCACAGGAACGGGAGGTTTCCCACCTGCGGAGAGGTCGCCTTGAAATAGCTCTGGCCGTAGGCATCGTAGACCTGCAAATCGGGCGGGTTGATGCGATACAACTTGCGGCTCAATCCATCGACATGCCACAGTTGCTTCTGCATCTCTGCCTGGTAGGTGAGGTTAAGCGGCGACTGCGCCGGTGCGCTGTAGTTCTGCGCCACATTCCCGGTCACCGGATCGATGCGCAGAATGCGCTGGTTCCCACCATTCTTACAGGCGACGAAGAGCCACGTCTTGCCGCCGACCTCTCCAACGGTGATACCGTGCGGCTCGGTCAAGGGAAGGGAGAAGGAGGTGATCTCGTGGCCCTGCATGTCCAGCTTGTAGACCGTGTTTAACTTCGCATCTGTAAGCCAAACCGCGGGCTTGACCGTTACAGTCACGCTTGTGCTTGCTGTCGATCCATCGTCGCCGCGTACGGTTAACCGCAGCGTGTACGTCCCCGCGTGCTCGTACGTGTACGTGCCAGATTCTGCATGAACATCTGGGTCATCGGTCCCGAAGCTCCAGGTGTAGGTGCTGATCCCATTGGCTGGCGTCGAGCTGGTGCCATCGAAGGAGACGACAAGCGGAACGACACCGGTTAGTGATGTCGCGTCAATAACTGCGATTGGCCCTGATCCACATCCAGCGAGCAGTCCGATGACACCAATCAACAATGCTAGACCCAGTGCACGATACGTTGACTTCATCATTCACCCCTTTTATGCCCTAAGTATGTCGACATTATAGCAACTTGTGCCCCCTACAAGAAGCCAGTTGTCACTGACATCCGAAATTGCCTACTAATCGCATCTTGCGTCGCTCTTTCCATGTTTCTTCCATGTTTCTTTCTTATTTTTGGTATGGACAATCAAGACACAACCGCTATCCTATTAGTTAACAGGGATTTAATGAGAAGACGGTGAAAAGAGAGTCTCTGTATGAGGAGGTGAATAGCATGGCAAAGAAAGAGATCCTTGATAAGCTTTCCATCTACATTCCACAGAAGAAGATGGAAGAAAAGCCAGTCGAGCGACTGATCCGGTTGAGCGAGAAGCGCGATCGTTCGATCAACTACCTCGTCGTTGACGCGATATTGCAGTACCTCAATCGCGAGGAGAAGAAAGCTTAACCCCACTTAAAGCCTGCCACGAGTGCTGTCGTGCCCTGTGGCAGGTTGTTTTTCTCGGTTCCTGGACTAGAGGTAAACGCTTCTGTGAAACGCGATAAGCTAGTACCGTCCGGTTCTAAGATACCTAAGGCACCCTTGAGAGTCTACAATCAGTGCCTATTTGACGGTTGAATGAGCGAGTCGATGACCCCGCGATTCCGGGAATAGGATCGGAAATTTAACGGTGTTCCTTATTGCTTGCGGTGTTCATCGAAGTGAGGGGACTGGAGCGCCTTTCTTACGAGTCGCAACAACGGCTCAACCTCTTCCTGCTCCAACAGCGCGCGTCGTGCGCGTGCTGGACAACCGGCGTGGCGCAGGTACTTTGTCAGGTGGCCGCGGAAGCGGTTGCAAGCGGCACGCTCTGGGTATGGGCGCGGACGCTTGCGCTGGTTGTTCTCGTGTGACATCGCAGTGTACAGTCCGCGCAGGTGCCTTGTCATCGCGTTCACCCAATCGCGGGCTCCCGGCGGATGATATTTATTATGAGTCAGCTCCGCGGCAATCTCAGCGAAGACCCACGGGTTCCCGATTGCCGCTCTCCCCACCATGATGCCATCAACGCCTGTCTCTTTCAGCATGAACAATGCATTCTGTGCGTTGGTGATGCCACCGTTTCCGATTACAGGGATCGATACCTCGGCCTTAACCCTGCACAACACATCAAGATCCGCCGGCCCACTGTGCACACTTGATGCTAAACGCGCGTGCAGGAAGATAGCGCTTGCTCCCCCTTCCTCTATGGCACGTGCAACTTGGCTGATGTTTGCGTTATCTGGAGAAATGCCGCTCCTCGTTTTTACCGTTACAGGTAGCGAGACAGCACTCACGACAGCGTGCACGATCTCTCGCAGGCGGTAGGGATCTCGCATCAGGGCGACGCCAGAGCCTTTGCGGACGATCTTGGGAACGGGGCACCCGGCATTGATGTCGATCAGGTCGAAGCGGCCAAGCATCTCCACCCGACGCGCTGCGCGCGCCATCACCTCGGGATCCGAACCGTAGATGTGTGCTGCGATCGGCCGCTCACCTGGCTGCGTGGATAGGTAATTCAGCGTGCGGGTGTTGTCGCGCACGATCCCCTCAGATGAGACAAGTTCTGTAAACACAAGGCCACAGCCGCGCTCAAGGCAGATCGTGCGAAAGGTAGAGTCGGTATACCCAGCCATTGGGGCCAGGACAAGTGGAAGGGAGAGCTCCAGTGATCCAATTCGCAGCGGTTCAACAACGCTGAGGGGCCTTCTCACCTGATTGTTCCTTCTACGACTGAAGCGGGCTGACACTTGTCTTAGCGAGGGTGCTGAAAAAGCTATCGAGATCGACGTTCCCGCCACTGATGATGACTCCGATGCGCTCTCCGTTTCCTCCGATTGCGCCGGTCAACAAAGGAGCAACAGCAACAGCGCTCGATGGCTCGATGATGAGTTTCATCCGCTCCCAGACGAAGCGCATCGCTTGAAGTATCTCTTCTTCTGAGACCAGGATTATTGCGTCCACCAACTGTTGCATAATCTCAAAATTGAGCTTGCCCAGTGGTGTGCGCAGGCCATCGGCGATCGTCTGCGGCACGAAATCGGTGATCCTCTCCCCAGCGGCTAGAGATCTGAAGGCGTCATCGGCCCCGGCTGGTTCGCAGCCGATCACGCGTACGCCGTCAAGCAGGTGGGCGGCGGCGATCGCCGTGCCGGCGATCAGTCCTCCTCCCCCGATCGGTGCCAGGATGATGTCAAACGGTCCACTCTCTTCGATCAGCTCAACAGTGGCGGTCGCTTGTCCGGCAATGACTTTTAGGTCGTCGTGTGAGTCGATGAAAACAGCCGACGTTTGCTCGATCATCTCCCGCGTCTTCCCCACTCTTGATGATTGCGTCGGTGCACAGGGGATCACCATCGCCCCGTACGCAGCGACCGCTTCCCGTTTCACTGCTGGAGCATCCGCGGGCATGATGACAAACGCACGCTCGTCCAGCATCTTCGCCGCTAGAGCCAGTGCCTGTCCGTGGTTTCCGCTCGAGTGCGTGATTACTCCCCTCTTTCTCTCCTCTCCTGAAAGAGCGCTAAGGGTATTGTATGCGCCTCGAAACTTGAATGACCCAGAGAGTTGTAGGTTCTCCGCTTTGAAATAAACACAGCTCTTAGCGATGTGATCTAGAGACGAGGATGTGAAGACCGGAGTTACGTGTGCGACACCTTCTAATCGGTCTTTGGCTCCAGATACTTCTTTCCACAGCTTGTCCTTCATGATCACTCCATAAACACATTCTCACGGTAGTGCAGTAGCTCCCCGATCGATTCATGGATGTCGCTCAGAGCCCGATGTTTCGACGTCTTGCTGTTTCCTATCCCAGCAAGCTTCTCGGGATACCAGCGGCCAACAAGCTCTTTAATCGTACTCACATCGACATTGCGGTAGCTCAGCAGAGCGTTTAGGTGCGGCATGTAACGGATGACGAATCTGCGATCGAAGCAGATCGCGTTTCCACACAGCGGGCAGGCCCGTGGGGGGCAGTACTGCGACGCAAACGACACCAGCTCGCTCTCCGCTTGCTCAAGTGACACAGATGATCGCCGCACTTCATCGATGAGGCCCGATGCACGGTGCTGTTTTTTGCACCAGCTATCCAACTTTTCCAACACCTGATCGGACTGATAGATGACCAGTTCCGGCCCTTCGGCGATGACATTCAAGTTCTTATCAGTGATGATCATCGCTACTTCTAGGATCGCCTTTGTTTCAACGTCGATTCCGCTCGTCTCAAGGTCGAGCCACACCAGATTGCTAGGATCCTTCTTCACTCGTGATCAATCCCCTTTCTGTGCGCACGAGGATACCACGTCTGATGGTTACTTCCAAGCGAGCTTGCCCTCTTTCTCCCCCGTTCGTTGCTTTGGTAAGCACTAAGGGATAGACTGCCGCCATGCCTGTTGAAATCAGTAACTTGTCCAGAAGAGACGTTGATCAGTACATCGATCTGTTGCGAGCCGGGTTCGGCGAAGAGCTGGGGCAACGTGGGACGAATATCGCCCGCACCGCTCATATGGCGAAGGTGTTGGTATCCTGCGGTGGCCTTCCGTTGCGGCTGATCAAGGCAGTAACCGGTCACAGCTTGTTCATCCTTGCGGCGAAGGACGGTTCGCACGTTGTTGGCGCTCTTGGAGTGCTTGAGGCAAGGAGTCCTTCACTGATCGGCATCTACGTCACTAGCGAGTATCGTGGGCAGGGGATTGCAATCGGGCTTGTGCAGGAAGCGCTTCGTCGGCTAAAGAAACAAGGCTATAAAGAGGCGCACGTCTCAGTGATCGATCATACCGCCCAACTCCTCGCACAACGCGGAGGCTTCGTCCCCTACGATCACACTGACCTCTACGAACATAGCCTCCCAGCGAACATAAGCATTCCAGATGGCGCTTTCGTCAAGGGGGTGCAAAGGCTGAGCCTTCCGCGCCACGCCTACGATCTTGGCCCGTTGAACCACATCACCGGTGTGCGCGTTCGTCGTCTCATTGCCCATTTAGGAAAGGAACCGACACTTGCCGCGATGTTAATCGCTCTTCCTCATCAGATCGTGGGAGAGATCCAGCCGGTGATTATCATCCCCGGACGTGAGGAAGTGTTTCCTGCTCTTCTCGAGGCAGGCTACAAGTGGTTTTCTCACCTTGGGCGAACTTTAGTATCCGTTTCGCTCCACGATGATACGGCATCACTTGCTGATGTCTTAACATCAGAGGGATTTGTGAAGCGTCGTTCTTGGGTGGAATTAAGAATCGATCTATGAGAAAAAAGCGGGACAGGCATCGGAGCCTGCCCCGCGGCATCGTACAACTTACTTGCGCACTCCTAGTGGAAGCACAGTCTTGCCATGCACTGTGTTAATCAGGGTACCTGCGGAGGCGTACCAAGCGATCAGCGCGCACAACACCCCTTCGTAGCCAGCGATGGTGTGTACGATAGGGACAAACTCACCTATCGCGAGCAGGAAGAAGAGGATCGTCAGGGTGATGAATACCCAGGTGACAGCCTTTGGGAGCTTGAGAGAAGCGATCATCGCGTAGAAGGTGAATATCCCCCATGCAATGAGGACGATTGCCACTCCGCCTGCTGATACATCGGCTACCACTGCTACGCCAGCGAACTTCATGAAGAAGAACAGCGCCAGACCCATCCAGAATGCGCCGAATGAGCTAAAACAGGTGGCGCCGAAGATGGGGAACGGATCATCGAAGAGGCGAATGGCTATGTGGTCGTCGCCCCTCGTACGCGTCGCGTTTCCCCTTCGAGATGCGAATCGCGCCGCGGCTCCATTTGACCACGCTCAGCAAGGATGAGAGACAGGGTTTGGCGCAGCTACTCCAAAGAACACTGGCCCGGTTAAAAGGCCTTCTCAACGATCCACCATACAACGTGATCCTACAAACCACGCCAAGCCCTGTCTTAATGGAAGAGCAGCCGTGTGCACAGATTTCCTTGGCCGATTACTACCACTGGCAGATCGAGATCATTCCCCGCTTAACCACGATGGCCGGGTTCGAGTAGGGAAGCGGCGCCTTCATCAACCCCACCCCTCCTGAGGCGGCAGCCCGTTACCTGCGAGGGTTAGAGATCTCAAGGTGATGCTCCTTTCCCTTCTGGACGGGAGATCCTTCGCGATTCTCGTGAAAATCCCCACCCACAGGACGGGGCACTCTTCGTAAGAGACTGAGCAAACTGAGATAAGGTGACGTATAAAGACCCTTGTTCTTCAGTTTTATCAGTAAGGAACCGCAGGAGGTCCCCCTCTCCTTTCCTCTTGACTTTCTCGAGGAAAGTGATATTATGTTATTAAACCGGTTTAGAAAAGTGGCCTGAAAAAGCCAAGAAAATGCTCTATTAGCTGAGCTAAACCAGTTTAAAAAAGACATGACTACAATAACGGTCATCGCACAAGAAGCAGGGGTCTCCAAAGCGACGGTATCGCTTGCATTGAATGACAAGCCGGGCGTCGCACCTCACACTCGTCAGCGGATCTTGGAGATCGCAAAACAGCTCAATTACCAACCTAACGCGTCTGCAAGAGGCCTGGCATTGCAGAAGACACAGACCCTGGGAGTGATCGTCCCCGACATCAGCAGTAGTCCTTTATACGCCGAACTTATTCGTGGGGTAGAAGAAGAAGCCCGTGCTCAGAATTATTACCTGATGCTCTGTACCACCACCGGTAGGCCGTCTCGCGAGAGAATGTACTTCCAGTTATTAGGAGAGCAGAGGGTCGACGGGATAATCGTTGTAACCCCTCGAGCTGATGAGGATCTTATCTGCCAGATCAACGCCGAAGGATTCCCTC
>JALTFO010000048.1 GCA_027007005.1 Candidatus Bipolaricaulota bacterium | reverse complement strand
GGCACTGGTGCGGATCGTCGATGAACTGCGGGCGCATGCGGATATCGCTCTTGTCGATCGTGATCAGGTGCTTGGGGCAGACGGCGCTGCACGGGTTGCAGGGTATCTCCTGGCTGCAGTGGAGGATCGGGAAGACGCCCTCCTCCCACGGGGGGATGTTCTCCCGACCGACCTTCCCCGGTTTCGACTTTAGGATCTGTGCCGTGCGTGACCAATCCTCTGGGATCTGTTCATCAGTCACGTGGAGATCGCGGGCGATCATCCTTCCCTTGATCCGGCCTGAGAATATCGCTGCTGATGCCTCAGCGATCTCCTCGGCGTCGCCGGCGTCGTACACGTTCATCCCGTACTCGCGCGCCTTGATGGTGAACTCGTTCACCGGATCGAGGCCGACCGCGATGAGGAGCGTGTCGCAGGCAAAGGACTTCTCCGTACCCGGGATGGGACGGAACTTATCGTCGATCTGGGCGATCGTCACCGACTCCACCTGATCCTTTCCGTTGGCGGAGATGACGGTGTGCGAGGTGTAGATGGGGACGCCGAGGCGAGCAAGTTTGTCCTTGTGCACCTTGTAGCCGCCGCACTCGGGGAGGGCCTCCACCAGGCCGACGACCTCGATCCCCGCCTGCAGCGCGTGGTAGCCGGCGATCAGGCCGACGTTCCCCCCACCGACGATGAACAGGCGCTCGGCGGCGCGCACGCGGTCGCGGTTGACGAGCGTCTGGAAGGCTCCGGCACCGTAGACCCCGGGAAGCGTGTTTCCCTTGAAGGAAAGCGACTTCTCCCGCGCACCTGTGGCGACCAGAAAGACCTGCGGCTTGATGAGGACGTACTCATGGTCGCCACGCAGCACTCCCACCTTTTTATCGCTGAACACCGCCAGGGCGGTGCTACCAGTCCATATCTTTACTGAGGGGAGGGCCTTGATCTCACCAGCTAGGATCGAGGCAATATCGATCCCACGCGTGCCAGCGTGCACCGCCTCGACCGAGCCGAAGAAGCGATGCGTCTGCAGAACGAGCTTACCACCGAGGCGGTCCTTGTCGTCGATCAGCAGCACATCGACCCCGCGCCTTCCAAGCTCACTAGCTGCCGACATCCCTGCCGGTCCGCCGCCCAGGATCAATACCTTTGCCTTGATCATCTCGATCTCGTGCATAGCAGGAACTTTTGTAAGCTGTGGCAGACGTGGCAGTTCATCGATCGGCTCGACACGCATTCCGGGAAGAACCTGCGTCATGCACGACTTCACCGGAACATCGTTTGCGATCACCAGGCACTGTGAACACTGCCCGTTGGCACAGAATATCCCCTGTGGCGAACCGTCTCTTGGGTGATGGCCGAAGATGCGAATCCCGTTTGCAAACAGGGCCGAGGCGATCATCTCGCCCCTATTTGCTGTTAACTCCTGGCCATGCCAGAAGAAGGTTATCTGTTCTTGTTTGGAAATTGGAAGAATCGGATGCTTGTCGATGCGATAGGTTGTCATCTTCTCCTCACAAGCGTCAGTTTTTGCGCCACGGACAGTCGCGCCGCGGAATGGTACACCTACTCAACACTTCGTTCCAGACTAACAGGTCCGAAGATCATCATCATATCCTCCCCTCGCGGCGATCACGCTCGATCGCCTTTGGATCGCGCCCTGAGGCGTCACCGTATCCCCCACCACCCGGTGTTCGTAGGCTCACTGTATCGCCCGCGTGTAGCGTAATTGTTCCTTTCTCCGGAAGCGGTATCTCCTCACCATCGCGGATCAACACGTTCTCTCCCACCCTTCCCGGGTTGCCGCCGTTCAGTCCGTACGGACGCGAAACTCGCCTATCAGTAAGGAGCGATATGCGGGCCGTGTGGTCGATGACCGTGATGTCGCGGCGAATCCCCAAGCCTCCGCGGTAGCGACCATCCCCGCCGCTTCCTTGTATCAGCTCGTAGCGCTCAACGCGCAGAGGGTATGCGTTCTCCAACGCTTCAACTGGCGTATTTAGCGTGTTTGTCATGTGAGAGTGCACGCCATCGACGCCATCCTTGTCCGGTCGCGCGCCAAACCCACCGCCGATCGTCTCGTAGAGCGTGTACGGCTTTCCGGTGCGTGGGTTGA
The DNA here is from genome assembly GCA_027007005.1 of Candidatus Bipolaricaulota bacterium. Lineage (GTDB taxonomy): Bacteria > Bipolaricaulota > Bipolaricaulia > UBA7950 > UBA9294 > M55B144. The sequence continues at coordinate 67,392 of JALTFO010000048.1, read as the reverse complement.
TCCCTCCGATGGTGATGTTGTTCATCGTCCCTTGGCATGCGGCGACCACTCGCTCCGGACAGAGCTTGGAGAACGCACCGAGGATCACGTCGACGATCCGCTGCGAGGTCTCCAGGTTGCCCCCAACGACCGGCGAGGGCGGATCGGCATTGACCACGCTCCCTTGTGGGGCAAGGATATCAATCGGGCGATAGCAACCGGCGTTCGGTGGGATGTCTGGATCGGTGAGCGCGCGGATAGTGAAGTACGTCGCCGAGGCTGTCACAGCGTAGACCGCGTTCACAGGACCGGCAACAGATGGAGATGTACCGGTGAAGTCGACCCTCATCGTTTCGCCAGCGATCGTCACACTGGCCATGATCGGGACCGGATCGTCGGTGATTCCATCCCCATCGAGGTGATCCTCGTAGGTGGCTGTCCCGTCGGGGAGCTTTCCTATCTGCGCACGCATTCGCCGCTCGGAGTAGTCCATGACTGCCTCCATGCCACTCGCCAGCAGATCGGCCCCGAAGCGACCGGCAAGTGCCTGCACCCGCGCGATCCCCGTCTCACAGGCTGCGTGTTGCGCGCGCAGGTCGCCCAGTCGCTCCGCCGGAGTACGCACGTTCAGCAGGATGAGATCGACAAGGTCCTGATCGAGATGCCCCTCCCTCCATAGACGGATCGGCGGGATACGCAGCCCTTCCTGGTAAATCTCCGTCGTGTCTCCGGCCACGCTCCCTGGCTCCTTACCGCCGACATCGGCGTGATGCGCGCGGCTGGCGACGAACGCGCACAGCTTGCTATCAACAAAGACAGGGGCGATGAATGTGATATCGGGCAGGTGCGCGCCACCGTAGTAGGGGTCGTTTAGAACGATTACATCACCGGAGTGAAATGTATCCGTCTTGGAGATCGCTGCCGCAACGGAGAAGGGCATCGCCCCGAGGTGCACGGGGATCGATTCGGCCTGGGCGACCATTCTCCCATTCTGGTCGAAGACCGCACAAGAGCAATCGTGACGCTCTTTGATATTCGGGCTGTACGCAGAGCGAATCAGGTTTGCATTCATTTCCTCCGCGACAGCGGCGAGGGCGTGCCGCAGCACCTCAAGCGTGATCGGATCGACAATCAGCTTCTCTCTTGTCATGAGATCTCCAGGATCAGGTCACCGTATTTGTCGATGCGTCCCATCACCCCTGGCGGAATGAGGGTCGTCGCGTCATCACCGTACACGATCGCGGGACCTTCGAGGCTGTCATCCACAGAGAGTTCGCTGCGTCTCAGAATCCGTGTATTTACAGGACCATCCTTTGCAAACCACGCCTCCCCCACAACATCCTCGTGTGCGGATGCATTCTCACTGAATATTCGCGTGCGCGGTGGCCGCGATGGAGGGCCCATTGCACGCAAGCGCAGGGCGACAAGCTCTACTGATTGCTCATCTTCCGCGTGAGCGTACCTGCGCAGATGCTTGGCGTGAAATTTCGATGCCATATTGCGTACAAACTCCGTGTCGATCGCCCAATCCGCAGCATCATCCGTGTTGAAGAGCGCTACGTTAAGCTCGTGAGATTGCCCAAGATAGCGCAGATCGGCAGAGATATGAAAGCGGACCGCCTTCTTGTCCACACCTTCTGCCAAGAGCTCTTCACGTGCGCGATTACGCAGGGTTGACAAGATATCCGCAATTGTCCTAGCCTCGATTTCTTTCAACGACCGCACGACTCCCTGGCTGAAGTCGTGTCCAATGTCAGCGGCGACGAGGCCGAACGCCGACAGGACACCAGCCGCCGCCGGAACGATCACCCTGTGAATGCCGAGTCTATGGGCAACTGAAACAGCGTGTAACGGCCCGGCACCACCGAAGGCAAGAAGCCAGAACTGCCGTGGGTCGTAACCACGTTCGATCGAGATTACCCGGATTGCTCGCTCCATGGCGGCATCCTCGATCTCAAGTATCCCTAACGCCGCATGTTCTACACCAATACCGAGCCGACCGGCGATCCGCTCCGTCGCTATCCTTGCCGCTTCAAGATCAAGACTATCGAGCCCACCCAAGGGATGATTGGTGAGGAGGTGCCCCAGCACGAGATGAGCGTCGGTAACGGTCGGCTCAGTACCTCCGTGGCCGTAGCAGGCCGGACCGGGATCGGCGCCGGCACTCTGTGGGCCAACACGCAGGGCCCCACCGCGGTCGATCCAAGCGATACTTCCCCCTCCTGCACCGATTGTGTGGATGTCAACCATCGGAAAGGCTACTGGATAATCGCCGACCTGCCCAGCCGTCGTCTGATTGAGCATACCATCCTGGATGAGCGAGACATCGCAGCTTGTCCCTCCCATATCGAGCGTGATCAGATCGGAAAATCCGGTCAACTTCCCTATCACTCGCGCTCCCTCAACACCCGCTGCCGGACCGGAGAGAAGGATGCGCGCCGGGTTCGTCTGGGCGTAGTGGGCACGGGTGAGCGCCCCGTTCGACTGCATAATCTGCCAACGAGTGTGCAGGCCATTCTCGCGTGCGCCAGATTCAAGCGATGTGAGGTAGTCACCAATGACCGGGCGAAGGGCGGCACTCACAACCGTGGTCGATGTTCGCTCGAACTCGCGAAACTCGGGTAAGACATCGCTGGAAACAGTCACCGGTACGTTAAGAGCAGAAACAATGGTGTCGCGCACCGCACGCTCATGTGACGGATCAAGGTAGGAGAACAGGAAAACCACGGCAACCGTCTCTACACCCTGCTCACGCAGAATAGGAATGAGTTTCTTTACGTCATCCTCGGCAAGCGGCTGGATGACGTTACCGCGGTAGTCCAAGCGTTGCGTCACCTCGTAGCGCAGATCGCGTGGCACGATTGGGGCAAGGCGATCGAAGAAGAGATCGTACAGCTTTGGGCGATTCTGCCGGCCGATCTCCAATACATCACGAAATCCACGCGTCGTCACAAGCGCAGTTCTTGCCCACTTCCCCTCGAGAAGCGCGTTCGTCGCCACGGTCGATCCATGCCTGATCAGTTCCACCTGATCTGGGATAATCAGACCCTGTTGGACAAGGTCCGACAGAGCCTCAATAACTCCTTTGGCTGGATCACGTGGTGTTGAAGGAACCTTGAACAATCGAAGATGCCCCTCACCGCTGATGACAATGTCGGTGAATGTCCCGCCGATATCAATACCTAGTAACATCTAAGGAACCATCACCTTCCTCTCCCTAAGTTCCGCGAAACTTGAACCAAGCACCCGCCTACTCACAACACCCTACCAATATAGATACTTCCTCACCACAGCCTAACGAAGGTCCATTGATAGTTTGCGCTCGAACAAGATTCCAGAGCGATCGCATAACACCATCGGCAAAATTACTTGGAGTTATGCGATTCTTCTCTAATATAACATCACCCATTATCTCTTCCAAGGAAACGAGATCAGTGAATGTCCTACCGATGTCGATGGCTAGTCTTCTTGCCATTTTGTAGGTTCTCCCCCTTCCAAGAGTTTCATGGTTAGTATCCACAAGATCCTTGCGGTGGTGTCACCTAGATTCTGTATGGTGTGAGGCCTTGTTGAGAATATGTGGAAGCTGTCCCCAGACTCGAGAGTCTCTTCTTTGTCCTCTACCAGCAGGAGGATCTTCCCTTCCAACACGTAACCGAACTCCTCGCCTGCATGAGCCATCGGGAGGGGCTTGTAATGAGGTGGATATTCAGCAATTAGTGCCTCTAGTACCCGATCAGGAGTTGAGTCGGATAACAGATTATAGACCACCTGCGAATCGTCGATCTTGATCCGGCTGCGCGGTTTGCCCGCCCTTACCACTATTGGTCCATCAGACGGCATTGCCGCGAAGAAATGTGTGAGAGGGACCTCTAGCGCTTCACAGATGGCGTGAAGAGAGGTGATAGAGAGAGACGACAGCCCACGTTCAACTTGAGAAAGAAAACCGATGGAAAGATTACAACGAGAAGACAACTCTTCCAATGTCCAACCCTTGCGTTGCCGTATGGTACGTAAACTCCGCCCGATTTCTTTGTCCATGGCTTTACAGTATAGTGAAATTTTTTTACTGGTCAAGAGGGGGTCAATGGAATTACCAGAAATCTTAAGTAACGAGTTCGGCTCAATGCTACGTTGCTCACTGATAAGATGATTTGACGCTGCAGTCAGCGAATAGGGGTTCCCTGTGGTGTGAACTGGTGTGATGCACGGCACTGATAATCTACCTCCAAGCGTGTATAATACGCCCGTCATTTACATTGAAAGGAGGCTCTCGTGCAAAAACAGACAATGGATAAGGTTTCGATCTACGTTCCCAAGAACAAGATTGGGGATCGCCCTATCGAGCGATTAGCGAGGCTTGCGGATAAGCATGACCGCTCAGTCAGCTATCTCGCGGTTGAAGCGATCCTTGATTACCTGAACGAAGAAGAGCAGAAGGACTAGAACTAGGAAAGTAACTCTTTCCTGGTAGTATAACCTACAAGCTGTCGTAATGCGGCAGCTTGTAGGCCTGTTTGCGTGCTCTATACGTTAACAACGCGACTTGATCTATTTCTGCGGTTGCTCTTGCGTACGGATCAGGAGAACATCGGACATCGCCGCAGCATCGACCGTGACGTGATCTCCCTGACTCACCTCGCCAGAGACGATTTTCGTCGCCAACGGGTTCTCCACTAGACGTTTTAGCGCACGTTCCAGCGGACGCGCTCCGTAGTGGCGATCGTACCCTTTTTTGGCGAGGACCTTCTTCGCCTCATCGGTCAGCGTCAGGGTGATCCCCTGCTCAGCGAGGCGCTTGTTGAGCATCTCGACCTTCAGATCGACGATCTTGGCGATCGCTTCCTCGCTCAGCGGGTGGAAGATGATCGTTTCATCGATCCGGTTTAAGAACTCTGGGCGGAAGGTGCGCTTCAGTTCCTCATCGATCTTTGCCCACACGTCCTTCTCCGAGAGCTCCTCGGTGAAGTACTCGCTGCCCACGTTCGAGGTCATGATGATGATCGTGTGCCGGAAATCGACCGTGCGGCCGTGGCCATCCGTGAGCCGCCCCTCATCCAGAAGCTGCAGAAGCAGGTTCATCACCTGCGGATGGGCCTTTTCCACCTCATCGAACAGCACCACCTGGTACGGGCGCCGCCGCACCGCTTCGGTGAGCTGCCCGCCTTCCTCGTAGCCGACGTAACCCGGCGGAGAGCCAATCAATCGTGCGGTGGTGTGCTGCTCCATGTACTCGGACATGTCGATCCGCAACAGCGCGTTGTCACTTCCAAACAGGAACGCGGCGAGGGATTTGGCGAGCTCGGTCTTCCCCACCCCGGTTGGTCCGAGGAAGAGAAAGGTACCGATCGGTTTGCGCGGATCGGACAGGCCGGCGCGGGAATGACGCACTGCCTCGGCGATTGCATGTACCCCCTCTTCCTGATCGATGATGCGCTCATGGAGGAGATCTTCCATTTTCGATAGACGCGTTCGCTCCTCGGTGAGCATTCGCTCGGCCGGGATCCCCGTCCACTGGGAGACAATCCCCGCGATCTGCTCCTGCGTCACTTGTTCGCCGCTCCCCTCGACGCGGATGCGGCTGGCCGCCTCGTCGAGCAGGTCGATCGCCTTGTCCGGGAGGAAGCGGTCGGAGATGTAGCGCTCCGAGAGCTTCGCCGCCGCCTCGATCGCCTCGTCGGTGATCTTCACATGGTGATGCTCCTCCAGCTTCTCGCGCAACCCGGTGAGGATCTCCACCGTCTCATCGATCGACGGTTCTCCCACGTACACGCGCTGGAAGCGGCGTTCGAGGGCGGAGTCCTTCTCGATGTGCTCGCGGTACTCGTTTAAGGTTGTCGCTCCGATAAGCTGGAACTTCCCGCGGGAGAGTGGCTCCTTCAGCATGTTGGAGGCGTCGATCGCTCCTTCCGCCCCACCGGCGCCGACGATCATGTGGATCTCATCGATGAACACGATCATCTTCCCGGCGGCGGCCTCGATCTCCTTGATCACCGCCTTCAGCCGGTCCTCGAACTCCCCGCGGAACTTGGAACCGGCGACCATCGCCGCGATGTCGAGGGAAATGATCTCCTTACCCTTGAGGGAATCGGGCACGTCGCCGCTGGCGATCCTCTGGGCGAGCCCCTCGACGACCGCCGTCTTTCCCACGCCAGGTTCGCCGATGAGTACGGGGTTGTTCTTGCGGCGGCGGGAGAGGATCTGCTCCATGCGACGTATCTCCTCGTCGCGGCCGATCACTGGGTCGAGTTCACCGCGCTTGGCCATCTCAGTCAAGTTCGTGGAGTACTTCTTAAGGATCTGGTAACGATCCTCGGAGTCGCGATCGGTCACCCGCTGCTCCCCGCGCACGTCGCGCAGGGCGGTGTAGATCGCCTCCGGCGTGATGCGGTGGCGATCGAGAACCCTCTTCAACTTTGGGTCGGTCGTGCGCGCGATCGACAGGAGGAGGTGGTCGACCCCGATGTACTCATCGTGTAGCCGCTCCGCTTCCATCTGTGCGCCATTCACCACAGTGTCCAAACGCGGAGTGATGTAGATCTGCGTCCCGATCGGCCCGGACACAGTCGGTTTATCCTTCAGCAGAACATCGAGATCCTTGGCCAGCCCGGTCAGGTTCACCCCCATCTCCTGCAGGATGTTTCGTCCCACACCCTCCTTGGTTACCAGGACGGTAAAGATGTGCTCGACATCGAGCTGATTGTGTTTGTAGCGCGTCAGCAGGTCCTGCGCCTCGTGGAATAGCTCCTGTGCTCCTTCAGTCAATCTATCAAAACGGATCATGGCGATCACCTCAAATTAGCAGTCTCATACATCAATTGCTAATTATAGGCTCAAGAGGCTCATTAGTCAAGGAAGAAGATTTCAGTCTCTTCCCTGCTACTGCGGATATTCAGCGCTTCGCATCCATTCCTCAAGAGCTCGAAGAGTGCACTGCTGGATAATGTCTCTAAATCAGAATAATATTTAATAAGGGAAGAGGTTGACTTACGTGGAAACTGGGGGCGCATGAACGAGACGCAGGCGTGGAAGACACGGTTCTTCACGGTCTGGACTGGACAACAGCTTTCGCTGATCGGCAGCCGCATTGCACAGTTCGCTCTCGTCTGGTGGGTCACCGAGAAGACGGGATCAGCAACGGTTTTGGCGACGGCAACGATGGTCGCGTTACTACCCAGGATTCTCTTGGGCCCTGTGATCGGTGCCCTTGTCGATCGGTGGAATCGTCAAAAGATCATGATGATCTCCGACTCGTTTGTCGCCCTGGTATCCCTGTGGCTCGCGTATCTGTTCTGGACGGGAACGATGCAGGTGTGGCACGTCTACGTTGTGATGTTGGCTCGTTCAGCAGGCGGGGCATTTCAAAGCCCGGCCTTTCGCGCATCGACTACATTGATGGTACCAAGTAAGCACTACACGCGAATGGAGGGGCTCAACCAAACGATTTCCGGTGTCCTATCGGTATCCGCCCCGCCGCTCGGGGCGCTTTCCCTCGCCCTTCTGCCGCTATCTGGGGTGATGATGATCGACGTGATCACCGCCCTTTTCGCCATCGTCCCCCTCTTCTTCCTGTCGATTCCGCAACCACCGCCAGAGCATGTCCATGCCATTCGCGCAGCATCAGTTCTTTCCAACACACGTGAGGGGCTCCGGTTCATCCTCCACTGGCCCGGGCTTCTTGCCCTCGTCGGGTTGGTGTTAGTGATGAAGATCATGATGATGCCGGCGTTTTCGTTAACTCCGGTGCTGATCCTCAAGAACTTCGGGCGTGACGCATCAAGCCTTGCCTTGTATCAGGCGCTCATCGGGGCTGGCACCATTGGAGGAGGCTTTCTGGTCAGCGTATGGGGCGGTTTCAAACGGCGTATTCTGACGATTTTGTTGGGTTTCGGCGGAATGGGCCTCGGTGCAGTAATCGTGGGGTTTTCCTCGACTGAGCGCTTCTGGATGGCGCTCGTTGGAGCTGCGCTGCTGGGGGGGATGATGGCTATTGCCAATGCTCCTTACACTGCAATCTTACAGGCTAGAATACCCTCACACATGCAGGGGCGTGTCATGGCGTCACTCGGCAGTCTGCTCACGCTGACAACGCCGATTGGATTGGCCATGGCCGGTCCCATCAGCGACCTGCTGGGGGTCCAGTTCTGGTACCGGATCGGTGGCATCGTCTGCATCCTCCTTGCTGTGGCCGGTCTTCTATTCCCCGCGCTGATGCACTTCGAGGATCAGGAGATCCACTAGATCCCAATAGTCCGTCCCGATGATAGATGGCAAATGCGTGGCGAAGTGAGAAATGCCTACCAGGTGGAGATGGCGGACTATCGAGAGCAAAAAACAACTGAGCAAGAGCTAACGTCGATTCATCCTGGCAAGATACTCTTGGATGAGTTCCTTAAGGCGATAGGGATCAACCAATACCGCTTGGCAAAGAACATCAGTGTCCCGGCGCAGCGGATCAACTGAATTGTGCGTGGCGCGCGGACGATCAGCTCCGACACGGCTCTGTGACTGTCGTTATATTTCGGGCTATCGGAGGCATTTTGGATGAGCCTGGCCAGTGCGGTACAATCTAAAGGAGGGAAAGGATCGCGTGAAAGACAAGAAAAATACGGGTGCATGCGAGGCAATAGCCACGTGCAGTCAGAGGCTTGATCAGCATGTGCCGCTGGACGGGAGAAAAAGATGAGATTAATCGAAGAGAACTACCAGCGCATTGCCGATGATCGGCGCTCATTTGACATTTGCTTCTGGCAATCTCAGGGCGATCGCGCCATTTTTGAAGCAGTGCTGGAGATGCTGCATGACTACTTCTTAATTCGAGGTAAAGATGCTGACGAGTTCCGACTTCAAAGAACTGTTGAGTCTTTTCGAAAAACATAGAATTCGCTATCTCATTGTAGGTGGCTATGCGGTAATGAAGTACAGTGAGCCGCGATTCACTAAGGATCTTGATGTCTGGATAGCCACTGACCCAGAAAACGCAGACGCTGTATACGCAGCATTGAAGGAATTTGGTGCGCCGCTGGCAAATCTTACCGCGGATGACTTCACCCATCAGGCCTACTTCTATCAAATGGGAAGGCCTCCCTTACGCATTGACATCATGATGTCGATTTCAGGAGTCAAGTTTGAAGAGGCATGGGAAAAGCGTGAGGTGGTGAAATTGGATGATCTGAAGATTTCGTTCATCTCTCGATCTGACCTGATCAGGGCAAAGGAAGCTAGCGGAAGGCCGCAGGACAAAATAGATGTCGAGAAACTCAAAGAAGCAGAACAACTTGATGCGAAAAACGAGTAATAGCGCACCGCTTGGCGGTATGGCCTCTTTTGTGTCTAATTTATGCTGTCAGGAGAGTGAACAGTTACTAGCAGGTATTACAGTGCACGATATCGAGAAACCTCAGCTCCGAATGGTATGGCCCCAGCAACTGATCAGCCAACCTCCTGAAGTAGAGATTCCTGGCGGATACGAGATCCGTAATTACAAGCCGGGCGATGAGCAACGTTTCTATGAAGTGATGCGTTTAGCCGGTTGGCCCGGATGGGATGCCAAGAGGCTTGATTACTATCTCCCGTATCATTCCCAACGGATGGTTCATGGCAGTGGAGGAACAGTCTAAAACCGTGTCGGGACGGCGATGTGTTTGCAAAATCACACCAGGAGCCTACCGTTCTGGGGCGATCTTGGATGGCTGGCCTGTGATCCTGCGCATACGGGGAGAGGGCTAGGACTTGCATTGTCCGCCGCGGTGACAAGCCGTTTCATCGAAGCAGGATACCGGAAGATCGGCCTGCGCACGGAGTACTACCGGTTACCCGCGATCAAGACCTACCTGAAACTTGGCTTCCTCCCAATACTTAGAGAGCGGCGATGCAATTGGCCTGTGGCGTGAGGTATGCCAGAAGCTCGATTGGCCGTTCACCCCGAAGGCTTGGGCTACCGCCTTAGCACCCAACAATGTCCTGCAGACGGCTTCGGAATCTACGCCGAACGGGTCGTCGAAGCATCTGAGGACTGACGTCGGGCATGGACAGATTGACAAGGGGCCATGATGAAGGAAACGATGATTGAGACTGAAGCGCCCTACACGCTGGAGCATCATGGCACGTTCCTCTCCGTTGAACACGCCCCAGTATCGACTATGGCGTGAGACCGTGAAGCACATTCCGGCTGTCCGCTTGCAAATGTGTGTTCAATGAGTCATTGATGGTAAACTTGGTCTGCGATGAACGAACAACTGGAGTTCGTAAAGCAGATAGCAGAGCGACTGGATGCAGCCAATATTCGGTATATGCTGACCGGTTCGATGGCGATGGCAATCTACGCAGTACCACGCATGACGCGAGATATAGACTTGGTTATCGAGTATCACCTGGAGGATTCAGCAAAGATTGCGCGGCTCTTTGAGGCTGATTGCTATGTAAATGAGGACAGCATCCGAAGCGCAGTTATCAGACGATCCATGTTTAACATCATTCACAACGAATGGATGGTCAAGGCTGACTTCATAGTGCGCGGGGATGAAGAGTATAGGAAGCTGGAGTTTAAGCGAAGGAAACGCTTTGAGGTCGACGACACTCCAATCTGGGTTGTTGCGCCGGAAGACCTCATTCTGTCCAAGCTTGAGTGGTCTAAGGACTCAAGTTCGCCGCTCCAGCAGAGGGATGTCCAAGTGCTTATAGAAGTGGTCACAGATCTTGATTGGAACTACCTGAAGGTGTGGGCGCGGAGACTGAGGGTGTCCCTCTTGCTCGATCAGGCGAAGAAGCAATGAACGATAAACCTATAGATATCGAAGATCGTTTTCGGAAGATGATCATGGCAAGATCACCACAAGATCGTCTGACTATGGCCTGCGGGATGTTCGCCACCGCGAAAGCTCTAGTTTGTGCTGGGATCAAGGAAGGGCACGATCTGATGGATCCTTATGAGCTACGAAAACAGATGTTCTGCCGTATCTACGGACATGATATAGGAGAAAACGAAAAGGCGAAGATCCTCGATTCGTGGAATCACGCCTGAGAGTACAATACATCTAATTAAGTGAGCGATTGCGCAACTCATTGTATACCTTAGCATGCTGACCATTCGATCGTCGGACCTATCAGTTATTTTCACTTAGCAGTAGAAAGCGTTACCCAATGAGTCTACCTAAAACGTCGGGACGAAAGATCACGCCTTGGCAAACGTGAGGTTCTCACGATCCTTGACCACTCCTGGGAAGCGCAGGACGCGGTTGTGCATCACCACGTACACACCGGGGGAGACAAGCCTCGCTGCAAGGAGCGATTCGGTCACGTTCTGCAGGGCGTCCGTGTCACGAAACTCGTACGGCCGCATCGCCCCGGTCAGGATCACCGGGATACGCAGATCGCCCAGCTCCTTATTCAGGAGTTCACCTGTCTCGGACATCGTGTCCGTGCCGTGCAGGATGATGATCGCATCCGATTGAGGAATCGCTCGCTTGGTTGCGGCAAGGATCCGCTGACGATCATCTTCTGTCATCTCAAGTGAATCCTTGAACACGACTTGCTCATAGCTGACGTTGATATCGGGCAGGCGCAGCCCGGTGAGCATCTCGGGGAGGATAGTGTGGTAGTTTCTAAGCGAGCCATCACGCTCGTTGTACGTCTTCTCAATCGTGCCGCCGGTGGTAAGAATCGTTAGTTGCATTGCCAGTTGATTATCCTCCGTTAGGTTCGAGAGGTCAACGTGTGTCTAAATCAGCGGAATATAGCTATCCCAAGTAGCCCAGCAGCAAGAATGATAAGCACCGGGTGCACCCTTCGGCCAGCAAACAGGATGCCAAAGAATGCGGCTGCAGCGATCCCTCCGGTGATGACCCCATCGATGGAGATTGAGCCAAAAGTGTATACTGCAAAGATAATAAGGGCAAGTATTCCAGGCTGGAGAGCCAATTTCACACGGTTAAGGCCATCCCTTGACCTCAGATGTGAGACAGCGAGTGTGTACGCAGTCAGCAGCAGAATGCCTGGTGTAATCACAGCAAGCGACGCGACAAGCGCGCCACTTATCCCGCCAATCTTGTAACCAGTCAATGTAGCAGAGTTAATCGCGATCGATCCCGGCGTCATCTGGGCTAAGGTGATCACGTCGCGCATCTGTGCAGCAGTTAGCCAGCCATGAGCAAATACAATCTCGTACTGTATAAGTGCAATCGTGGCAATCCCACCGCCGTAGGCACTTATTCCTATCAGAAAGAAACTTGCATAGATCTCAAGCAGAATTCCTATCATGATTTCCTCTTTGGAACGATGAACATACCCACCGTTCCAGAGATGAGAATTGCCACAATTGGATGAATCTTGAATGCAAACAAGATTGCGAGGATACCTAGTGTTAGTCCAATCGTACGCAGGTTAAGCGTCGTGCCTCGGCCAAACACGTACACCGCGTAGGCGATCTGTCCGGTGATCGCTGCTCCCGCACCCTTAAAAAACGCTTGAACAATATGCACGCTTGTGAACCGAAAAAGGAAAATACCGATGAGCAAGATGACAATGATCGATGGGGTTACAATCCCAGTCACGGCAACTATTACACCGAGAACACCGCGCATGCGCAGACCTTGCAGAAATGCTGAATTTACGGCAATTGCACCTGGAAAGACTGTCGCGAGGGACACGATATCGGTCAGCGTTTCTTGATCGATCCATTTTCGTTTGGTATAAAGCTCATAATTTAAGACAGGAAGCATGGCGAACCCGCCGCCAAAGGTGAGAAGCCCTATCTTAAAGAAAACGAAGAAGATCTGCCACAAGGTAACACGCTCTACGCCATGAACGTCTTTATGCCGCATGTGGTAATCCTCCCTCAATCTACAAAGTACTTTCCCATAGGAACACGATCGTCAAATCATGATAGAGGAACCGGCCCGGCCCAGCAAGATCTGCGTCACGTCGCCTTGAGGATCATGTTGACTACGGCGTACACGAGAACGATTCCGAATAGTTGGCGCAGTCGGCGTTTGGGAACGCGCGAGCCCAAGCGCGGTCCAAGCTGTGCTCCAATTATCAATCCTAAGATGAGTGGAATCGCAAGTTCCAGGCGGAGGTCGCCTTGAACCCAGTGTTGATAGGAACCGATCATCGCCGATGGAATCATTACAAACAGGCTTGTTGCCACTGCGGTGACGATGTCGAGGCCAAGGAAGACGGCCAATGCTGGGACCATCACCGTCCCTCCACCGATACCGAACATTCCGGATGCCGCACCCGCGATGATCCCAACGATCGCTGTTGTGGCGTAGAAGCGAGTTCCGCGTACATTGCCCTGCAAAGAAAGTGGTATCTCCTTGGGTTGTTTACCGAGAAGCATCATCCCTGCTGGATAGAGCAGGAGCGCTGCAAACCCTACCTCCAGCCAGCGCGCATCGATCAGCCCGCTGAGCCACGCGCCGGTCCACGCGCCGAGGATCGCGAGCGGCATGAGAAGAAGCCCAATGCGAAAGTTGATCGCGCGGCGTAACCAATAGACGATCGTCCCGGACAGACTGGTGAACACGACTCCGGCGATACTTGTCCCGGCAGCTTGATGCATCGTGGGGACGAACCGGCCTAGAAGGAGGAGTGGGACCATGAAAATCCCTCCCCCTACGCCGAGGAGGCTGGCAAAGCCGCCGATGGCAATTGCGCTGAAGAACAGGATTAAGAATGTACCAATCTCGAAATGCACAAGAGTCCTTTCTGGCTAGAGTCTGCTTTTAATATACTCAATCGCTTGTAAGAATTACACTTGCTTTGCAGCAGGAGTGTGTCCGTATGTTGGCGCGCTCAGTCATTCATCCGTCACTGGAAATCGAGCCAATTGCGTAATACAGTCATGATTGACACCAATGACAAGGAGGTAAGATGGAAACACACATACCGACACGCGAAGAAGCACTGGCGCTTCTCAAGGAGTTCAATAAGAGTGAGAGCCTGATCAAACACGGCCTCTCCGTCGAAGGGGTGATGCGCTACATGGCGCGTAAGCGCGGTGAGGATGAGGAGAAATGGGGGATCATCGGCCTTGTGCACGATCTAGATTACGAGCGCTACCCAGAGCAGCATTGCAAGAAGACAAGGGAGATCCTGGAGGAGCGTGGCTGGCCAGAGGACTACATCCGCGCAATTATGTCGCACGGGTGGGGCCTCGTCACCGACGTCGAACCGCAATTGGAGATGGAGAAGGTTCTATACACGATCGACGAATTGACCGGCTTAGTCACTGCCGTCGCCCTGGTGCGCCCGTCAAAGAGTGTCCTCGACATGAAGGTGAAGTCGGTCACTAAGAAGTGGAAGGATAAGAGCTTCGCCGCCGGTGTGGACCGCGAGGTGATCGCAAACGGGGCCCGGATGCTCGGAATGGAACTCAAAGACCTGTTTGAAGACGTAATCATGGGGATGCGCGAGGTGGCCTCGGAGATCGGACTTGCCGGTAGCGGTGTTAGTTCAGCATAATAGGTGTCACGGACGCTACTTAGGAGGAATGAGATGAACGAACGTGTCTACAAGCAGGGGCGCTGGTCGCTTGCCGACCTGATCCCAAGCGCTGATCGGCCCGAGGATATCGGCAGTGAGTATCTGGATCAACTTGAGAGTGCGCTCAGCGATCTTGAGGGTAAGCGAACGATACTCTCACCGAATATCAGCACCGATGACTTCAGCGAAATCCTTGCTATCGTCGAGCGCATTGGTTCGCTCATGCGACGCCTGGGAGCGTATGGCCAACTCTGGTTTGCCGAGGATACGGCCAATCAGGACGCTCTCTCCTTCCGTGGCCGCGTAGAGAGTGTACTTGCCGATGCGCATAATCGAACTCTCTTCTTCGAGCTATGGTGGAAGGGGTTGGACGACACAGCGGCAGAGCGTCTCATCGCCGTAAGCGGGGATCTCTCCTACTACCTGAACTCACTGCGTCGATACAAACCCTACACCCTCTCCGAGCAGGTGGAGCAGGTGATCAACATCAAGGACCTAAACGGAGTGGAGGCGCTTGTCACCCTGTATGAGATGCTGACGAGCGGCTTCACCTTTGAGATCGAGGTCGATGGCGAGGTGAAATCGCTCACGCGTTCGCAGTTGATGACCTACGCTCGCGATTCACGCCCAGAGCTGCGTCAACGCGCGTACAAAGAGCTGTACCGCGTCTACGGTGAGAACAGCACAGTCCTCGGGCAGATTTATCAACACATCGTGCGCGACTGGGCTGATGAACAGGTCGATCTGCGTGGCTTCTCCTCCCCGATCGCCTCGCGCAACCTGAGAAACGACATTCCAGACGCCGCGGTCGATGTCCTCCTTGATGTCTGCCGCGACAATGTAAGCATGTTCCAGGACTACTTTCGGTTAAAGGCTGGCTGGCTTGGGATGGATCATTTGCGGCGCTACGACATCTACGCTCCGGTTGGATCATCGGAAGAGACTTACCCGTTCAATGAGGCGATAAGCACCGTCTTTTCAAGCTTGAACGCATTCTCGCCGACTCTGGCTTCGCACGCTAAGCGAGTCCTCAACGAGGGGCATCTCGACTCTGAGGTCCGCACCGGCAAGTACGGCGGTGCCTTCTGCTACGGCGTCCTGCCTGGGCTCACTCCGTGGGTGCTGACGAGCTACAACGGCAAGATCGACGACGTCTCTACACTCGCCCACGAGCTGGGGCACGCCGTGCACGCCCTCATGGCCGCAGATCACTCGCCGCTTACGTTCCATTCCTCCCTTCCCCTGGCGGAGACAGCGTCCGTCTTCTCCGAGATCCTCCTTCTTGAGCATCAGCTTGAAAGCGAATCGGAGCCCGGGCTAAGGCGAGAGATGCTCGCCCGCTTCGTCGATGGAACCTACGCCACGGTTGCCAGGCAAGCGTACTTCGTCCTGTTCGAGCGTGAGGCCCATGCACTGATCAAGGCTGGAGCGACGATCGACGCTCTCTCTGAGAGATACCTAGCAAACCTGAATGACCAGTTCGGTGACGCCGTAGAGCTAAGCGACGAATTCCGCTACGAGTGGGTCTCCATCCCCCACATCTACAGCACTCCCTTCTACTGCTACGCATACAGCTTCGGGCAGCTGCTCGTGCTAGCGCTGTACAAGCGCTACAAGAAAGAGGGAAAAACGTTCGTCCCCAAGTTCCTCAAGATCCTCGCCTACGGCGGATCGAAGAGCCCGCAGGAGATCCTTGCCGAGGCCGGGATCGACATCGTCTCATCAGAATTCTGGCAGGGAGGCTTCGACGTCCTGCAGGGGATGATCGATGAGCTGTCGGAGTTGAAAGGATCGGAGACTTCCTAATCTCAGCGACTCTCGAAGAAGGTACGTCCATCTCTGGTTGCACGGCGCTACGGGAGCCTCTGGAAGAATTGCAACGTGAGAAGTTGCGGCGTACGATATTATTGAGCTTGACAATGTGATTGTAATGCTATAGCATTATAGCGTTATGTTCCAAAGGAGATCATGGACGATAGAGACATCCCTGAGATTCTAAAACAATTAAGAGATAAGCTTGAGCTAAGCCAGGAAGAACTTGCCGCTAGGCTTGGCGTAGCTTTCTCCACATTGAATCGCTGGGAGAACGGGCGAACTACACCACGAGGCAGGGCCAAGCAGGCGATCAGCGAGCTTGTTGCAGATGTTGGCCTTAAAGAACGGAGACCAGCTCTCGATCTTGGTATCCCCAAGCGTCGTCACAGGGTCTTGAGAAAAGATGTGCTCACCACGAAGTTGATGGAGCAGATGCTCTGGAGTGCCGCCTGCTCGATCCGGGGCGAGAAGGATGCCCCTAAGTTCAAGGACTACATCCTGCCTCTTCTTTTCGTCAAACGCCTCTCGGATGTCTTTGAGGATGAAGTCGAACGCCTTGCCGAGACATACGGCGACCGTGAGACGGCTCTCGAGATCATTGAAGCCGACAAGAGCCTGGTGCGGTTCTACATTCCGCCCGAGGCGCGGTGGCCGGTTGTCAGCGGCCGGGAGGTATTTGATTGGCACGAAGGACAGAGGCCGAAGACACTTGGCGAGCAGCTCACCCTCACGATGAGAGCCATCGTTAAAGCCAACGCCGGGGATCGTTCCAAAGATCTCAGCGGGGTCATCGACACCGTAGACTTCAACGAAACCCGCACTGGGGAGCGAGAGATCAGCGACTCGGCACTGGCAGGGGTGATGGAGGCACTCTCTGATCCCCGCTACCGACTCGGGCTCTACGACGTGGAGCCGGACTTCCTCGGACGCTGTTATGAGTACCTGCTCCGAAAGTTTGCCGAAGGGCAGGGACAGAGCGCCGGTGAATTTTTCACGCCAACCGAAGTCGGTTGGCTCATGGCCCATATGGTTCGGCCGGCTCAGGGTGAAGAAGTATATGACTATGCGTGTGGGTCGGCAGGATTATTGATCAAGTGCGAACTGGCCCTTCAGGAACGCGAGCTGAAGGTCAATCGCCCGCTTAAGCTTTACGGGCAAGAGATAAACGGTTCAAGCTACGCCATCGCTCGGATGAATATGGTCATTCACGACATGGAAGGCAAGATCGTGCGCGGCAATTCGATGACCAACCCGAAGTTTCGGGATTCAGACACAAGCCTCAGAAAGTTTGACATCGTCGTTGCGAATCCCATGTGGAACCAAGCCTACAATCGAGCGATCTACGAGAGTGATGAATTCGGACGGTTTGAGGAACATGGTGGAATAACATCTGGCAAAGCAGACTGGGCCTGGATTCAGCATACTCTCGCCTCGCTCAAGCCTACGGGACGAGCGGCTGTTGTCTTGGACACTGGGGCTGTCACTAGGGGGAGCGGAAGCCAGAACGAGGATAAGGAGAAGATTATCCGTAAATGGTTCGTCGACCATGACCTCATTGAGGGCGTCATTCTTCTGCCGGACAACCTATTCTACAACACTAGCGCCGCTGGGATCATCATCCTGCTCAATCGGAACAAGCTTCCGCAGCGTAAAGATAAGATTGTGCTCGTGAACGCAAGCCGCGAATTTAAGAAGGGACGTCCGAAGAACTACATCCCCGACGAGAATATTCAAAAGATCGTTCAGGGATTCATCAAAGGGCAGGACATCGAACGGTTTGTCAAGGTCATCACTAACGAAGAGGCAGCGGAGAACGACTACAACCTCTCTCCCTCAGGCTACGTGGACACAAGCGAGAAGGAGGTTTACCGGCCAATTCCCGAGATTCTAGATGAGCTTTGGGGTCCTGATGGTCTTGAGAAGAAAGCCGAGGAGATCGATGTCGAACTGCGAAAAGTCTTCAACAAGCTTGGTTTCGGAGAGGAAACGGAATGAGACAATGGACTTTGGCTGTTGACACCTGTGACGTCTCGTTGTATTATAGCGATGTAATTGCTCCCCGCTGGATCAGTTTTCGGACCTCTGGCGGGGTTATTCTTTGTTCGCAGGAGGTGGAGCTATGAAAGAGCCCACCTCCAAACGCACAATCGCTTACATTGATGGACAGAACTTGTTTAACGCCGTCAAGGAAGCGTTCGGTTATCCCTATCCGAACTACAACATCCGACAACTAGCCGAGACCATCTGTGTTCAGCAGAGCTGGGACTTGACCGGTATTTGCTTCTATACCGGGATTCCTAATCCGGATATTGATCCAAAACGGAATCATTTTTGGGTTGCCAAGCTCTCCGCTATGGGAACGCGCAATATCCACACCTATTCCCGCCCTTTACGCTACTCAAACCAGTCAATAAAAGCCTCTGACGGCACACTAACAACAGCATTGGTCGGCAGAGAGAAAGGAATTGACATTCGCCTTGCCCTTGATGTGGTGCGCGGTGCCTTGGAGAACCAGTATGACGTTGCCGTGATCTTCAGCCAGGATCAGGACCTGAGCGAAGTGGCCGACGAAATCCGGAAGATCGCTCGGAGAGATGATCGTTGGATCAAAGTGGGATGCGCTTTTCCGTTCAGTCCGACATCCCGCAATCGCCGTGGCATCAACAGAACAGATTGGATTCGCGTCGATCGCGCCACCTATGATACCTGTATCGATCCGAACGACTATCGAAGGAAGAAGCCGTGATGAAATTGCGGAGGGCACAGAGAGATTTGAGAAGATGAAGAACGAGTGGAAAAACATGGCATTGAGGAACGCCTGTCTGAAGACGAGCCAGTGGAAGCCGCGGTCAGAGCCACGGGGCAATTTCTACTATATCGATGTCTCGGCTGTATCAAACGATCTTTTCAAGATCACTTCTCCGCAAGTAGTGACTGGAACGACCGCGCCTGGGAGGGCAAGGAAGATCGTTCATGCGAGAGATGTGCTCTATGCAACCATTCGACCGACACTCCAGAGAATAGCGCTAGTCCCTCCAGAATACGATGATCACATCGCATCCACTGCATTCTGCGTTGTCCGTGCCAACAGGAAGATGGCAGTGCCTGAATTTCTGTACTTCCTTCTCCTCTCAGATGGAATAAACAAGGCTATCGCTGACTCACAGCACGGTGCGAGCTATCCTGCTGTTACCGACAAAGATGTCCTAAAACAGGAGATCGCTCTTCCCCCACTTTTGGAACAAAAGAGGATCGCAGCGGTATTGTTGAAGATCCAACAGGCAGTTGAGATGCAGGAGAATATCATTCAGTCACTCCGTGACCTCAAGAAATCTACTATGCAGTACCTCTTCACCCACGGCACCCGTGGCGAAAAGACAAAGATGACCGAGATCGGCGAGATTCCGGAGAGTTGGAAGGTCATAACTATTCGGTCCTGTTCCCAGGTCCGGAGCTCAACAGTCGCATTTCGTGATCTGGAAGCGAGGAATACTGGAAGCAAAGAAGATGTTTTGGTTCATGCGATCAAGGTCTCGGACATGAATCTTGCCGGCAATGATCGCGACATCCTCTGTTCAAACATCGAAATCAGGCTACCAAAGGTGGTCGCTCAAAAGAAGGCTGTGCCACCTAACTCGGTTATCTTCCCAAAGAGGGGAGCTGCAATCGCGACAAACAAGAAACGCGTAACGACGCAATGGACGCTGCTCGATCCAAACCTGATTGCTGTGGTCCCCAATGATTCGATCGTACTACCTTACCTTTACTATTGGTTCCTGACTTTCGACCTCACGATGTTGCAGGACCTGGGTCCAACACCACAGCTCAACAAGAAGAATGTGGATCCGCTGGAATTCCCTGTCCCAAGCACAAAGAAAGAACAGGAGGAGATCGCCTGCTCCTTGGACACAGTCGATGCAAAGCTAAGTTTCCACGAATCCAAGAAATCCGGTCTTCAAGACCTCTTCAAAACGACGTTGGACAAGCTGATGACCGGTGAGATTCGCACAGTTGATCTCGACATCGATGTGAGCGAGGTGGAATTATGACCGAGCGCTTTCAAATTCTCTCTCTCGATGGCGGCGGACTGAAGGGGATATTCACGGCTTCCTTCCTGGCTGCACTGGAAGAAAATACACGCAAGAGGATCGTGGACCATTTTGATCTGATCGCCGGCACCTCTGCAGGGGGTATCATAGCAATAGCTCTGGGACTAGGCTTCAGCCCCAAGGAGATATTGGGCTTCTACAAGGAACGAGGCAAGGACATCTTCCCGGCACAGAGTCGATGGACTCGGGCTCTAGGCAGCGTGAAGTGGGTCTTTCGGCGCAAGTACCCGGCAGAGCCCCTTCGCCAAGCTCTTCAGGACTACTTCGGAGACAGACGGCTCGGCGAAAGCACAAAGCGTTTGATCATTCCCTCTTATGACTCCGTCAGGGGTGATGTCCATTTATACAAGACTCCTCATCACGAGCGACTCAAGACGGACTACAAGGAGCTGGCAATGAACATTGCTCTCGCAACCGCGTCCGCGCCAACGTACTTCCCTGCATCGATAAGTGACACAGGTGTACGCCTCATCGACGGCGGCGTGTGGGCAAACAACCCTTCAATGGTGGCTCTAGCTGAGGCGCTTGGTTACTTAAACCAAAGTCAAGGGTCAATAGCGATGTTCAGTATCGGTACGACTCGGCAAGCCATTACCTCAATGAGTAAGCACATCACCGGAGGACTGTGGACATGGCGGAGCAAGGTGCTGGAGTTCATGATGGCTGGTCAAAGCTGTGCTGCTGAGAATCAGTGCCTTCACATTCTCGGGAAGGAACGCTTCCTCCGAATCAATCCCATTCTGGGCGGGCACTATGCGCTCGACAAGATGTCCCTCGAACTGGAAGGCATAGGAAGAACGGAAGCGCGGAACGCCGTGAATGAGGTTAGTAACATGTTTCTGAGTCATAAGGCATCGCCATACGAGCCCATCTATACCTTGACGGATGAAACAGACCAGGAAAATGATAAGTAGAGGGGGTAGGAAAATGGATGTTGATCAGCAGAAAGGAATGCAGTTAGCGGACATCATTGGTTATGTTGGGGAGGAACTCGATATTCCTGAGGATGTCTATCGAGAGGTCCGAAGAAAGTACATGGATCTGGGTGACTGGTTGAAGGAAGACCATCTCGAACACTACCAGTCTGATGCGGAGATCTATCCTCAGGGGTCTCTGAGACTAGGTACCGCTGTTCGGCCCGTAAAAGATGAAGATGCATACGACGTAGACCTTGTCTATCGTCGCGAGATTCAGAAAGAGAGCACGGCTCAGGAAGAATTGAAAGCTGACTTAGAGGACCAGCTGAAGCGCTATCTTCAACGTCTAGCTGCCGAGGGTAGTGAAGTTCCAGAGCTTGTTCCTGGTCGCCGATGTTGGACACTGGACTACAAGGGGCAGTTCCATATGGACGTCCTGCCTGCGCTCCCAGACGATAAGGCTGCTGAGTACAACCTCCGGGATCTCGATGATGCACTTATCATCACAGATACGGAACTCCCGAAGTGGCAACACAGTAACCCCAAAGGGTACGCCAACTGGTTCAACGATCAGCAAAAGACGCTGCTGTTGGAACGCCGAGAAATGATGGCAAAGGCTGTGGAGGTTCACGTAGAAGAGATTCCCCTAGAGCGCGTGCCTACTCCTCTTCGAAGAGCTATTCAGATCTTGAAACGCCATCGCGACGTACACTATCAAGGGAATCGCGACGATAAACCAATTTCCATAATCACCACAACGCTTGCTGCAAACGCATACAACGGCGAAACCGACATCCTTGAGGCGTTGATAGCCCTAACGGCAAAGCTACGTGACGGTATCAAGACCAGAAATGGCGAATACTGGGTGCCAAACCCGATTAACCCAAAGGAGAACTTTGCTGACAAGTGGAAAAAAGAATCTCAGAGAGCCAAGCGTTTCTTTGAATGGCTCCAGCAAGTTGAGACAGACTTCTCAAGCGCGATCAAGGAGACTGGTCTGCAAAAGATCTCGGATAGTCTGTCTCTCGCGCTAGGAGCAGAAATTGCTAGGCACGCTTTCGAGAAATACGGAAACGTTATGGATAAGCAACAACGGGACGGTCAGCTGCGGATGGCCCCGAAGACTGGTCTCTTAGGAACTGTCGGAGCCACAGTAAAACCGAACACTTGGTATGGGAAATAAGAAGTCATACCTGCGAAAAAGACTGAAGACACTGCCACTTGCTGTGCAAGCAGCGGGGTTGAAACGTGTATTTCCAGACTCAGACGTCACGTTCAATAAGCATATCGTACTAACATGGGTAGGTCAATTGAAGCCAAGTCCATTGAGTGAGAAATACACTGTGAAGATCAAATACCGCTTGAAACAGAGACCGGTGGTGTCGGTAGTTTCGCCCGAGATTGTATCCAGGAATGGCAGCAGGATTCCTCACGTGTTTTCCGCCAAGGAACTGTGCTTGTTCCGATACAAGTACAACGAATGGGATTCCACAATGCCCATTGCCAGAACAATTGTGCCGTGGACGTCCCTTTGGTTGTTGCACTACGAAATCTGGCTTGCCACAGGTAAGTGGTGTGGCAGCAACCAGGAGCACCCTATGGACAACAAAGACAAGGGGTATAACGATTAGGTATGCAAAAGAGGAGACAATGGCAACCCACCCAGGAACAGAAAACGATACGGTTCAGAACCCCCTCATCCGCTACGCGGAGGAGATCGGTTGGACGTATGTCCCTACGTCGGAAGCTCTTTCGTTGCGGAAAGGCGTAGGAGGAATGCTGTTCAGGCGTGTACTAGAAGAGAGGCTCATTGAGCTAAATCCACAACTAATCACGGTCGAAAACGTCGATGCGATCGTCCGCAGTATCGAGTCCGTCCCTAATACGATTGAGGGGAACGCGGAGATCCTCGCGTGGCTCCGTGGAGAGAAGAGCATCTATGACCAAAACGAGAAGCGGGAGCGGAATGTGATACTGGTCGACTTCGCCAATTCTGAGCGCAACGTCTTCCACGTAACCGACGAGTGGCAGTACACGAATGGCCAGGAGACCAACCGAGCAGATGTGATGTTCCTGATCAATGGGATTCCGGTCGCTATCGTAGAGACTAAGAGTGCACAGAGACCAAAGGGAATCGAAAAGCCGATGACTCAAATCCGGGAGTACCACCACGAGACGCCTGAGATGTTGACCGCTCCGCAGGTGTTCGACATCACTAACCTTCTCGATTTCTACTACGGGGCTACGTGGAACCTGGATCGGAAGAACCTGTTCAACTGGCGAAACGAGGAATCCGGGAACTACGAGAACAAGGTCAAACGGTTCTTCGACCGTCAGCGGTTTTTGACCATGCTCAAGGAATGGGTCCTCTTCTTCTACAAGGAAGATGAACTGCAGAAGACGATCCTGCGCCAACACCAAACCCGGGCGGTGGAGAAGATCCTCGATCGATGCGCCGACAAGGCGAAAGCAACCGGCCTGATTTGGCACACTCAAGGGTCAGGCAAGACATTCACCATGATCACGGCGGCCCGGATGATCCTTCAGGACAAAGGGACGTTTGGTAAGGCCACCGTAATTCTAATGATCGACCGGAATGAATTGGAGGGACAGCTTGGAGGTTGGGTTGAGCGATTGCTTGGCGAAATGCATTCGCACGATATCAAGATCGAGCAGGCCACTAGCAAGAAGCATCTGCGCGAACTCCTTGCCTCGGACTTTCGCGGGTTGATTATTTCGATGATTCACAAGTTTGACGGAATTCCGAAGGGCATCAACACCCGTGAGAACATCTTCGTCCTAATTGACGAAGCACACAGAACAACAGGTGGCGATCTCGGCAATTACCTCGTTGGCGCCCTCCCGAACGCCACATTGATCGGGTTCACCGGTACGCCGATCGACAAGACGGCATACGGCAAGGGAACGTTCAAGATCTTCGGCAAGGAAGATGAGCAAGGGTATCTAGACAAGTATTCGATTGTGGAGTCGATCGAAGATGGTACGACTGTCCCACTAAAATACGTCCTTGCGCCAAATGAGATCAGAGTCCCACGCCAACAACTTGAAGAGGAGTTCCTGAATCTGGCGGAGGCCGAGGGGATCAGCGACGTAGACGAGTTGAACAGGATCCTAGATCATGCGATGCGCCTGAAGACGTTCCTCAAGTCGCGGGATCGAGTCGAGAAGGTTGCAGCATTCGTGGCGAAACACTTTCAAGAGAACATTGAACCCCTTGGATACAAGGCGTTTTTGGTGGCGGTGGATCGTGAGGCCTGCGCGCTGTATAAGGAGGCGCTGGACAAGGTTCTCCCTCCTGAATACTCCCTTCCGATTTACACATCCGCGCAGCACGACAGCGAGAAGTACCCTCTCGTGTATCGTCATCAGGTGAGCCCGGATGCGGAAAAGAAGGCGCGTAAGCTGTTTCCGAAGCCAGATACGCTGCCGAAGATCTTCATCGTCACCGACAAGCTCCTCACCGGCTTCGATGCGCCCATTCTCTACTGCATGTACCTCGACAAGCCGATGCGGGATCATGTGCTCCTCCAGGCCATCGCGCGGGTCAATCGTCCCTATGAATGGGGCCAAGAGAGCCGCAAGCCTTGCGGGCTCGTAGTCGATTTCATAGGGATCTTTGAGAAACTTGAGAAAGCGCTGGCGTTTGATTCCGATGTTGTCAGTGGCGTCATCGAGGATCTCGATCTTCTCCTGAATAAGTTCAAGGAGATGATGGCGGGTCCGGCACGAGAATACATCATCCTGAGCAGAGAATTGCTGGACGATAGAGGGATTGAAGAAGCGATCGAGGCGTTCACCGATCAAGACAAGCGGGAGGCCTTCTATCACCTCTACAAGCAGATCGAAACGCTCTATGAGATCCTCTCGCCTTCGCCTGATCTGCGGGACTCCATTGACGATTTCGGTTCTCTCTCTATCTTGTATCGGATCATTCAAAATGCCTTCAGAAAAAGGTCGACCCTATACAGCGATGTCGCCCGCAAGACCCGGCAACTGGTCAGGGAGAAGGCCGAGAGCTACGGACTTGACATGACACTCCCCGCGGTGAAGATCGACGAGAACACACTTCGGGCAATCAAGGACTTTGGTGGGTCGGACAAAGCGAAGGTAATCAACCTGGTTAACAGCATTCGAAGGGCCGTCATCGAAGAGGAGGATTCAAGCCCATACCTTAAGCCGATCGGTGACCGGGCCGAGGCAATCCTTGAAGCCTTCGATAACCGCCAGATAACGACGGAAGACTCCTTGCGGAGAATCGAGCTTGTGATTCGAGAGATCGTAGAGGCACGCCGTCAGCAATCGGAGATGGGGTTCGATGTAACCACGTTCTCCCTCTACTGGGTACTCAAGAAGGAAGGGGTGGCGGAATCGGATAGCATTGCGGCAACGATGAAAGGTATCTTTGAGCGATTCCCGAACTATAGAGAGAATGCGGCAGAACTCCGTCAGCTCAAGGCCGAGATTTACAGGATGCTGCTCCCTCTGGTGGGGAAGGATCGCATGGTACTACTGGCTGATGCGATGCTCCGTGTGGAAAGCAGGTGACTATCGTGGTATTCTATGTACATCCATCAGTTGTTCTGCGTTACCCGATCTGTTCCATGCCATGACCAAGCAAGAAAGCGGATTCTCCAACAAGAACACCTTCAAGAAAGCCGTTCGCGACTGGGCGGACACACTCAATGTCAAACCGGCTCAGATTCGGGTGCAGAAGATGAAGAACAAGTGGGCTTCGTGTTCTCCAAATAGGACTGTAACCTTCAGCGAGGGGCTCCTTAGGCAACGCCGGGAGTTCCAGGAATACGTAATCGTGCATGAGCTACTGCATCTAAGGGTTCAGAATCATGGGAAGCTTTTCAGGAGCTTGATGTCCGTCTACTTGCCTGATTGGGAAGATCGGGTTAGATACTCAAGCACTTCCTAGTCACGCTTGTAGCACAGCAATCAAGGCCGGTTTTGATGCCCTTCAGATGTCTCTATGCTCAGCTTTTCGAATGTCTACAATCAGGGCTCCGGTGATGAAGACAAGATCTGCTGTTCTCAGGCGGAGCATCGTTCCTCGCGCTCCGGCGTTGATCACTACTTCTGGATGTGCGGCAACTGCAGAATCAAGGAAGACGGGAAGCGCTCTCTTCGCACCCAGGGGGCTGATTCCTCCCACCTGATATGCGGTGATACGCTCCGCATCGTGCGGGCTGGCTGGGGCGACGCGTTTGTGGTGGCTAGCGCGAGCGAGCTTCTTTTCGCTCACGCTCCCATCTGCGCTCATTAGGGCGAAGAGGAACGAACCATCGTCGGCGCGGAAGACGAGGCTCTTGATCACGATCTCTTGCGGAAGATCAAGGGCTTGTGCAGCGTACCTCGCTCCCTTTGTCTCGTGCTGGTAGCTCAGTACCTGGTAGGAGATACCGCGCTTGTTGAGGTACTCGATCCCGCGTGTAGTCATCGGACTCTCCGGTTCGCTCCTGACCCACTGCAAGTCAACGCATCTTTAGCTACGCAGAACGCGTTGAGCCACACTAACTCCAGCTCCCAATTCGAACTCGTAGCCGCACCCCTTGAGCCCAGCCTCGATGGCACCGATCGTCGCCAGTAGGTCACCTGAGGTCTCTCCTCCCATGTGTCCAATGCGGAAGTACTCATCCTTGATCTCCGAGTGCAGTCCACCAGCCAGAATCACGCCAGCATTTCTAACCTTAGGAAGAAACTCTGATCCAATAACCCCTCTCGGGTAATAGGGTGCGGTGAGTGTCGCCGCAGAATGTGCTAAATCGGTTGGGACTTGATCCAGTCCCAGTGCCTGTATTGCTTCCTTGCACGCCCTTCCGAATCTCTGGTGGCGTTTGAAACGCTCTTCCATTCCCTCTTCTAGTATTCTCTTTAGGCTGACGTTGAGAGCGTAAATCAGGTTCACCGGAGGCGTGGCGAAGTAGCTTGCTTTCCGCGCTTCGTAAGCTTCCATGATCGGCAGCCAGTTTTCCCAATCGGCGTAGTAGTTACTCACTGGCATCTTTCTACCACGCCACGTTTCAATCGCGCGGGGACCAGCGACCATCAACGCAAGGCCAGGGGGAACACCGATCGCTTTTTGTGAGGCGGTGAGTGCCACATCGATACCCCATTCTTCCTGGCGAAGCTCCTCCCCGGCTACCGAGCAGACGCCGTCAAGTACGCTTAGCACGTTGTACTTTCGCGCGATGGTGGCCAACAATTTAGCATCAGTGCGAACACCGGTCGATGTATCCACGTGCGTGATTGTCATCAGCTTGTATCTCTGTTTCTTAAGCTCATCCTCCACCTGTTGAGGTGAGATCGTCTCCCCAAGCGGGGCGCGCAGAACGCTCACATCAACGTGGTAGCGGCGCAAGAGATCTGCGTAGCGATCGCCGAATACCCCGGTATTAAGCACGAGCACTTTGTCTCCTGGCTCGATCAAGTTCACAACGGCCATCTCCAGGGCGAGCATCCCCGATCCCGCAACAACGAAAGGCTGTCCAGAGGGACAAAGCCACACATCTCGCATCATCTCCAGAGACTCTCCGAATATCTCGATGAATTCCGGCGAAACATGACTCGTGGTGGGAGCACCAAGTGCCTGCAGCACCTCCGGCTCAAACTCAATTGGCCCAGGGATCATCAGCAATGCTCTATCTCGCATCACACCCTCCTATTCTGATGGGACATCTCTGTCCTCCTACCGTGTAATCTCAGGCAAGATGCCTGACTGGTTCAGGATAACACGCAGTTTATCTTTCTTTTCACTAGATAAGGGGAGGAGAGGTGATCGGGCCGGGCCGCCATACATCCCGAGCATGTCCAAGGCCGCCTTCACCGCGGGCACTCCCCATCTGCGTGTTATGGCCATGTTTACCGGGATCATGCTTAGTTGCACCTCGCGTGCCCTCTCCCACTGACGATCCAGAAAGTGTCTCCGGATCGCTAGGCACTGCAAGGGGGCGATGTTGGCTAGGGCCAAGATCCCGCCAACTGCACCCACAGAGAGCGCAGGGAGAAGGAAGCTTGCCGAGCCGGCCAGCACCTGAAAGTTGGCGTCGGTCAGGCGATTGATCTCCGCTATCTTAACTATGTTCCCGCCGGAATCCTTAATGCCTATTATATTTTCGTGCTCCGCCAGTGCTGCCACCGTCTCGGCATCGAGGTCGATCCCCGTGCATGATGGGATGTTGTAGAGGATGATCGGAATCGGGGATTCCTCAGCTACTGCCCGGAAGTGCTCGCGCAAGGCATCTCTTGTCATCAACCCACGATAGTACGAAGGGGTAACCACTAGCGCTGCATCCGCTCCGATCGCAGCGGCACTCTTTGTTAACTCAACGGTCTGCCCAGTTGATTGACAACCCGTGCCGGCGATCATCAGCTTGTCGGAAGGGATCGCATCGCGGGCGATCCGAAGCACGACCAGCCTTTCCTGTTTGTTCAGCAAGACAAGCTCACCATTAGAACCGAGGACAGCGTAACCGCGCAACTTGTACTTATTCCATACACGCAGGTTCTCTGTGAGAGCTGTCTCTGAGATCTTGCCACCTGAATCGAAAGGGGTTGGAATCGGAGGGTAGATGCCAGCAAGGTTCAATGTCTTTGCGCTCAATATCGCTCCTTCCAGATCTTATCCATCATTAGCGCTTCGGCTCACGCTTCGATTCATCCCCCCAGTTCAGCTTCTCCCTCAATACGTGGAAGAAGGAGGGAGCATCCGCCATCCTTACAAGCCGGGTTGGCGTATCGGCACGCTTTATGGTTATCTTCGTGTCCGCGGGCAGATCGAAGGCAAAGTCTCCATCAGCATAAAGACTCACTTGTGTGTGCGTGCGCACAAGAAGGACCTCCTCTGCTGGGAAGATGACCGGGAGAATCCCCAGCTTGTGCACCGCTAACGGGCTTGCCATGATGCACGCTGCCGGTGGGACGACTACCGGTCCACCGGAAGATAGGCTGTACGCAGTTGACCCAGTCGCCGTGGACAGGATCAACCCGTCGCCTGGGTAGCTTGCCACCACGCCATCGCTCCACATGAGCTCTAGCTCGCAGAAGCGAAGAGCAGATGTTCCGGTGATCACCACGTCGTTCAACACCGTTCCACTCCCAGCCTGAGACGCGTAAGACAGGCGCATCCTCTCCTCGATGACAAAAGAATCGCGCAATACTCCTTCTAACACAGAAGTTAGCAATGGTGCCTTCACCTGTGTGAGGAAACCGAGGCTCCCCAGGTTCGCTCCCAAGATTGGGATCGCTGAATTGGCAAAGACCGAGGCAGCGCGAAGGACTGTCCCATCTCCGCCTAGAGCGACAACGAGCGCTCCCTCTTCCTCGGAGAAGCTCGGTCGGTTGGGATCGATGAGCACCGTCTCAATCCGCTTCAGTTGCGCCCATGCTTTAAGCACAGCTAAGGTACGCAGTGACCCTTCTTTGCTCGTGTTGGCGACGATGTAGATCTTGCTAATCTTCATATCCTGTCCTCATAATAATTATCATTTGAGGGGCCTCCTCTTAACGTACTTCCAGCGACACACGATCCGTTCAATGACGTCCACGGTAATGTATAGGAGGAGGCCGAGGACGGCCATGGCGACAATGCCGGCAAATGCTCTGTCCCTCCTGAACAGCATATACTTGTTGATGAACGATCCCAGTCCTGTTCCCTGTGCTGCTTGCGTCTCGGCGATGTACAGGAAAGCGATCCCGAGCCCGATGCTTACGCGCACGCTTGTCAAGATCTGCGGAAGGGTGGCAGGAAGAACAACGTGCCAGTACACCTGCCAACGCGTTGCCCCTGCTGAAAGGACGCTTATCACGTATTCCTCATCGATATTCTTCGCCGCACCGCGCGCCGAGACGAGGATCTGAAAGAAGAGGGCAAGGGCGACCATTGTCACTTTAGTCGCGCTCCCCGTCCCGAAGACGACGAACAAAAAGAGGATAAGGGCAACCTGCGGAATGGGATAGGTGATGTAGATGATCGGTGAGAAATAGCGGTCGAGCGTCGGCTCGCGACCGATCATCAGTCCAAGAGGCATGGCGGTTGCCAGGGAAATAAGTATCGCCAGGATGAGACGCCACGCACTCGCCGCGAAGTTGCGCTGCAGCTCCGCTGCATTCTTCACCACCTGCGACAGAGCGTCAAACGGGCCCGGGAGGATCGCTGCGTGGTTAATTAGATTAACCGCAATGCTCGCCATTTCCCAAATAAAGAGAAGCGCGGCAATGCTGATCACGTACGTGAGAACTCGTTTCATGCTTCCAACGCCTCCCGAAGCTGCGACATCACTTCATGGAACGCTGGGTTATCGCGGTAGTCGAGCGATCCCATCTGCAGGTTATCGACTATCGTACTTATCCGCGCCGGGCGATCGGTGAACACGATGATCCGCTGTCCGAGGAAGGCCGCCTCTTCGATGTTGTGCGTCACGAGGATCATGGAGAAGCCGTGTTCGTGCCATAGGTTGAGAAACAGATCTTGGATCTTCTCCCGCGTCAGTGTGTCCAGCGATGCTAACGGTTCATCCATCAACAGAACGGATGGAGAGGTAGAAAGTGCACGAGCAATCCCCACACGTCGCTTCATCCCCTCGGATAACTCGGCGGGGAAACGCGACATCACGTTATCCAGTCCCAAGTGTGCGAGAACTTCGGCCGCGTTCTGCTGCGGAAACTCTCCGTTCAACAATAACGACAGATTGGCGTTTTGCCACACTGTCTTCCACGGAAGGAGCCCGGCGTTCTGCAAGATGAGAGCCATATCGCGACGAGGAGCATCTACATCTTCACTGTCCATCATTATCTTGCCAGAGCGCGGGTGGAGAAGACCAGAGAGAGCAAATAACAGCGATGTCTTTCCACAGCCGGAAGGGCCGATGAGAGCCAGGCTCTTCCCCTTCTCCAAGTGGAATGACACATTCTCTACGGCACGCACCGTCTGCTCGCCTTGTCCGTAGTCGATTGTTACAGCATTTACATCAATCATTTTATGAATTGATTGGTAGTCACATCCTCGTATACAGGATGTTTCCACGTATAACCCTTCTTGTTTGTCCACGTAACTACATCTTCAAACTTTTGCTTGGGAAGCATTGCCGGGTATGAGAAGGTTGGAATCACGAAATTGTCGAGTATCCCTTTTGGGACAGAATCCTTGGTCAATCCGGGGAAGAAGAGCGAGAGGGCAATGTCGATTCCTTTTGTCATCAACTGTTCCCTCGGAATGCTATTGACTCTATCGACCGCTTCCCGGTAAACGTCGTAGAACTTGGCGATGGTGTCGGGCGATTTCTCCACCACATCTCTGCGAAACACAACAACACTTGGCAGAAGATCGATCCCTGCAAAGTCGGAAAGTTGGATGAGCTTGCTCCCCGGCTTGATTGGGGGATATTTGCTGAGGTAAGTGATGTAGGGTTCCGGCAGGACAGCAGCGTAGACAGATCCGAGGTTGAGGAACATCGATAGCTGCAGCATGTCATGCCAGTAGGAGTAATCCTTGTCCGGGTTCACCGTGTATCCCAAGCTTGTAAGCAGAGAGTCGGTCTCGTATTCGATGTCACTCATCTCCGTAATGGCGATAGACTTAAGAGTGCTCCCAGTTTCCGTGCGCTTGAGGAGATCGTCAATCGAGTTGATGTGAAAGTAGCTCTGCGTAAGCAGTGCAAGGCTCCCCGTTTGCGTAGGCTGGTAAGCAGTGCTCGTAATCACGATGTCGGTTCCGCTCGTGATCAGCAGTATCGCAGTGGAAACATCGCAGATCATCCCATCGATGTCTCCGGCCATGAGGGCAAGCGTGCGCGACTGGTTGTCGCTGAGGCCAACAACGTTCACATCAAGGCCATTCTGTCTGAATAGGTCCCACCCATTAGCAAAGGCAATCGGAAGGCAACCCATGACAGGTGGCAGGCTGATACGCAGCTTTGGAAGAGGTCCTGCGCTAACCAGGACCGAGAGTAATACGGTGATTACGATGAAAAGAATTGCCAAACGGCGGGCATGAATCATGCGCTCCTCCTTGAGTACATAGACACGGTGTCGACCGATTATACCGCGCCTATCTCTATCGACAAACTAAGCCCGTGTACGCAGGGTTAATAAGCACGCCCCCACTTAAGAAGCAGCTTCGTCCATGCACGGACACATTGTGCCTAAGAAGACCAAGAGCCGCGAGCGGCTCGCCTTGATCAAGCCGTCACCTGTTGGACAAATGTGCTATTTGGTTGCGTCTTTTCCTTTTCACGGTACGATCTCTACCCATGGATCGACTGACTGGTTGGCTCTGGCAATATCGCAAGCGAGTGCTATTTGGATTCCTCTCTCTTTTGGTGGTCGACGGAGCGGGGCTCCTCGTGCCACTTGTGATAAGGGGAGCAATCGATCGCCTCGCTAGTGGCGAGGGAGGGGTTCTAAGAAGCGGGCTGTACATTGTTGGCCTGGCCACTATTGTGATGTTATTTCGTTTCCTGTGGCGGTACTTTCTCATCGGAAGCGCGCGCCAGATCGAACGTGACCTGCGCAGCAAGCTTTACCAACACCTGCTTTCTCTCTCGGCATCGTTCTACAACGAACACAAGACGGGCGATTTGATGGCGCACGCAACAAACGACATCGATGCCGTCAGTCGCGCCTGCGGGTTCGGTGTCCTGACGATAGCCGATCCAATATTTATGATTCCGGTAGCAGTGGGAATCATGCTCTCCATCGACCCGCGACTGACCCTGTATGCCATCATTCCACTCCCGATACTCACCGTGTTCATGCTTGGATTCGGCAAGGTAATCCACCAGCGTTTCGAAGTAGTCCAGGCAGCATTCTCCGGCCTGATGGAGAAGGTGCGGGAGAACGTCGCCGGGATCCGCGTGGTGAAGTCGTTCGTACAGGAGGAGGGGACCGAGCGCGATTTCGCCGCTACCAACAGTGCATTCATCGACAAGAACATGGCCTTGGTCCGTGTGTGGGGTGTATTCGAGCCGCTGATCGAGCTTCTCGGTGGGGCAACAATGGCAATCGTCCTGTGGGTCGGCGGTATAAGCGTAATCAGCGGATCAATATCACTTGGAGACTTCGTTGCATTCAGCCAGTACCTGATGATGCTCACCTGGCCAATGATTTCGCTTGGCTGGGCGGTGAACATCATCCAGCGAGGGAGGGCGTCACTTGGGCGCATCAACCGGTTGCTTGTGGCTACACCGGAGATCGTCGATCCCCCGCATACGCGTACTGCCCATGGATCTAAGATCGAGATCAAGAATCTTACCTTCTCCTATCCATCGCGCGATGTAAACGCGCCTGCTCTCTCAAACGTCGATCTTAAGATCGAGGAGGGGACAACGCTGGGCCTCGTCGGCTTGACCGGCGCAGGGAAGAGCACACTTGTGCGCACAATCCCGCGCATCTTTGACCCTCCGCCAGGGTGCGTTCACCTGGGAGGGGAAGACGTGCGCGATCTGAGCCTTGCCAAGCTGCGGGAGATGATCGGGTTTGTCCCGCAAGATCCGTTCCTATTCTCTGCTTCAATAGCTGAGAACATCGCCTTCGGAAACCCCGAGGCAAGTACAGAGCAGGTGGAGCAGGCGGCGCGATTGGCTGGGATTCACGATGAGATCGTCGCCTTCCCGAAGGGGTACGAAACGCGCGTGGGGGAGCGTGGTATCGCCCTCTCCGGCGGCCAGAAACAGCGGGTGGCGATTGCGCGGGCGCTCTTGCTCGTCCCGCAGATCCTCATCTTCGATGACCCCCTTTCCGCAGTCGATGCCGAACGTGAGGCGTTCATCCTGCGCAACCTGCGCGAGTTCTTCCGCGGAAGAACAGCCATTCTCATCGCCCATCGCCTCTCGGCCGTGATGCACGCGGATCGGATCGTGGTGTTGGACAAGGGGCAGATCGTAGAACGTGGAACGCATGCAGAGCTCCTCACCCAAGGTGGAATCTATCGAAGGATCTGGGACCTGCAACAGGCGGAGAAGGAGGTGAACGGTGAATCAGCATAGCACGCGCGATGATAAAGTAATGGGTAAGGCATTCGACGCACGCCTGATGCGCCGACTCATTCACTTCCTTAAACCCTACTGGAAGATGTTCTCCGTTTGCGTGTTACTGATCCTCGTTCTCACCGGGATCCAGACCGTGCTTCCTTATATCACCAAAATCGCGATCGATGACTTCCTTACCCTTCCATGGGCGATCGTCACGTTGGATCATGCTCCATCTGTCGGCGAGCCGATCGCTCTTGCTGATGGTCGCTACCTAATACGGATAAACGAGGTTCCATCCGATATGCGCAAGAGCTGGGACTCATCCGGCGCACTCTCTGCACAGCGCTACCTGTTCGTGCCACAGGGGAGCGCGCAGGAGGCGGTGGTCGATCGCTACCCGAAGGTGTTCACCCCCGCTCCCGGTGGTTCGTTCGCCTCAGAGGAGGAACTGCGTACGCTTCCTGCCGCGGACACGATTGCGCTGCGTCAGGGAGCAGTCACCGGTGTCATCAAGCTGGCCATTCTGTTTGCAATAGCCCTCATCATTCGCTTTCTGTTCGGAGTGGCACAGGTCTACCTGTTGCAGCTGACTGGACAGAAGGTGATGTACGACATGCGGCGCCAGATCTTCGCCCACGTTCTTCGCCTGCCGCTATCGTACTTCGATCGCACACCGGTTGGCCGTCTCGTCACGCGCGTGACGAACGACGTCGCCGCGATCAACGAGATGTTCACCTCAATGCTCGTCAACCTGTTCCGCGACGCGTTCTTGATCCTTGCCGTGATTGGGATCATGTTCCACCTAGAGTGGAAGGTCGCGCTCGTAATCCTGGCTCTGTTTCCATTCATCGTGCTCGCGGCGTTCGAATTCCGGCGCCGAGTCCGCTCCGCCTACCGTGAAGTACGCCGGCAGATCGCTCGGCTCAACGCCAATCTGCAGGAATCAATTTCGGGAATGCGGATCATTCAGGTATTCGTGCAGGAGATCAAGGCGAACGAACGCTTCCAGAAAATCAACGTCGACAAGTACAGCGCTAGCATGCGCCAGCTCCTGACGTTCGCCGTCTTCCGACCACTGATGAGCTTCCTCAGCTCATTCGCCGTCGCGCTCGTCATCTGGTATGGCGGTCGAAACGTTCTACAAGGGAGCCTCTCCCTCGGTGCGCTTACAGCATTCATTCAGTACGTGCGGATGCTCTTCGAACCGATCCTCGAGCTGTCGCAGGGGTACAACGTCCTGCAGGGAGCGATGGCCGCAGCAGAAAGGATCTTCATCCTCCTCGACGAGCAAGAGGAGGATCGCGGCGGTGGAGAGAGAATCAACGACCTGCAAGGAAAGATCGAGTTTCGCCATGTGTGGTTTGCCTACAATGACCAGGACTGGGTGCTAAAGGACGTATCCTTCACCGCCCAGCCTGGATCGAGTGTAGCGATTGTAGGCCCGACCGGATCAGGGAAGACAACAATCATCCGGTTATTGCTGCGCATGTACCAGATCCAAAAGGGAGAGATCCTGCTGGACGGCGTCCCCATAGACAAGCTCGATCTTGCATTCCTTCGTTCGCGCATGGCTGTCGTGTTGCAGGAGGTTTTCCTCTTCTCGGGAGATATCATGGAGAACATCCGCTTATACTCGGAGATCCCCGAACAAGAGGCCGTCGAGGCAGCACGCTTCGCCAATGCTTCCTTCGTCGAAGAATTGCCGAACGGGTACCAGACCGAGGTCAAAGAGCGTGGGGTGACACTATCGGTGGGAGAGCGACAACTCCTCTCATTTGCCCGCGCGGTGGCATTCAAGCCGCAGATCTTAGTTCTTGACGAAGCTACGGCAAGCATCGACTCACAGACGGAAAATGTGATCCAAAGCTCACTTGCGAAAATCATGAAGGGACGCACATCGATCGTCATCGCCCACCGCCTCTCCACAATTCGCAAATCAGACAAGATCATCGTGTTGCACAACGGGAAAATCGTGGAACAAGGGACACACGAGCAGCTTATCTCACTCAATGGGCTGTACGCTGCCTTGCACGCTCTGCAGTTTGCCGAAGCCGCATCAGAATAGGGTGCAGCCCCCGTTATCTCACAAGTGTGCGGTATCGTTCCAGAACTCCAAAATCCACTCACCATCAGAGAAGATTGAAGAGCTGATGCACGCATTGTCACACCGCAAGCGCGAAATAGCGTTATAGGGAAACTTCAGGATGTGCCACAAAAGGACGCACAATGCTGCTCCGTGACTGACGGCAACGACTGTTTTTCCCAGGCACTCTATGCTGATCATGTTAAGAAATGATGCGATCCGTTCCTCGATCTGAGTTCCGTTCTCCCCCCCTCCCGGGAAGGCATATCTCGGACCGTTCTGTTCAAGCTCAAGAAAAACACTGGCGTACTTCTCATGGGCAACGGAAGATAGCTCGCCCTGCAGCAATCCAACATGGCGCTCTCGTAGTGTCACTGGTCGCCTAGTATCTCCGCCCAAGATCACTTAAATATCCTTCATGGTGAGCAAACATGGGGGTATGCATGGAGCGGGTACACATGAATGACATACAAGAGATCATCTACAGACTACGTAAATGACAGTCGGTGGAAGCGATCCATCGAGATACGGGTCATGCCAAGAAAATGATTCGTAAGTACAGTGCGAAGGTAAGGAATGGCTACAAGAGGCACTCCTGTGAAATAAGGACCGAGGCACCATTCCATGTAAAACCATTCCCCTTTCTCTAGAGCTGTTTGCTGCCTGCCTGTCCTTCAGACGCAGGCCGACACTGCAGCATCAACAAGAAATCTTTCCTACGCCCCTGTTACAAACAGGTGCCGTTTCCCGTCATTATTTGCCTCTCAGAGAGAGACTCATCTGTTGAGTCTTTCTCTGGGTTACCTTGCCTAGCCGTGAGGAACCGTATTGGAGCGAGGTTTGAATCTTCCCTATTGACAAAGGCGCGTTTTTGTGGTATCGTTTGCATGATCTCCCTATGAAAGCCATCAGGGATTACGATGAGACATCTTGGATTCAAGAAAAGGGCCGTCTAGTCTTTCTATCAGGTCTAAGTTAATGATACACTTGAGGAGTGAAGCCTGGCCGGGGTACATCTCATCGCCGAAGCGACCGCTCCTAGGCCTGAGATCAGATCTAACCCCCACAGGTACTTCTTGGACACCGCATACTATGCACGCTATCTCTGTTACAGGAGGTGATTCACGAGACAATACGCTGTAGTAAGAACGTAATACCGTAGGGCCCACAACAAGGAGGAGGGAACATGAAACGTTTGCTTGCGTTAATGCTTATTGGGTGTTTTATGGTGGCTGGAGGGCTGGTTGCCCTGGCGCAGAATACGCAGAAGACGGAGACTATCACAATCACCATTCGTTGTCGGGCGAAACCGCCGATGGAAAACTGGCGTGGCAACAACTTCATTCTCGCGGCCAAGGAACTCAACGCCGATCTGGAGGCCGCAGGTGATCCTAGACGCGTAGAAGTGGTGATCAATCAGGACAACATCGAGTGGGGCGATTATGTAACGGAATTCGTGCTGGGGTACGGCGCGGATGAGTCGCCTGATATCTGGCTCACCGGGCACGAGTACATTGGGGTTCAGGCCGAGGCGGGTCGGATCATCGCTTTGGACGGACTGATGAAGGAGTTTCCCGGGTTCAACAATGTTATCGATAACCTGTGGGACAGCGTGAGTTACAAGGGCAAAATCTGGGGGATTCCCCAAGATGCTGAGGCACGCCCCCTCTACTTCAACAAGACTCTGTTAGGCAAGCTGGGTTGGTCTGCGGACAAGATCGCGGCTCTGCCAGATAAGATCGAGAAGGGCGAATTCACCCTCTATGACATGCTGGAAACTGCCAAAGAAGCTGTAGATAAGGGAATCGTTCCTGATGGCAACGGTTTCTGGACGCGTCCGAAGAACGGCCCTGATTTCACTGCCTTCTACTACGCCTTCGGTGGAGATACGATCGATGCCGCAACCGGCAAGCTGGTCTTCGACAAAGAGGCTGGCCTGAAGTACTACAAGTTCTTCTACGATGCCGTACACAGTTACGGCTCCATGAAGTGCCTTGGTATAGGTTGGCCAGCTTGGAACGATTCTATCGGGACTGAAAATAGGCTGTTTTGGGTTGCGGGAACGTGGCAATGGGCTGAATGGGCCAACATATACGTTAAGGACCAAGGCGGCGAGGACTATCTGTGGAAGAACTTCGGCTTCGCGTTGATCCCCGCTGCGGATAAGGGCGGCCGGCCGAACACCCTTACCCACCCGCTAGCCTACCTCATCAGCTCCCAGTGCAAGCACCCAGAACTGGCGTTGGCTCTGATCGATAAGGTCACCAACTACGGGCCCAACACCCGTCACGCGATCGCCAGCACGCATCTCGGCATCCTGAAAGGGCAAACGGAGTACAAGTTCTATAAGGCCTCCCATCTTCTGAGCGAGGCACTCTACATGCTGGACTACACCACTTTCCTCCCCAACAATCCCAATTGGGGACCCTATTCCAGCATCACCTACGAGGCCCTGGCAGCGGTGGTAGGAGGCACTTTCACCCCGCAGGCGGCGGTGGATTTCGTGGTCGATGGGCTTCAACGTGAGCTGGGTGACAAAGTAATCATCCGGTGAAACGAAGAACGGAACAAATAATGGAGAGGGGGAAGCCCCCCCTCCCCACTTTATCAGGAACGAGAAACGTCAGGTTTTCTCGGATGCGCAGTCAACTTGCTCCTTACCTATTTCTTTCCCCCACGCTTGTTTTAGTGACTTTATTCTTCTTTATTCCACTTGTAATCGTTTTCATATTAGCCTTCACTAAACTAGACATGACCAACTTCGGTATTCTTGCGTGGTGGAGCCCGGCAAACTGGAGTTTGGATAATTATGTAAAGATCTTTACCAACAGGTTCTTCTCAAAGATCCTCGGCAACACAATCATGTATGTGGTTGTGACTCTAACTGTGTTCAACGTAGGGATGGCTTTGCTCATCGCCTTGATAACGACGCACATCAATCGGCGAGCCGGTTTCGCTTTTCGAGTGTTGTGGTTCCTCCCGCGTATCACCCCGGTGGTCGTTTACATCATGATGTGGAAGGCCCTCGCCGGACCCGCACCAATGGGAATCATAAATAGTATATTGGGCCCTTTAGGCATCGGTAGTGGAAAATACCTGCTCAACACTAACCCTTGGATCTTCATCATCCTGGCCAACGGTTTCATCGGTGCCTCGTTCGGCATGATTCTCTTCTCTTCGGCTATCGAAGCGATTCCCAAGGACTACCTTACGGCCTCCAAGGTAGATGGGGCAACAACCTGGCAGACGATCCGTTACGTCGAACTTCCCATGCTCAAATGGCCACTTCTTTTCGTCACCACCTATCAAACCCTCTCCCTGCTAACATCCTTTCAGCAGATCATGCTCCTCACCGATGGAGGTCCCGGTCTTTATCAGACCGAAGTCTGGGCGTTGACCGCTTACCATCGTGCGTTCACCAGCTATTTTGGGAATACCCAGTGGGGGTATGGCGCGGCATGGTCGGTGGTGCTGGTGATTATCGGTATCGTGATGGCGATCATCTACCTGCGCGTGTTCAAGTTCGGAGAGTTGGTGGAAGAACCGAAGATAGATCAATTATGATGCACACACACAGAGGCATGAGAATATGACAGTACGATCAAAGCTTAAACCTGTTCTTGTTTATCTCGCTTTAATCGTGCCGAGTGCTCTCGTCCTTCTCGGTGTTCTCTGGTTGCTGATTACCAGCTTCTCGACAAGGACGGAGGGATTAAGATCGCTAGGATGGACCTTACACAACTGGCGGTTCCTGTGGGAATCGCCGTTCGGTCCCGGGTATCCCAGCGTCTGGCGGATAACCCTCAATACGCTGTTGATGTCTTTGACCATGACCCTGATCATAGTGGTGGTCTCGTCCATGACCGGCTATGCCCTCGCGCGAATGAAGTTCCCCGGACGGAAGAGTTTCCTTTCCTTGACACTGATCCTGCACGCTTTCCCCAGTGTTACCCTCTTGATCCCCATCTATTTCGTGCTCCTCTGGATCACGAAGATCCCTGTCATCGGACGGGGTGTTCCGCTCCTTGGAGGCTTTGGGTATAACACGGTAGGTGGTGTAGCTTTAGTTATGGTTGCCTTTCAACTTCCATTCGGTATTTGGATAATGAAGGGGTTTTTCGACAATATATCATGGGATATGGAGCGTTCAGCCCTGATCGATGGAGCCTCTCGGTTCAAGGTCTGGTGGCAGATAATCATGCCGAATATCAAGCCCGGGATCGCGGCATTGTCTGTGTTCTCGTTTCTCACCGCTTGGAATGCTTACTTAATTCCACTTACGTTTACGGCCGGGCGCTCTGGAAAATCAGCGGTTCTGTCCCTATATTTGCAGAACTTCATAGGCGAATCTGCTATGACTGAATGGAACGCGGTGGCGGCGGTGGGGCTGTTCCAGTTGATCCCGGTGGTGATATTCTTCCTATTCACTCAAGAGGCATTATTAAATATCTACGGTGGCGGAAAGAAGGGGGGAGTATGATCCGGCTAACGAAGTCCACTTCGAGGAGAACGCTGTAATGAAGATCACCATAGAGGCTTTATGCAAGCTCTTCGGAAAGGTGAAAGCGGTTGACAATCTCAATCTGGAGATCAGGGATGGAGAGTTTGTCGCCCTCCTGGGACCGTCAGGTTGTGGAAAGACCACCACCTTGCTCATGCTTGCGGGGATCTATAAGCCTTTTTCTGGTAGCATCCGCTTTGGTGATAAGGTGGTTAACCACCTTATCCCAAAAGAACGCAATATCGGGATGGTCTTTCAGAGCTACGCCCTGTACCCACATATGAGCGCATTTGACAACATCTCTTATCCGCTGAAGTTGAAGAAGGTCCACAGAAGGGAAATGAAAACGAGGGTTCAGGCAACGGCTGATATGATGGGGATCGGCGAACTCCTGGATCGCAAGCCTGCTGAACTCTCCGGTGGCCAGCAACAGCGAGTCGCTGTGGCGCGGGCGCTGGTCAAAGAACCAGCGATCCTGCTCTTCGATGAACCCCTCTCAAATCTGGATGCCAAGCTGCGCTTGCGGATGCGCGGGGAGATTAAGCGTTTACAGGAGAGTCTGGGCGTAACCTCCGTATACGTGACCCACGATCAGGTCGAGGCGATGACCATGGCCAGCCGGATTGCGGTGATGAACTATGGTGTGCTACAAACTTATGGTGCGCCGAATCAACTGTATGATGATCCGGATACCTTATTTGTGGCCGGATTCATCGGCGCTCCCCCGATGAACTTCATCGAAATGACCTTTGAGGAACGGGACGATGGCTTCTATCTCAAGAGTCAGGCGCTAGAGATCCGCATTCCGGATGAACGCGGTGTTCTGGCTAAACAGAATGACGTTCCACAACGAGTGACCATGGGTATTCGCCCTGAAGATGTGAGCGTCGTGGCGGAAGGAGATGGGGATTTCAAGGCCGAGGTTTACCTGATAGAACCCCTGGGGCGGGAGGACTTGGTTACCTTCAGGTTTGACGACGAGGAGATCCGTGCACTGACCCCGGCTCCCTTCGACGGGCAGATCAGCGAGACGATCTGCCTTAAGTTGGACGAAGCGAAGACGCACCTGTTCAACCCGGAGACAAAAGTTTCCGTTTTAAGGAGCGATAACGGTGGAAGCTCGTAGCACAAGATGGTGTCAAGGTGTGATTCGTGATGGAAGTGGGACACTCGCCCATAGAACACAATCCATTGTTTTACGTGCCCAAAAAGTAGTATAGTTCGGGCCATAAAAATCATCCTGTCTAAGGAGAGGGCAGCATGCGAAACAAAATAGGGCTTAACATCCACTCAGGAAGGATCAACGGCGATCTCGAACTGTTGAAACGAGATATCCGTGCCATTGCGGCGGCAGGCTTCGATGTGGCCGAAATACCGGTCCACGGTGTCGACGCGGTGGTGAACGGGCATCTGCGTGAGGGAAGAGCAAAACAAGTAAAAGAAATTCTAGATGGATTCGATCTAGAATACACCGTACATGCACCGGACAGGCTGAATCTGAGGGACTTTCAATACCCTGACGTTCAACGGAAGGTCTTCGCGGCCAGCATTCAGTTCACCGCTGCCATTGGTGCCAAAACTCTCGTGTATCACCAAGGAAAGCTAAAGAGCAATGGCAGTGATGTGACCCAGGAAGAGGCGCGCGAGATAGAGATAGACGAGCTGGCCGACCTTAGCAAACTGGCAAAGAGGGAAGGAGTGACGGTCTGCGTCGAGAATATTCACTCGAGCATTACACACCTAATCAAGTTGTTGGAAGGCGTTGGAGAAGAGAGCATTAAGATGTGTTACGATTTTGCTCATTCCTATATAAATTCTAAGAAACTCGGATATGATTTTTTAAGATCAATCCAAGCTGCTAAACCGTACATCAGGCATGCTCATGTCAACGACAATTTCGGGAAAGGAAAACCTGAATCAGCGCCACCGTATATCGAGGCAATGCCGATGGGGATAGGAGACCTGCACCTTCCCCTTGGATGGGGAAACATTCCGTACGAAGATGTCTTCAGGATCATGGCGGGGTATGAGGGTATCTATATCCTCGAGCTTCAGGAGCGATTCTTCGAGAATGGATACAGTATACTGAAGGATAGTCTCAAAGATGTGCGAAACATGTTAGACCGAGTTGACACAGAGGAAGGAGGATCAGCGCGTCAGGTGCAAGGCTGAGAAGTTGATTGCTTCACTTGCAGAGTACCGATCTCTTTTCCGTTCTTCTTTAATGCGTATCTGATGTTGAGCTGAAGCCCAAGCACTCTTTTCTCAGGTGTGTATTGTTGCTCTGACGCCGAAAGGGGCTGCCTAGCTTGTGTGCTGCAGAAACGTAGAGGAAGGGAGAAAGGACGAGTAATGGTCACCATCAAGGACATCGCGCGTGAGGTGGGGGTGTCACCGTCAACCGTATCCCGTGCACTGAGCGGTAGCCCGCTTATCAGCGATGAGACGGGAGAAAAGGTTCGTGTGGCTGCGCAGCGTTTGGGGTACGAGCGAAACGAACTTGCGCGGGCGCTGGTGAAGGGTTCTTCGGAGGCAATTGGGCTAATCATCCCAGACATTACCAATACATTCTTTGCAGATATCGCCCGTGGCGTGGGTGAGGTTGCGGATGCCGCCGGCTATGGAGTTATCCTGTGTAATACAAACGGGTCCATCGATCGCGAGGCAAGCTACATCAGCCTCTTGCGCCGTAAACAGGTGGACGGGCTTGTTCTGGCCACGGCTACCCTCAATGATCCATCTACAAAGAGCCTTTCAAAGACGGAGACACCGTTCATCCTCGTATCGCGCATCTGCCGAGATGTGGACACCTCCTATGTAATCGGCGATGACCGCGCTGGTGCACGTCTGGCGGTGGAGCACCTGATCGAACTCGGGCATCGCAAGATAGGGTTCATCGGTGGGCCGGCGAACGTTCAGTCGAGCCGCGATCGGAGGGCAACCTATCGGAAGGTTCTTCGCCAGCATGGCCTCTCTGCGGATGATGCTTGGGTCTGCTATTCTGATTTCACCCAGGTTGCCGGTCGCAAGGCCGGCCGGCGGATTCTTTCTCTTGAGAATCGCCCGACGGCAATCTTCGCTGCCAACGATGTGACCGCCCTCGGCGTACTTGAGGCAGCGGATGAGCTTAGCCTCTCTGTTCCGAAGGACCTTTCACTTGTTGGGTATGATGACATCTCCTATGCCTCTCTTCCTCGCATTCAGCTAACTACTGTTTCGCAGCCCACGTTCGAGATGGGAAAACTTGCCACTGAATGGCTTCTCTCTGTTCTTAGTGAGGAGGATACTCCTCCGCTCTACCGTGTTCTCGATCCGCATCTTGTCGTGCGTAGCACCACGACTTGTCCCGGCTAGGATGATTGACCTCAGCTTTGTTCCAG
Organism: Candidatus Bipolaricaulota bacterium; assembly: GCA_027007005.1. GTDB lineage: Bacteria > Bipolaricaulota > Bipolaricaulia > UBA7950 > UBA9294 > M55B144. The sequence goes on along the minus strand of JALTFO010000048.1, from coordinate 23,129 downwards.
TCTATAATGCAAACGTTAGCAAAGAAACTGATGCGTGGTAGAAACCCAACCTTAGGAGGACAGATGAACAAGCAAGTGGATGTTTTGTGCATCGGGCATATTGACAAGGGCAGGATCGTGGTTGAGGGTGAGCGAGCGGATGCCACCGGAGGAGCAATCTACTATGGTGGCATGGTCCTGCGCAAGCTCGGGCTCAACATTGCTGTGCTGACGCGCGTGGCCAAACAAGACATCGAACTGCTGGATGATCTGAAGGAGGCCGGTGCTGAAATCCTTCCCATATTTACTGAAGAGACGACCGGGATAGAAAACATCATCCCCGACCGCAATTCCGATGGGCGAACCTGCTACTTGCTTGGATTTGCCGGTACGTTCACGGTAGAAGACATCCCAGCAGTCGACGCACGCGTTTACTATATGGGGACGATCGTCCCTGGTGAGGTCGATCTACCGTTCCTCAAGGAGATTGCTTCGCGCGGCCCACTTGCCGTTGATGCGCAAGGATTTCTGCGTAAGGAGGTAAACAAAGAGCTCGTCGGCGATCATTGGCAGCAGGCACGAGAGGTTCTTCCCTTGATACACTACCTGAAGGTAGATAACCGCGAGGCGGCCACGGTGACTGGAGAAACGGATCGCTACAAGGCAGCGAAGATCCTCCGCGATTGGGGAGCCAAAGAGGTTGTTCTTACCCATCAAGAAGGGGTCATGGTGCAGATCGGCGATGAGGTTGTGGAAGCGCCGTTCCGTCCACGATCGCTTGCCGGACGAACCGGACGCGGAGATAGCTGCTTCTCTTCCTACTTTGGTCGGCGTTTGCTGGGCGATTCTCCCGCGCAAGCAGTGCGCTTTGCCGCTGCCCTCACCACCCTCAAATTGGAAGAGCCAGGCCCATTCCATCGGGATCTTTCTGAAGTTCTTGAACTCATGGCTAAGCTCTAGCGGAAGGCACCCAATGGACAAATGAATACAGATTATGAGCTGTTCGCCTTTGATGTCGATGGAACCCTGCTGGAACGAGATGGGACACTCGCCTCATCGACAAGGCAGTTCCTCGCGCGGCTCTCTCAACACCATCGAGTAACGCTTGCCACCGGAAGGTCGATTAGCTCCGCCAGACCGTGGATCGATAAGCTGAAAATAACGACGCCGGCTGTCCTCTATCATGGAGCAGTTGTGTACAACACCCTTGGAAAGCGATCGCTGTATGAAGCACACATTCCCGGTGAGCTTGCCCGCAAAGTATTTGTTGCAGCGCGCGGTTTCCCGGTTCATCCCCAGATATATCCCTCTCTCAATGATCCATACGTTTACGTGTCAGAAATGACGCCACCTATTCGCACATTTCTCAATCGAGAAGGATTATCAGAAAAGCTTATCGATGACGAAACAGCGCTTCTTGCGGCAGGGCCGATCAAACTTCTGTTCATCGGTGACCCGGAAGAGCTCCCCGCCCTTGAGGATAAGTTGCGTACGGTAGCTCCTGAACTTGTCATCATGCGCTCGGAGAAGAAATACGTTGAAGTCCTCCCTCCTGGAGTATCGAAAGGAGCGGCACTTGCTTGGCTCTGCGAGTATCTGGACATCCCACTTGCACGCACAGTAGCCGTAGGGGACCAGATGATCGACCTATCGATGATCAAGCTAGCCGGACTGGGAGTAGCGATGGCGCATAGCAAGTCTGATTTGCAGGTGCGAGCTGATGCGATAATCGCTCAGATCAGCGAGCTTGAAGCACTGCTTTAGGAGTACAAGAATGGCACATAAGAGTTTTCCTTTTGGGTTGAACGGAGCAACCATCGCCCGAGCAAACTTAGAATCGGGCTTGATCGCGGCAAGAGATGCCGGATTCTCATACTATGAACCACGTATTTCCGCTCTTGTTGATTGCGAAGAGCGTGGCTGTCGAGAACGTGCGCTTGCTAGCCTTCATAATACAGGCCTTTCTTGGCTTGCCCTAAATGCTATCGAAGGTGTGTTCGAGCTTGTGCCAGATCGTTTATTCGCGCAAGCTGAGGAGGTCTTCTCCCTTGCCAAGCGGTTCAACGTGCATCAAGTGATCGCCGTTCCAGGGAAGGGGCGTCCATCTCACGCCGATGCGCAAGAGATCTTGGCGGACCTGAGTAAGCTAAGCCGTGAATATCGCATCAGCCTATTGTATGAATTCATCGGGTTTCCCGCGCACGCGTTTTCCTCTCTTCAGGAAGCACACACCGTTGCTACCACGGCTGGAATCCCGCTTGTTCTCGATACGTTTCACCTTGCTGTCAGCCGTACCGATCCAGAGCGCATTGTTGCGCTTTCCACAGACGAGATAGGCCTTGTGCACCTATCGGACGCACTGACTGATGGGAAGACACTGGCTGAAATCACTGATCGTGATCGTGTTCTTCCCGGAGAAGGAGGATTGCCACTCGCAGCCTATGTGAAGGCGATCCTGGATACGGGTTACGCTGGGCCCCTATCGGTGGAGGCCTTTCATCCCAAGTACGAATCTGGCGAGCAAACAACAGTTGCCAAGGAAGCGTTTAGAAAGGTAGATCAATTGTTGTCAACTGTCATCAAGGAGGTTTAGATGGGTGCTATTAAAATTGGACTGATTGGTGCTGGACGTATCGGACGACTACACGCGGCAAATCTGAGGTACCGTGTTAGTGGGGTAAAGATAACCGCGGTTGCCGATGTTTTTCCTGAGGCAGCGAAGCAATGTGCTCAAGAATTATCGATCCCAAGCGTGCTTGATGATCCTCGCCAAATACTGGACGATCCGCAGATTGATGCCGTCTTCATCTGTACAAGTACGGACACCCATGCTTTGCTGATCGAACAGGCAGCGGAGGCTGGGAAGAACATATTCTGCGAAAAGCCGATCGCGCTTGATATTCCGACGATCGATCATGCGTTGGAGACTGTCGAACGCTCTGGCGTGCTACTACAGATTGGGTTCAATCGCCGCTTCGATCCGAACTTCCGCCGCGCGCACGATTTGGTAGTGGAAGGAAAGATTGGACGGCCGCATATCCTGCGGATAACAAGTCGCGATCCCGAACCACCCCCACCGGAGTACGTCAAGGTGTCGGGCGGCATATTCCTTGACATGATGATCCACGATTTTGACATGGCGCGCTATCTGATGCAGGACGAGGTGGAGGAAGTCTATGCATCGGGTGCGGTTCTGGTTGACCCGCGGATCGGGGAGCTCGGAGATGTTGATACGGCTGTAGTTACTCTGAGGTTCAATAGTGGTGCGATAGGAGTAATCGACAACTCCCGCCGAGCTGTATATGGATACGATCAGCGAGCGGAGGTTTTTGGAGAGAAGGGGACCATCGTAGTTTCCAACCCCAAGCCCGACACCGTGGTGCTAAGCGGTTCGGAGGGTGATCGCTCATCCGCTCTCTATCACTTTTTCACCGATCGCTACATGGATGCCTACGTGGCTGAGGCGGAGGCGTTCGTTCTTTCGATTGAGAAGGGAGAGCCTCCCCTCGTCAGCGGACGTGACGGCAAGATTCCCGTGGTCATGGGTTACGCAGCCAAGCTTTCCCTTGCCAAGAACAGGCCCGTGCGTCTGGAGGAGATCGATCCGGACCTCAACCTGTAGAAGGAGGCGATGTGCGATACGGAGTATGCAGTTGGATACTTGGGGATACTCCCCTGCTGCTGGTTGCAGAGCTTCTTTCAGGGCTAGGCTACAGTGGGATCGAACTCTTCGGCGATTGGGAGCGCTATCCGGCGCATGTGGCGCATCGCGTTCTATCAGAACACGGCCTCTCGGTGTTTTCTCTCACTCCGACCAATGTCGATCTCGCTCACCCGGACACTGGGATTAGAGAGAAGGCGCGCGATTACTACCTGCGTCTCCTTGACTATGCTACCGAGATGGGATCTCCTTTGATTGGCTGTCATGGTGAGGTAGGGCGTATGCATGCTGTTACAGAGCAAGCGCAGGAGGAACACCTCCTGGCCGAAGAGGTTAGCGTACTGTCTCCGCACAAGCAGAAGAACTGGGCTTGCGCATCGCGCTGGAGGGGCTTAACCGCTACGAGTCGCACTTGCTGAATACAGCTGCTGCGTTGCGGTCATTTGTAGACGAAGTCGGCTCTTCGGCAGTGGGAATCCTTCTTGATACTTATCACATGAACATCGAGGAGGGATCTTGTCGGCGCAATTCGGACCGCCGGTGACAAGCTATTCTTGTTCCATGTGACAGACTCCAACCGGCGCGCGCTCGGGCGCGGGCACATCCCGTTTTCAGGTATATTACCTGAGCTTGAACAAGTGGATTACTCTGGCCCGATTATCGTTGAGTGTACCGCACCTGGACCCGATCCGTTCACCCCCTTGAACGGACATGCTTGGTACGAGCAGACGGTCAATGAGGTGGATAGGAGTATACGCGAATTCCGTCGATTGGAAGGTGCATCCTGAAGGGGAGTAACAGGAGTTTGATATTTCTGAAGGTGTTGTTATAATCGCAATACAAACGTTTGCAAAGGAGGAGTAATGAAGGGACTAGTACTTTCGGCTCAGTGGGAGCCAAGACAGGGTTATCAGGTCTCAGAATTCGAGAAGAGAACAGGAAAAGCGGTCGCGGGATTCAATGTCTGGCGTCATCCGAAGCTTGAGATGAAGGACGTTCCACAGCCTCAACCCGGCCAGGGTGAGGTCTTGCTCAAAATTCACGCGTGTGGGGTCTGTGGATCGGATATTCATTTCTACGAGCATGATTCGGACGACTACATTCTCTATCCGGGCCTAACCAAGTTTCCGGCGATTATCGGGCACGAGTTCTCCGGTGAGATTGTAGAGATCGGTCCTGGACCCGAAGGGAAACAATTCAAGGTTGGGGACAAAGTTACCGCAGAAGAGATGGTATGGTGCGGTTATTGCCGTGCTTGCCGCGATGGTTTCCCCAATCACTGTGCTAATCTGGAAGAGATCGGATTTACGATCGATGGAGCAATGGCGGAATACATTGTCGTTCCAGCAAAACTGTGCTGGAGCATCGACTCTATCTTTGAACGCTATTCAGATGAAGAGACGGCGTGGAATGTCGCCGCGACGACCGAGCCTACCTGTGTCGCCTACAATGGCATTTTCGAGCGAGCGGGTGGATTCCGTCCCGGTGCCTACGTTGTCGTCTATGGTGCCGGCCCAATCGGTCTGGGGGCGATTCAGCTCTCCAAGGCGTCTGGAGCAGCCAAGGTGATCTCCTTTGAGGTATCCGCGCCGCGGCGGGAATTGGCAAAGAAAGTCGGAGCGGACGCGGTGTACAATCCGCTCGAAGTCTCGCCGTCCGAGGTGGTGATGGATCTTACCGGTGGAGCCGGAGCCGACATGTCGGTCGAAGCAGCTGGCGCGCCGGACAAGACAATCCCGGAGATGGAAAAGACTTTGGCAATCAACGGAAAGATCGCCCAGATTGGTCGCGCGGCGACGCGGGTACCGATGTACCTGGAGGACTTTCAGGTCCGCCGTGGCCAACTGTTCGGTGCGCAGGGCCACTCTGGTCATGCTATCTTCCCCTCAGTCATCCGGATGATGGGCTCTGGCCTTATCGACAACTCGAAGATCATCACTTCCACCTTCCCACTCGATCAGGCGCTTGACGCTCTCGAGAAGGCGTGCAAACGGGAAGATGGAAAGATCGTTATCAAGCCGTAAAGGAGGAAAAATGGCCAAGTGGCTTACAACAGAGCTTCCTCAGGTTGTGTTTGAGGATTCACAAGTCGGGCGGTTAAAGAAGGAAGTTTGGGACGCATCCGAAGAACAGATCGATCAGATCCTAGCCGAATATGGCATTCCCGCCCCTTCTGAGATGGTAAAGCCGGGATCGTATATTCAGACCACTCCACGCGCGAAGGTGGAGCAGAACCGTCGTAAGAATGACATTGTGATCATTCCCGTTGCCTCTACCGAGCGACATGGCGATCACTCCTGTTCCGGGCACGACCTGTTCCAGGTGACGCAGCTCATCGAAGGAGTGCGCAGGTATACGGCAAAGAAGGGAGCGCCGGTTAACCTAGTGTACTCCCCACTTAACTACGGTGGACACCCCTACCATCACGTGGGGATGCCCGGAACAGTGATCATGCCCGAGGAAGTGGTGCGGGAAACACTAATCAATACTATGCTTGGACTGTGGAACGACGGGTTCCGCAAGCAGTTGATCATCAACAACCATGGTCAACTGTGGATGCTCGAATCGGCGCTGCACGAGTTCATGTACCGCTACCAGCTTCCTGGGATCTATCAGATCTTCGACTGGCATCGTTGCGTGCGCGAGTTCTTCGTGCCTTGCGAAAGGACCGGCTGGGAGACGGACTTCATCCACTCTGCTGAGGCGGAGACATCACTTGGGCTCCTCCTCTTCCCGAAAGGGATGATCGACATGGACCACGCAATCGGTGGAGAGGGGAAGAGTTACTTGCCAGGCGGGCACTTTGACACCTCCGTTGACCCGTACAGACGTCCACACAGATGGTCTGAGGGAGAGGGACATATCGCTATCGAGCTTGCCGCTGTTCCGCACGGGGCGGTAGGAAAGCCAGCCCTCGCAGATCCGAAGAAGGCAAAACGGCCAACGGCCGCGATCCTTCGCTACCTAACCCTCGTCCACGATGAGATCCTCGAGGCGTTCCCACCAGGGAAGCTGCCCCCCGTAGAGGAGATTACGACGCGTACGAAAGAGGAGATGGAGCCTTACCTAAAGGAGCCCGGCTCCCCGGGATGGAAACCAGTCTATGCACTGGCCCGCCGGGGGTTCTAGATGCACGACTGGCCATTGGGGATGATCGTTCCTCTGCAGGATCCGACTCCGTTCTCACCGTTTGCGCCGGTAGACTGGCGGCAGGCACTGAGACGGGTCAAGACTGCAGGATACGATGGGGTAGAGCTAGCAATAACCAATCCCACCAATATAGATCCCGATACAGCCAAGGAGGCCCTCGAATCTGAGGGCCTCCGCCTCCTTTCCATAACCACCGGGCAGGCAGCGGGTCTGGAGGGGCTTTCCCTTACAAGCGATGATGAGGAAATTCGTCGTCGCACAATCGACCGGATAGAGGCCCATATGGACTTCGCTGCAAGGTTTGGCGCAGTGGTGATCATTGGTTCACTGCGTGGTGCGGACGGTGACATTGAACTGCTCACTGAGGCGCTACGCGAGTGTGCGAAGCATGCTCCGCAAGTCAAGCTCGCCCTCGAACCGCTCAATCGCTATGAGTCCCGTCTAGTGAATACAGTAGAAGAAGGGATCGACGTAGTGAAGCGTGTTGGCGCAGACAACCTTGGCCTTCTCGTCGACACCTTCCACGCCAATATCGAAGAGACAAATGTCGGCGAAGCATTTAGTAGTGCGGGACATCGCTTGTTCCACGTACACCTTGCCGATTCCAACCGCTGGATCCCAGGATATGGGCATCTTGATTTCGCGCAGGTGTGGGACGCGCTTGATGCGATAGATTATCGTCAGGCATTAGTCCTCGAACCGCTTCCCAAGCCAAACTACGATGCGCTTCTCAATGTACCCAAAAGGCTGAAAGGAGGAGAGAATTGACAACTTGCAATCTTCCTACAGGGTGGGAGGTCTTTGAACAATCACTTTATAAGGGAAGAGACACCTTGTTCTGCTTGGTGAGGCGCTCCGATGGAGAGAAGAGAGTCTATGTCCATGGGGAATCTCCCTTTGCAGGAGGTGATCCATTTGCCGATGGCGCCCTGTATCCTCTAACTACTGAAGTAGCCCTTGATCTCGCTCGTGTCGTCCCCTGGTTCAAGCCACGACGTATTCCTTCCGATAGGCCCAGTTTCGGATTCGGAGACCGGCTTGGTTCGGCCACGCCAGGGCACATCAGAGCCCTTGGAAAGACGAACGTCTTTCCCATCCTCGCCCAGCAGTCGGTGCGGGAGAATGCTCGTACCGGACGAACGTTTTCTGAAGTAATGGCAAGTGCGATCTTCGGCGCGTTTCGGGAAGGCTACAAGGGCGGATTCGGGGCGGACGCCGATCACCTAAAACGCGTTGAGGATGCGCTTGAGGCCGCGGATATCGGGTACACGTTCTTCACCTGCGATCCGTCAGAGCACGTAGTGGCAGCGGAGGAAATATCAGGAGAAGAACTGCGACAACGATTCTCCGCCCTCAGCCAGGCCGATGAATTGCGACAGGAGTACATCGATCGTCCGTTCTTGATTCCAGAATTGGGAGAGCTGCGATTCACAGAAGATGCCCTCTTTGGCGCCGCGGTCAAGTATGGCAAGGCCATTGAGTACGCCGCCAAGATGTACCGTGCACTCAGCGAGCGTCTTCCAGAGGGGTTTGACTACGAGGTCTCTGTCGATGAGACCGATTTCCCGACAAGCCCACTACAACACCTGTTTGTAGCTCGTGAACTGCACCGTAAAGGGGTGAAGCTTACGAGCCTTGCTCCGCGCTTCGTTGGAGCGATGGAGAAGGGGGTGGACTGGAGGGGCGACATAGATCAGTTCAAAGAGGAGCTTCACGCCCACGCTGCTATTGCCCGCTCGTTTGGTTCGTATCGACTGAGTCTCCATTCCGGATCGGACAAGTTCACCCTTTATCCGCTCATTCACCAAGCGACCCGTGGCAAATGGCACGTGAAGACCGCTGGGACGAGTTACCTAGTAGCACTCGAGGTGGTGGCACGTGATGATCCATCCTTCTTCCGCGAGATCATGGATCTCTCGCTCTCGGTGTTTGATGCAGCTAAGAAGAGCTACTACATCTCCGCTGATCCGGTACGCATCCCAGCCATTGACACTGTTCCAGATGATGAACTTGCGACACTTGTAGAGAAGCACGATAGCCGGCAGGTGCTGCACGTCGGCTACGGTTCTGTTCTTGACCAATTTGGAAACAGGTTGAAGAGATTCTTAGCAAGCCACGAAGAGGAGCATTATGCAGGACTGGCCCGGCATCTGGGACGGCACCTGCTGGGGTTGGAGGTGAAGGATGAACAGGTTTGATGGAAAGGTTGCTGTGATAACTGGTGGCGCGGGCGTCCTCTGCTCGGCGATCGCCGTGGGGTTGGCGCGAGAACAAGCTAAGATCGTTCTCCTTGATATCGATGAAAAAAGAGCGCAAGAGACACTCTCCCGCGTGCGTGCAGCGGGGAGTGACGGCCTGTTTATCAAGACGAGCGTTCTCTCTCGCGATGAGTTAAACGATGCGGCAAGACGCACGGTCGATGAATTCGGACATATCGACTTCCTTGTGAACGGCGCTGGCGGGAATCACCCCAAGGCGACGACGAGCGCAGAGGTCCCGTTCTTCGATCTACCAGAAGACGCGATCAGGTTCACCTTTGACCTGAACTTCATGGGGACATTCCTCACTAGCCAGGCGTTTGGCAAAGTGTTGGCCGAGCAGAAGAACGGGGCGATCGTCAACATCGCCTCCATGAATGCAATCCGCCCGCTCACTCGCATCCCGGCCTACTCCGCGGCCAAGGCAGCAGTGGCCAACTTCACCCAGTGGTTAGCGGTGCACATGGCGCAGGAGTACTCGCCCAATATCCGGGTGAACGCGATCGCTCCCGGGTTCTTCCTCACTGCGCAGAACCGTTTCCTCCTGAAAGACGATAATGATGATCTCACTTCGCGTGGCAGGCAGATCATCGATCATACGCCAACGGGGCGGTTTGGAACGCCGGAAGACCTGATAGGCACGGTTAACTGGTTGTTATCGGATGAAGCAAAGTTCGTCAATGGCATCATCGTCCCGATTGACGGAGGTTTCTCCGCTTACTCAGGAGTGTGAAAGCCGTGATGAGTGATCGGTGATGAGTATTGATAAGAAGCTGCCCATAGATCAGGCCAAACGTAGATCATTAGGAAAGGAGCTTTCGGGATGAAAGCAAGAAATGTCGTCATAGCACAGTCGGGCGGCCCAACCGTGGTGATCAATTCGTCCCTACTCGGGGTTGTGGAGGCCTGCCGGAGCTACCCAGATCGCTTTGGGAAGATCTACGCAGCCTATCATGGGATCGAGGGAGTTCTAAAAGAGGAACTTCTCGACCTGTCGGCCCAGCCCGAGGAAGAGCTAAAGCTTCTTCGCACTACACCGGCCGCCGGTGCAATCGGCACCTGTCGCTACAAGATACGCCCTGAACAGACAGAAGACATGGAGCGGATCATCGAGATCTTCCGTGCGCAGAACGTCGGTTTTTTCTTCTACATCGGAGGGAACGACTCCATGGACACAGCGTACAGGGTGAGCGAGCTTGCGCAACAAAACGGGTTGGACCTCGTTTGTGTCGGCGTTCCAAAGACGATCGATAACGACCTCGGCGATCAAGAGTTCAGGTTGATCGACCATACGCCGGGATACGGATCGACTGCGCGCTACTGGGCGCACATGATCCAGAACCTAAACGAGGAGAACCGTGGTTCATCACCCTCAGATCCGGTGCTCGTCGTGCAAGCGATGGGGCGAAAGATCGGTTTCATCCCCGCTGCGGCGCGCCTTGCCGACCCGTACCGCGAGATGCCACTGCAGATCTATCTTCCCGAGGTCGAGTGTACACTCGATGAACTTACAGATAATGTGAACAATGAGCTTCGCGGCAGTGGGCGGGTGATCGTCGTGGTGAGTGAGGGGTTTGATGTCGGCGACCTCGGAGACAATAGGGACTCCTTCGGTCACACGCAGTTCAGCGCAAGCGAGACGTCGGTCATGCAGGTCGTGGTCAATCACTTGAACCAAAGCGGCTTAGTCGTGCGTGGGAGTGCGCGTGGGCAGATCCCGGGGACAGATCAGCGCGACGCGATCGCCTATTCTTCGATCGTCGACCTGGAAGAGGCCTACTCCGTCGGCCGCCACGCAGTAGAGATAGCGATCAAGGAACGGACGGGCTACATGGCGACGATCGTGCGCGTTCCAGGACCTACGTACAACGTTTCTTACGGCAAAGCAAGGCTTGAAGATATGGCAAACTCTGAGCGGGTCTTTCCCACAGAATGGATCGCGCCGAGCGGGATCGACGTGACCGATGAGTTCCTGAATTATGCTCGCCCGTTGATTGGTGAATCTGGGCCTAGAATCCCGCTTGTCGGTGGGCTGCAGCGGTTCGCCCGCTTGAGAGAGATCTTCGTCGAGAAGAAATGTCAAGAGTACATCCCGGAAGGGTATCGATGAAGAAACGGGAGCTGGAGCTGGAGGGGCGCGGAGACACGGAGATACGGAACGTCGCAGACAAGCTACGACGCTACAGAAGAATGTAAACTCTGAAAGTGAGGGAAGATGGATTATCGTAAGCGACTAGAGGAATTCAAGCCAAGCAAGGATTATCTTGTCTGCATCGATTCTGATGGCTGTGCGTTCGACACAATGGGGATCAAACAGAGGGAGTGCTTCTGCCCGTGGATGATTGCCTACTTCAGATTGCAGCCGGTAGCACAGGCGGCGCGCGAGTGTAAGGAGTTCGCCGATCTTTACTCGAAGACGCGCGGGGCAAACCGGCATGTGACGATCAAGCGCATCCTCAAAGAACTGCTGCCGAGTCACCAGCAGACCAAGGAGCGCGGATTTCAGGTTCCGCAGTTCCCGCACTACTTTGCCTGGGTGGATGATCCAGCGAGCCTCCTTTCAAACGATGGATTGAAACAGGCGATCAATGAAGCAAATGATGTCGAGAAGAGAAAGGAACTGTCGCACGTGCTGGAGTGGGCGGAGCGCGTAAACTGGGCGGTGAAAGAGATCGTGAAGGGAATCCCGCCCTTTCCCTACGTGTGTGAATCCTTGGAACTTATGAATGACAAGACGGACATGGTCGTTGTCTCGGCTACTCCGCTGGAAGCGCTGGAGCGAGAGTGGACCGAGCATGGGATCGCGCGCTACGCTGGGCTCATCTGTGGGCAGGAGATGGGGACGAAGACCGAGCAGATCGCGGCGGTCGCCTCGAGCTACCCTGATGGGCACGTCCTCATGATCGGGGACGCACCGGGTGACATGCGGGCAGCCAGGGCGAACGGTGCTCTCTTCTACCCGATTATTCCCGGAGACGAGATCGCGTCCTGGAAGTTGTTCTACGAGGAAGCGACGGAGCGGTTCCTCTCCGGGACCTATGCCGGCGAGTACGAAGGGATGCTGATCGAACGGTTCGAGCGGGCGCTCCCCGAGCGTCCACCGTGGGAGGTGAATGGATGAGTGCTGACTTTGGCGTGATCGGCCTGGCGGTGATGGGCCAGAACCTGGCGTTGAATGTGGAGAGCCGCGACTACACGGTGGCGGTGTACAACCGGACGCGGTTTCGCACGGATGAGTTCATGCGTGACAAGTGTGAAGGCAAGAGAGTCGTTCCCACACACTCGTTGAAAGAGTTCGTGGAAGCGCTCTCCGTTCCGAGAAAGATGATCCTGATGGTGAAGGCTGGACCAGCAACCGACGCGGTCCTGGAGCAGCTCTTCCCGCTTCTATCGTCGGGTGATGTCGTGATCGATGGCGGGAACGCGCACTACTCTGATACTGAAAAGCGTATACAGCAAGCGGGAAAGCACGGGATCCACTACCTGGGAACCGGAATTTCCGGCGGCGAGGACGGAGCACTACACGGCCCGGCGATCATGGCGGGGGGCGACAGAGAAGGGTACGAACAGGTCGAGGAGATTCTAGTCAAGATCGCCGCTGTTGGCCCAGAAGGCCCGTGTTGCGCCTACTTCGGACCGGGATCATCCGGCCACTACGTGAAGATGGTGCACAACGGGATCGAGTACGCAATCATGGAAACGATCGCCGAGGCGTACGATCTGATGTCGCGGGGCCTTAAGATGACTGCGCAAAAGATGGCAAGTGTGTTCGCGGAGTGGAACAACGGAGATCTCTCCTCCTACCTGTTTGAAATCACCGAAAAGATCCTTCGTCGAGTCGACCCTGACACAGGAAAACCGCTTGTGGATCTGATCCTCGATCGGGCGGCGCAGAAGGGGACGGGAAAGTGGTCAACGCAGTCGGCGCTCGACATAGGCTCGCCTGCCCCGACAATTGCCATGTCAGTATTTGCCCGCGTCATCTCGGCGCTGAAAGAAGAGCGGGTGGAAGCACAGGACGTGTTGTCGGGACCGGATAACAAGATTTCCGCAGACCGCGATGAATTCCTACGGGATCTGTTCGGCACTGTCAAGATTACCGTCCTCGCGGCATACGCACAAGGGTTTCGCCAATTGCAGGATGCATCGCGGGAACGAGGATACAACCTCGATTCGGCGGAGGTAGCACGTGTGTGGATGGCGGGATGCATCATCCGGGCGCGCACCCTTACGCAGATGGCACAGGTGTTCCGTGAGGAACCCGATCTTCCCCTCGTCTTCCTAGCAACTCCGTTTAGGGAGGTCTGGGATAAGGGTCAATCCGGGCTGCGCCGTGTCCTCGCTCAGGCGCACGCATCTGGCATTCCAATTCCGGCGATCGATTCGGCGATCGATTTCTTGGACGCCTATCGCAGCGCACGCCTTCCGGCAAACATGATCCAGGCACAGCGCGACTTCTTCGGAGCACACACTTACAAGCGCATCGATAAAGATGGCGTGTTTCACACGAAGTGGGAGGAAGGATGATCCTATCATACGCTCCCGGCCGCTCGATCGATACACGCGAGGCGGGAGAACGCCTGGGAGAGGCGCTGCGAGAGGTCGATGTAACCCGGAAGAAGGTGCTGGTCATCGTTCCCGATAACACGCGTACCCTTCCCATGCCGACATTCTTCGAAACAATCAGCGCCAGCCTTTCTCCTCGCGCCGTTGCTGTGACCTTTCTAGTTGCCCTGGGTACACATCCGCCGCTGTCTGAGGATGAACTGCGCGTGCACCTCGGCCCGAAGCTCAACGATTTCGCAAACATCCACATCCTCCAGCACGAGTGGGATAATCCGAGAGTGCTTTCTCAGGTGGGAACGATAACCCGCGTGGAGATGGAGGAAATCTCAGGAGGTAAGCTATCCGAGGAAGTCCCGGTGACGATAAACAAAGCGGTTCTTGAGCACGATCTGGTGATCATCCTCGGACCGGTCTTCCCGCACGAGGTGGTGGGATTCTCCGCTGGGCACAAGTACTTCTTTCCCGGCGTATCCGGCCCGGAGATGGTGCACCACTCCCATTGGTTGGGCGCGCTGATCACTAGCCCAAAGACGATTGGGCACAAAGAGACACCGGTGCGAGCGATGATTGAGCGTGCCGCAGCGTTTGTTACAACACCGCAGGTGGGGATCTCCATCGTGATGCGCGGAAGCGACTTGAAGGGGATCTTTGTCGGTGATGTCAACGAGTGTTGGTCGGCGGCAGTGGATCTCTCGGCAAAGGAAAACATCGTCTGGGTTGAGCATCCGTTCAACACGGTCCTCTCCATGGCCCCGCCGATGTACTGGGAGTTGTGGACTGCGGGAAAGTGCACCTACAAACTTGAACCTGTGGTAGCAGAAGGTGGACGGGTGATCATCTACGCTCCCGGCTTGTCCGAGATCTCCGTAACGCACGGTAAATTAATCCGCCAAGTTGGCTACCACACCCGTGACTATTTCCTCGGACAGTGGGATAAGTTCAAGGATGTGCCGCGTGCCATCCTCGCCCATTCCACGCACGTCAAGGGGATAGGGACCTATCGCAACGGTGTGGAACACGATCGGATGGAGGTCATCCTAGCTACTGGAATCCCAGAGGACGTATGCCGCGAGATCAACCTGGGCTACATCGACCCATCTACGATTAACCCAAGAGACTACGAGAACCGGGAGGATGAGGGAATCCTGGTTGTTCCTCACGCCGGAGAAATGCTCTTTCGACTGGCTGATGGGACGGTTCCCGATATCGATAAGCTCTAGGGTACTAGGCAAGAGAAGCGTGTGAGAACCATCTGTATAGGGGATGTGACATGAAAACATGGAGTTTGCAGAGATCAATTATGACATTCATCGTGATCGGAGCCTTACTGTCTATTTCGAGCTACGTGTTTGGAGCGAAACTAGGTACGAGAGAGCGGCCGATCTACATGCTCCTCGTCCCATCGACCGAGTCTTCCCAGCTTGCCATCCGTGGCAAGCAAATCGCTGAAGCGCTCTATGATAAAACCGGCCTTTACATCGAGGTGAGCCTGCAGTCCGATTACGCGGCAATGGTCGAAGCGTTCGCCTCCTCCGATGGAGACACGTTCGGGTTTGTCACCACCGATCAATACGTCCGCATCTACCAATTGACCAAGGGCGATGTCACACCACGCCTTGCGGCGGTGCGCCATGGGTATCCCTACTACTTCTCCCGGATTTACGTTCCCCGCGATTCGGGGATTGACTCGCTCCAAGACCTGAACGGCAAGACGTGGATCTACAGCGATCGCGGCTCCACCTCGGGTTATGTTCTGCCTAAGATGCTCTTCGATAGACTGGGGATTAGCTTCAGTAATACCGTCGAAAGCGGCGGGCACATCAACTCCATGGTTGCACTGCTCGAAGGGCAGGGCGATTTCTGCACGGGGTATGGCAATCCACCACTACCGCCGTCCGGTTGCAGCAATACAGCTTGGAAACCCGGAGACGATCCGGAACTGTGGATCTGGGACCGCTGGAACAATGCTCCTTACCGTAAGGAGCTGCGCGGAACTTGCATGGATCTACGGCGAGCGGTGAGGAACATCTATGACCTTGATGATGTCATCAGACGGATCGGGGTACTAGCTGTGATCGGGCCAATCCCGAACGACTGTCTCGCATTCGGTCCTGATTTCCCATCCGATGTCAGTGACCGAATCGTTGCCGCGGTCGAGGAGCAGCTTGGCACAAAAGAAGGGAAAGCACTATGGGGAGAAGGCTTCTACGGTTGGACCGCCGTCACTGAGATCGATGACTCGTACTACGACAGTTACCGTCAGCTTCTTGGCCTCCCCATCCCGGATAGGCCTGGGCCTACACAATAATGCCAACCGATCACCCACTGAGTGGTGTTTTCGGGTAATATAGCGCTTCTATGACAATTCGTGCTGTGTTATTCGATATGGATGGGACGATCTGGGATGCACCGATCGATTGGCTCGCTGTGCGCCAGGAGATCGGCGTTCCCGTTGACGGCCGGCCGATCTACAAACAGCTCATGGACATGTCCTCCCAGGAGCGCGTCCGAGGCATTCGAATACTGGAGCGCCATGAGGCACTGGGGGTCGAAAATGGAACACTTGCTCCTGGGACGAGGGAGTTATTGCAATTGCTGCATGTGGCTCATGTCAAGTGTGCACTGATCACTAATAACTCTCGCCGGAGCGTCGAGCGTGTTCTCGCAAAGCATCCCCTTTCCTTCGACATTGTCTCAAGCCGTGATGACACTGCGCTCAAGCCCGACCCGCAGGCTTTTCTCTCCGCACTGGGTAAGCTCAAGATCCGTCCCGATGAGGCAATCGCGATTGGAGATGCACACCTGGACCTTCTCGCTGCCAAGCGAGCGGAGATTGCCGAGTTCATCCTTGTCGGTGACAAGCCTTGGATGCACCAGTTGCTCCCTGCGGGGGTGCCCTATCTCAGGGCAGCCGATCTGATGGAGGCAAAAGCGATCATAGTAGGCCTCTTGCGGGCAGGCAAGTGAAGGCAGTTCATGCCTTCTTGAAAGCGTTACTCTTCTGACTTTGGATGACTAACGTTGATCACTTGCCCTGCGCCTTCTTTTCGCTTGCCCTTCCTGAATACCTCGAACAAGAGCATGATCGCAACAGCAATTGCCGCGATTGCAATCCATGGAACATCAACCGCATAGTGCTTCCCCACACCCAGCGCTCCAAGGACGATACCGAAAATCAGTCCAAGTACGTCTTTTCCCCATCCGCGGGACTGCTTATAGAAGGCCGCAGCGACGAGGAATCCGGCTGCGATTAAGAAACCGATCCAGTTGATCGACTCACGATTGATCAAGAGGAACACCCCGAAGATAAGCAGGAGAATAGCCCACGTGAACCGATCCACTTGACCCCTTGTCGATTTTGTCATCCGCAGATCACCCGTGTTTAGGATACGCCAGACATGCCTTGTCGTCAATGCTTTGCCTGCGTGATCTTGCGTGATGATGATGGAAAGCGCCGGAGGAGGATTGGGATGAAGAGCATGTTTGAGACACACGCTGACTTCAGTTGGTGCAAGATCTTGATGATCGACGTTTAAAGAGCAAAGCAGTTCTACAAAGAAGCGCTAGCCTGGAAGATGGATTTGATGCCGATTAAAGGAGAGCCTTACAGCGTAGCAAAACCAACGACCACCAAATCGGCAGAAGGCTCATCCCGAAGAGTGGGCAAGTACCTTTAAGATTGACTGGGCGTGGTTCTAAATGCAATAAACTGCCAAAGTAGCCTCTCGGATCTCGGAATCTAAAGCTAGTTGTGGAGAAGGGAACTTGGTCTTAAATTGCGATGCACGCTCATCGGGAGAGGAGGTGCATGCCGGTGGGTACTCCGATTTGTGAGGCTTGAGCTCCCCGATTTGGAACCGGAAGGCGTTCTGCGCGCTTGTGGAGCAGCCCCTGATCTAGGTGCCTACGAGCATTGTGGCAAGTGATGACTCGTAGCAAGAAGAGCTGATGCCGATATTCCATCCCTATTCTCGGAGTTAGAGCACAGTTTGGAGGAACCGCTCCACGGATTTCTCCGTCAGGTGCTCCGGCGTGTACCCCGGGTAGTTACGAGCAAGGTCCGTATCGCGCACCAGATCAAGCTTAGTCTGCTTCACACTGTAGAACACTCCCCGTTCACGCAGTGTCTTTGCCAGGTACTCCTGCTCTGATTGGCCGGGAGTAGGGATGAGGAGCGCTCTCCTTCCGATCTCGGCTAGCTCCATCAATGTGGTGTACCCCGAACGGCAGACCACTAGTTTGGCGCGATTGAGCATTTCTTCCTGTTTTTCTCGGTTCAGGTAAGGATAGACCTCGATCCCATTTCCCAGCTCCGGTGCTCTACCACCCGGTATTCCCAGAGCGATCACGATCTTTCCGCTGAGAGCTTTGACCTGTGATAGAACTTTCTCGGCAAACATCGTCCGCTGCGGCTCCGGGCCAGAAATGGTGATGAAGTAATCGATGTCTTGCGGTAGGTCGCGACGGTGTACGCTTGAGAGTATGCCAAGATACGTGATCTTCTCCCTAGGAGTGAACCTGATTTTGTGGCTCATGTCCCCGCTCATTCCACCGTCTTCGTCGTCGGGAACGAGGATTCCTCTCACCGGGGCAAACCAGCGCGCCAAGAACCATTCCATCACTCCCTCCATGAACGGATCACGCCACGGGGCAATGTAGCGTGGACTGTGGGTGATGAAGTACGAAGGAACGTCGCTACGGACGAGACCATTGCGGTGATCAGTAACAATAAGATCGAAGTGTTCCCTCCGTAACAGGTTGGAAACGAGGCGCTTCTCGTTGTGCCAAGTCCAGATGATGCGTGGAATGTTGGTTGTTGTCTTCATGTAGAACAAGAAACTTGACCGCGCTACGCTGGAAGGGATATCTGGCCAATCAAGGTAACGACAGGAGTCGCCCAGTTCGTCCTTGAGGACCTGTAGTGCATTTCCCGTCGAGACGAGCGTCACATCGCAACCACGTGACAGCAGACCACGGATGAGATTCAGATCGCGGGTGGCGTGACCCAGTCCCCACGAGCTCGTTCCAAACAACACTTTCTTGGTAGTATGTTCGTTCATGGCTTTCCTTTTGCGGGCAAGTGGTGTATTTTATGGTAGTGGTACCGCTCGATACAAGCAAAGGTAGGAAGAATATGGATGAATCATGAACTATTGAACCTTTCGCTGGCCATGATAGCCGTTGCGACAAGGAGCGTCCGCGCACCGCACACGCCGTGGTGGGGAAGGTTGATCAGAAAGTTTCTCGTTGCCGCGTTCCCGATCGGTCAGCACATAATGTTCGACCTAGAGGTGAGCGGAAGGCCGAATCTTAGCAACCCAGATGGAACACTGGTTGTAGCGAACCACAAGACCGACTTCGACATCATCATCCTTGGGCCGAAGCTGTATCGCGCAAGAAATGGGACAGGGAAAGGGATCGCGTTTGTCGCTGCTGAGCGCATGTTCCTGCCCGGTTATCTATCAGACTATGTCCTACATCGGCCGCAGTGGCTGCGTCGCTTGATCTATCCGGCCAACCTCAGTGCGGTACTCAAGGCGATCCGTGCTTATCCGATCGGGTACCTACATGGGCGCAAGCTAAAGGCACATCTGCGTACAGTTCTAGAGATAATAGGGAACGTGCCCGTTGGAGATCTGTTCTCGCGTTCGGTGCAGGAGATGATCCCCGGAGCCAAGGCAACCACTCACATCTCGGGCGTGCTGCGCTTTCGCTATCACCGGGCACTCGATCGGGAGCGCGAGTTCTCCGTGTTTGCCCCCGAAATCAGACGGAAGCTCCGCACGCAGCACGTGAGAGAGACGTTGGATGCACTAGCTCGTTTCGCGGCGGTGCTCGATGAAGGAGATCCCCTATACATAGCTCCTGAAGGAGGGCTGGAGAAGGACGGCAAGTTTGAGGAGGCCAAGGCAGGGCTCATCCGGATTGTTAAGATGGCACGCAATCCAAACGTCCTCCCTATGAACATCACCTACGACTTTATGACCACGGGTAGGCAGCGCGCCTTCCTCACCATCGGGAAGCAGCTACACAGAGTGAAGGAACTTCCTGGCTTGGAGAAGAAGGTGATAAATGCCGTGTCGCGGTTGGGGACGATCACATTCTCTCAGCTTGCCGCCGTCGGAATGTGGACGCTCGCCATGCGTGGCCAACTGATCCACGCCGGAGCTCTGAAACAGGCAATCATCCAGACGGCACTGCGGCTAGTAGGTGAGGGTTATCGCGTCGACACACATGTTCTAGCGGCAAAGAAGTTTGCAAAGCGCTGGAGGAGGTTCATCTCTTATTGCAAGCGCAACCAGATGTTGGATACCGTCGGTGCGTGGATCCTGTTTGACCCCAACAAGCTATTTCAGCCGGCAGAGGACGGGACTGTTCCACCCTGGACCTACGCTATGAACGAGTTCGAATCGATCGTCGATGCTACAAAGACAGCAATCCTGATGGAAGCTGAACAGGAAGCGCCTGTGCCGTAGCGCAAAGAAGATCGCTGCGCTAGCTTCTTAGCTCCGTCACCTTGAACCCCCGCGGCACGGCGTGTGCTCCCTCCCACACCACCTTACGGAAGTCGTCAGGATCGGTATTCCCTTCGCTATTCACCAACAACACCTGAGAATCCTGTCCCAAACTCAACCGCCTTCGCAGGGGTGCCAGTTCTGGTCGTTGCATGATCAATGACAACACTCCAAGGGTCACTGCTCCAGATTCGCCGGACACGATAAATGGATCGCCGGCGAGAGGCACTGCGTACATCCGCATCCCCCTTGCCGCCACGAAATCTGGGCAAGAGATGAAGACGTGCGTGCAGTCCCAGAGGACATTCCAGGCGATCGGATTGGGCCGCCCACAGGAAAGCCCAGCCATGATGGTATCGAGACTACCTTCGATCTTGTACGGCTTCCCATCGCCGATCCTCGCAGATTCGAACAAGCAGGCAGCATTCGTCGGTTCCACCACAGTAAACAACGGGGCCTCGGAACCGAGCAGGGTGCGATAGAACGCCACAGCCGAGCCGGAGAGGGATCCCACTCCGGCCTGCACAAAGACGTGCGTCGGCTTAATGATCCCTTGTGCGGCCAGCTGCTCTTGCGCTTCGGAGAACAGTGTCGTGTACCCCTGCATTATCCACGTGGGAATGTCCTCATATCCCTCCCATGCCGTGTCCGACACCACCTGCCAGCCTTGCTTGCGCGCGTCCTCTTTGATCTTATCGACGGCCTCATCGTAGTTGCCATCGATGACGATAACCTTTGCCCCGTACCCCTTGATCGCGTCGATCCGCGCCTGTGCTGTTCCCCTCGGGACGTAGATGATCGCGCGGTGTCCGAGCTTTCTTGCCGCCCACGCTACCCCGCGGCCATGGTTCCCGTCGGTAGCAGTAGCAAAGGTGATCACTCCTAACTTCTCGCGCGCCTCCGGGGACGTTAACTCAGCAAGCGAGACCTCCCTTGAAAGCAAGCCAAGCTTCTGCCTGAGCACGTTGTAGATGGCATACGATCCTCCCAACACCTTGAAGGAATTGAGGGCAAGCCTCTGCGATTCATCCTTCACCCAAATACCGCCCACACCAAGCATCGACGCGAGCCGATCGAGCCCCTTCAGCGGGCTAATACGATACCCTGGAATCTGCGCGTGGAACTTGCGGACAATCCTCGGCACATCCCTGGGGATTACGCGCTCTGGCCACTTGCTGTGCACATCCGACCAGGCACGCTTATTGATGATCCAATTAACTGAGTCCATACCTCTCACCCTCCATTTGGCCGATTCAATGGTAGCTTTCTATGGATGGCTTTACAACTCAAGAACCCCACAGGGTAATCGAATCCTTCCAGACACTTGGTCCATTGCTGTTTCATGTAGCAAGCTTGAGAAACCCTACAAGCGGGCTGTCTCTCGCAAGGATACCAAGGCATATTCGCTCACTCTCTCCGTGGCTCAGCAGGCGGAGTTATCCCGTATCGGGCGACCTTGCTTGTAAGTGCAGCATTGATGATGGCAGCACTCATACCGCTCTTCTTGATTACCTCTATCGCCTACGTTGTAGGAGCAGTCCTCACGTATATATTCTTCGCCCGAGCCAATAATGCCCTTGGCTCTTGAACGACCTACTTACCATTCAAGAGCTTCCACCGTCGCCACACGAAAGGTTTGCTGCTGTCGAACTGTCGACGTTGCAGCACCTGCTTTACCTCGCCGAACAAGAAAGACAGGGATATCTCAGAGAGTGAAAGGCTTTCCATCCCTTAATGCTCTTCGTGCCCTTCGTCGTGAGAAATCTGCCCTCCGTCCGCGTTCTAAGCTCCAAGTCCCGCGTTCCGAGCATTCTCTCGCCCGCTCGCTTACGCTCGCTCAAGAACGCCGAGATCGCGAAGGAAAGCATTACTTATCTGGTTTGTCTGATCATGCATGACCCAACATAACCCATTACAGAG
The DNA here is from genome assembly GCA_027007005.1 of Candidatus Bipolaricaulota bacterium. GTDB lineage: Bacteria > Bipolaricaulota > Bipolaricaulia > UBA7950 > UBA9294 > M55B144. Next base: position 1,080 of record JALTFO010000048.1, on the reverse strand, counting down.
CTCTTGCATTGCTCCCCGTGGTGCTTGTTGCGTGATGCATACTTTTCTCGTTTTTCGCTTCGCATTCGCACTTCCGCGCTCCACGTTCAAGGTTCTTCCCCGTTCCTCCTCTCCTTGACAACTCTCTCTCATCTCGGTATCCTGCCTCATAAAACAAGAACATGTTCTTGCATAATGAGAATATCCCCATGAGGTGATCAGCGTGAGCATGACGATGACGGAAAAGATTCTCTCACATCACGTGCAGGAAGGAACCCTAAAGCGGGGGGCGGAGGTCGGAATCCGTATCGACCATTGTCTCACGCAGGACTCAACTGGAACGATGGCCTGGCTTGAGTTCGAGTCGCTCGGCTTGAAGAAGGTAAAAGCGGAGAAGGTCGTCTCTTACTGCGATCATACATCGCTTGGGTTCAAGGGTGAGTCGACCGACGATCACGTCTTCCTACAGACGATCGCCTCCCACTACGGGGCAAAGTTCTCCAAAAACGGGAACGGCGTCTGTCACCAACTTCACTATGAACGCTTCGGCGTTCCTGGCAAGACACTCCTTGGGTCGGACTCCCACACACCGACCGCAGGTGGTCTTGGGATGCTCGGTATCGGCGCCGGTGGGATGGACGTTGCCGTGGCCGCGGGTGGGGGACTGTTCTACGTCATCGTCCCCAAGATGCTGAATGTCATCCTCACCGGGAAGCTCACCAACGGAGTGGGGGCAAAGGACGTCGCTCTGGAGATCCTGCGCCGCATATCCGTTAAGGGCGGGGTCGGCCACTTCATCGAGTTCACCGGCCCTGGCGTGAAGACCCTCTCCGTCCCCGAAAGAGCGACGATCACCAACATGTGCACCGAGACCGGGGCAACTTCTTCGATCTTCCCTTCAGACGAGATCACAAGATCGTTCCTCAAGATGCAGAAGCGGGAGAGTGATTGGTCAGAGCTGTCCCCGGACGAGGATGCTGTCTATGACTCCACGCTGGAGATCGATCTATCCTCGGTGAAGCCGCTGGTAGCGATGCCGGGGATGCCCGACAACGTGTTCGACATCGATGAAGTGGCCGGGACGAAGCTCAACCAGGTCTA